>JAKBBE010000132.1 GCA_021826035.1 Pseudomonadota bacterium | reverse complement strand
TCGCCGGGGTGCTCGCGATCCGATGGGACCGGCGCGCGGCCGCGGGCCGTAGTACCTCGAGCGCGGCACCGGCCGCACCGCTCGTGACGGATGGGGGCGAGGCGTCCGCCGGCCGCGCGCTGTCGACCCTGGCGGTGCTCGTGGTCCTGCCGATGCTGGTCTATGGCAGGGAGTGGCTCTCGCCCGTGGCCGATCAACCGGTGGCCATCACCTGGCCGGCGGCGCCGGCGGGATGGACCGGTCCGGAGCGCATCACCTACAGCACCTGGTCCCCTCAATACCTGGATGCGAGCGCCGAGTCCCAGCAACGCTACGACACCCCGCGCGGGCACTCGGTGGAGACGTTCGAGGTGGCATACCGCACCCAGACCCAGGAGGGTAAGTTGCTGGGGTATTGGAATTCGCTGCTCGGCGACAAGGCGGCCCTCACCTTGATCGGCACGCGCATCGTCAACAGCACGTCCGGCCCCTGGCAGGAAATGACCGTGACCGATAGGAGCGGGCAACGTTCGCTCATCTGGTCGCGCGAGAAGATCGGCAGGCGCCATTTCGTCGATGCGCGACTGTCGCAACTTTGGTACGGGATTGCGGCGTTCACGACTCGGCCGGTATCCTCACTGACGGCGTTGCGGGCGATCTGTCATCCGGATTGTGCTGCCGCGCGGGCGCGGTTGAGTATTGCCTCGGCCGAGCTTGCGCCGATAGTGCATGCGGAGGTTGGAACATGACGAACAGGATGAACTCCCGGCGTGTCCCGTGGGCCGCACCGGGCGTGGTACTCACGGCGCTCGCGCTCACCGGCTGCGGGGCGCTGCTGACGCCGACCTACCGGATGCACCGCGCCGAACGCGAGATGAACGATGGACAGTGGCAGCGCGCCGCGGTCGATCTGCGCGCCGTGGTGCAGAAGCAGCCGCGCAATGCGCAGGCCTGGCTGCTGCTGGCGCGGCTCGGACTTGCCGCCGGCGATCCGACCGGGGCCAGCGCCTCGCTCGAACATGCGATTCTCTCCGGCGCCCGCGGCGCCGATGTCAACCTGTTGCAGGCCCGCGTGTGGCTGGTCACGGGTAAGGCCAAGACGCTCCTCGCGGCGCTCGCCGAAAACAAACTGCAGATCGCGGAACCGCAACGCACGCTCCTGAAGGCGAAAGCGCTGATCGCGACCGATCAGGCGGAGGGCGCACTCGCTCTGTTGAAGCCGGTGTTGAGCGCGCGCCCGAACGATACCGAGGCTCGCGACCTGTGCGCCGAGGCGCTCGTCCAGCAGGGTAAGCTCGACGCGGCCCTGCAGCAGCTGCAGACCGCCGTGCGGCTCGATCCGAAGTCGCCCGAACCTCGGGTGCTCGCGGGCCGCATCGATGAGTGGCAGGGGCAGTTCGGACCGGCCGAGCACAATTTGAGCGCGGCGCTGAAGCGGATGGCGCATGCCGAGCCGGTGCTGCACCGCGTCACCGCACTGATTGCGCTCACCGAGTCGCGCCTCGCGCTCGGGGAGATCGATGCCGCCGCCCAGAGTCAGGCGAGCCTGGCGGCACTTGAGCCGACGGCGCCGGAGACGCTCTTGCTGTCGGCCCGCCTCAAGCTCGCGCATCGCGATCTCAACGGTGGCATCAATCTGCTCGAGCGCGTCGTGGCCGACACGCCGACGTTCGTGCAAGCGCGCATGCTGCTCGGCGCCGCGTTGTTGCAGCGCGGGGACCTCGAGCAGGCGCAGGAGCAGCTGCAGGACGTGGTGCGGCGCACTCCGGATAATCTCGAGGCACGCAAGCTCCTCGCGCAAGTGCAGCTGAAACTCGGAGAGCCGCAGGGTGCACTCTCGGTGCTGACGCCGGCCCTGAGCGCCCCGACGCTCGATCCGCAGCTGCTCTCGCTCTATGGCGCCGCGGCCGAGCGGACCGGCAATGCGCATGCGCTCGCCCAGGCCCTCGAGGGCGTGGTGCGCGCTCATCCGAAGGACCAGGCGGCCAAGCTCAATCTCGCCGCGGTCTATCTCGGCAGCGGCCAAGCCGCTCAGGCGCTCTCGCTGCTGCAGCAGACTCATGGCAGCGCCGATGTCCGTCGTGATCGCATGCTGATCGACGCGGTGGCTGCCGTGCACGGTGTCGGTGCCGCCGGTGCCGAGATGGCGCGGCTGGTCACCGCACAGCCGAAGAATCCGGCGGTGCTCAATCTTGCGGCGGCGTTCGATGTGCAGCGCGGCCAGCCGCAGGCGGCCCGCGCGCTGCTGACTCGGGCACTCGCGGCCGATCCGGGCGATGTCGGCTCGCTGATCGATCTGGCCGGCATCGAGCAGGCCATGGGCCAGCCCCAGGCGGCCATCGGGCGCCTTGAGGCCGTGCTCAGCGCCCACCCGCAGGCGCTTCCAGTCCGTCTCGCGCTGGCCGATGTGTATTTCCGCGAGCGCAACTTCCCGCAGGCCCGCTCGGTGCTTGCGGCCGCCGGTGCACATCCGCCCGCGGCGATCTGGTTTGCGCAGGCGCACGTGGCGCTCGCACAGAATGACTTGAAGGCGGCCGATGCGGCGCTCGATGCCGCGGTGGCCACGCAACCGAAGAACGCCGCGCTTGAGGAGAATGCCGGCGGGATGTTGATGCAGGCGAACCAGTTCAGCGCAGCGCTCGCGCGCTTCGCGAAGGCCGCACACCTCGCGCCCGACAATGCCACGTTCTGGTTCAATACCGCGCGGGCGCAACTGGCCCTGAATCAACCGCTCGCGGCGCGGGCGTCGCTCGAGAAGGCTGCCCATGCCGAGCCGCATTGGCTGCCGGCCGAGAGTGCGCTGGCACTCCTCGATGTGCACGAAGGCAAGGCTCAGGCCGCGCTCTCGCGCGTCGATGCGCTCCTGAAGGCGCAGCCGCAGAATGCGGGCGTTCTGGCCCTGAAGGGCACGGTCGAGGGGAAACTCGGTCAGACGGCCGCGGCGATGGAGGACCTCGCCGCGGCGCAGCGGCTGCGGCCGAGCGCGCTGCTCGCCGTGCAGCTCTACGAAGTCGAGGTCGCGGCGCATGCGGCGCATCCCGAGCAGCCGCTTGAACAGTGGCTGGCGCGCGTGCCGAAGGATTGGGAGGTGCGCACCGTGCTCGGAGATTACGATCTGACCGTGCGCAAGGCGCTACCGCAGGCGATTGGCGAGTATCAGCAGGCGATCGCCGCGGCACCGAATGATGTCGTGGCGCTGAACAATCTCGCCTGGGCGCTCGGTCATCTGGGCCGCCCGCACGCCTTGGGCTATGCCGAGCGGGCGTACAAACTCGCTCCTCAGGCCCCGAGCGTGGCCGATACGCTCGGCTGGATCCTCGCTCGGCGGGGGCAGAGCCGACAGGCGCTGCCGTACCTCGAGCACGCGACCCAGCTGGCGCCGCATGACCCGGACATCGCGTATCACTACGCCTATGCGCTCGCCAAGGCGGGGCAGCCGGCCAAGGCCCGCACCGTCCTGACCCAGGCGCTCTCCGGCACGACCGTCTTTACGTCCCGACAGGCCGCCGAGCAGCTGCTCGCCGCGCTGAAGCCGCGCTGAAACGGGGCGGCCGAGGGCGTGCGACCTGGCCCACAGACCTCAGGACTTTTTTGAGATAGGCTCGAATTATGGTGCGATCCCTGTCCCGTTTTTCCGGTTGGGCGCTCGGCGTTGTGCTTGCCCTCAGCGTCGTGCTGCCCGCCTTCGCCGCCCCGCCGGCGGCGAAGGCACCCCTCACGCCCCAGGAGGCCAAGAACTACGTGATTGGCCCCGGTGACGTGCTCGACATCTTCGTCTGGCAGAATCCGGACCTGTCGCAGAAAGCGGTCCCGGTGCGCCCGGACGGGCGGATCTCAACGCCGCTCATCGCCAATATGATGGCCGCGGGCAAGACGCCCGTACAGCTGTCCGAGGACTTGGACAAGGCGCTGAGCCAATACATCCGTCATCCGAGGGTGACGGTCATCGTCAATCAGGCACTCAGCGTGCTGAGCCAGGTGCAGGTGATTGGCCAGGTGGTGCACCCGGAGTCCATTCCCTATCACGAGGGCATGCGTGTGCTCGATGTGGTCCTGGCCGCCGGCGGACTCACCCCCTATGCGGCGGGCAATGACGCGAAGCTCGAGCGGCAGGTGGATGGCCACGTCACCGTGATCCACGTGCACCTGTCGGACCTCCTCAACAAGGGCGAGCTGTCGCAGAACTACCCAGTGCATCCGGGTGATGTGCTGGTCGTCCCCGAATCCCTCTTCTAGATCAGGTCATTTTCATGCCGACTGCGCCCGACCAGAAACCGACGATTCACGCCACGGTCGAGGAGTTGCTCGACCAACTGCGTGGCGCCTGGCGGTTCAAGTGGGTGGCCCTGTTCGTGGCCTGGGGTGTCGCTATCGCGCTCTGGACAGTCATCTTCCTGATCCCCAATACCTATGAGGCCAAGGCGCGGGTCTTTGTCGACACCGGCACCACGCTGAGTCAGGCGACGCGCGGGATTGGACTCGCCGACAACGTCGAGAACCAGATCGAGCGGGTGCGCGAGGCCATTCTGGGCACCCCGGAACTGCAGAAAGTGGCCAACGGCACCAATCTCATGGCCGGCGCGCTGACCAGCGCCCAACAGCAGCTCGTCATCGACAAGCTGCGTAAGAACTTGGACATCACGGGTCAGTTTGCGCCGGGGCGGGGTTCGGCGGCGCTGTTCACGATCACCTACAAGGATCCGGATCGCGCGCGCGCCGTGCAGGTGGTCAATACACTGCTCAATACCTTCGTGGAAGGCACGCTGCTCGACAAGAACCAGGGCTCGCAGGAGGCCGTACAGTTCCTGAATCAGCAGATTTCGCAATATGGCCAAAAGCTCTCCGCGACCGAGCAGAAGCTCGCGAACTTCAAGAAGCGCAACATCGGATTGTTGCCGAGCGATCAGGGCGATTATTTCTCGCGCCTGCAGAGCGATCAGCAGAGCTTAACGACGCTGCAGCAGAATCTCTTCGTCGCCCAGCGTGAAGGGGACGCCCTGGCGCGCGAGCTGCACACCGGGCAGCAGTACACGACGGGTGGGCCGACGAGCGCGCCGCTCAGTGGCGCGGCGCTCGATACCGAGCAACAGATCCAGCAGGACGAGCAGCGCCTGGCCCAGATGCTGCTGCAGTACACGGACAAGTATCCGGATGTCATCGCCCTGCGCGAAACCCTCAAAGAGCTAAAGACCCGGGAAAAGAAGCAGATGGCGGCGGCCCAGCACGGCGATGTGAGTGCGGCCTCGGCGCTCGGGCTCACCGCCAATCCGGTCTACCAGCGGCTGGAGGAGAAATACAATGCCCAGCAAGTGACGATTGCGTCGCTTCAGCAGCAAATCGCCGATCAGCGCCAGCGGATCGCGCAGCTGAAAGCGCAGATGCAGGTCGCGCCTCAGGTGCAGGCCCAATACGCCGATCTGATGCGCAATTATACGGTGACGAAGAAGCAGTACAACGCGCTCCTCGGAAGACTGGACAGCACGCGGCTGGGCCAGCAGGCCGCATCCACCGGCACGGTGAAATTCCAGGTCATCGATCCACCGATGGCGCAGTACACGCCGGTCGCCCCGAAACGGCCGCGTCTGATCATCGTGTCGTTGATCGCGGCATTGGGCGCAGGATTGGGTGTGGCCTATCTGCTGCACATGCTGCAGCCGGCATTCGTCAGCACCCGGCAGCTGGCAGCGGTAACGGGTTTGACGGTGCTGGGCGCCGTCAGCATGGCCTGGGCGGACCGGCGCCGCGCGGAACGGCACCGCAGCACGGTGCTATATGCTTGCGGTACGGTCGGTCTGGTGCTCCTCGGGTTGGCGGTGCTCGTGTTGAACACGCATATTTCGAATCTGGTGGGAGGCCTGCGCACATGAGCCTCGTCGAAAAGGCACTCCGCAAGCTGCAGGAGTCGGGGCGCGCGGCGAGCGGGGCTCCGGCTGAGGCGGCCCAGCGGCCGAGCGCGCGTTCCGAGGGGGAGGGGCTCAGAACTCCGCCCGCGCATGCGCACGGACCCATGGTCCCGATCGAGCGAGGGACGCTACGGGCGGCCGGACTGCTGGCGCCGCAGGAAGACCTGCAGGTGCTGGTTCGTCAATACCGCAAGATCAAGCAACCGATCATCGCCCGAGCGATCGGGCGCGGTGCGCCCCGCGCCCCGAAGGGCTATCTGGTCATGATTGCCAGTGCCATGTCGGGGGAGGGCAAGACGTTCACGGCCGTGAACCTCGCGCTGAGCATGGCCTTGGAGAAGGATCTGCGCGTGCTCCTGGTCGACGCCGATGTGGCCAAGCCCCAATTGAGTCACGTGCTCGGAAGAGGTGATGCTTCGGGGCTGCTCGATGCACTGCGCGATCCCGCCGTGGACGTCGAGTCTCTGATTTGCCCGACGGACCTGCCGACGCTGTCGTTCCTGGCGGCCGGTACCGGCTCCGAGGAGGCAACCGAACTGCTCGCCAGCGCCCGCATGGAGCAGCTGGCCGGAGAACTGGGGGCCAACGACCCGCAGCGGGTGGTCGTGTTCGACTCCCCCCCGCTGCTGCAGACCACGGAGTCGGTGACGCTCTCGCATGTGGCCGGGCAGATCGTGGTGGTCGTACGCGCGGAATTTACGCCACAGCCGGTGTTGCTCGATGCACTGAAGCTCCTCGAGGGACATCCGTCCATCTCGCTCGTGCTCAATCAGAGCGTACGGTCGGTCAACTCCGCATATTATTATTACGGCTACGGCAACGACCGCGCTGGCGCCCCAGGGGGCGACTAATGCGCAGCAGCCTTCATCAGCGGCGAAGCGCGGACAGTGTGCAGCAGCGCCCGCCTGTACACGGTGGATCATGGTGAAAACGATCACGCGCATCCTACTCCTCGCTCCGCTGGCCTTGCCGGTGCTGGCGTACGGACAACAGTTTCCGGGGATGGCGCAGCCCGGGTCCTTCGGAACCGGCCCGCTTTCCACCGGGTACATCGATGCGCTCGCGGGGCTCTCGTACACCGACAACGCGACCCTCAGCAATAGTCAGCACAGCGGGGATGGCATCGGTATCGTCGGGCTCGACATGGATTACGTCCGCACGGGTCGGTTGAGCCTGAACCTCCTGGGCAACATCGATCGGGTGCAATACATCCGCAATTCGTTCAGCGGAAGTTTCTACGGGAACTTCAACGGCAGCGCGCTGTGGGGCAAGCCCACCGATCCGCTGCAGTGGATGCTGAACGACAGTTTCAACGAGGGTGAGGCGAATCCGCTCGGCGCGCCGACCCCACAGAACCTTCAGACGGTGAATTACGTCACCACCGGACCGTTCCTGAACCTGAATTTCGGACTCACCAATCGGTTCACGGTGTACGGCGAGTACGCGCGCAGCACCTATCAGCGCTCGCCGTATGACTCGCAGACCCTGATGGGTGGAGCCCAGCTGACCCATCAGCTCGCCGGCACGACCAGCATCTCACTGCAAGCGAGTGACGC
>JAKBBE010000131.1 GCA_021826035.1 Pseudomonadota bacterium | reverse complement strand
CGCGGCCGAGCATTTGCGTGAGATAGGCGAGCAGCTGCGCCTCGTGAGCCCGGCACAGTTGCTCGAAGAACGCCTCCGTTCCCGCCGGTCGCGGGAACCGCCTGATCTCACCGAATCGTTTGTCCATGCCCTATTCCTTGGTACTGAAGATGCACCGGGAGGGCCTCCCCCCCCCTCCTGCCGCAAAAATATTTTTCGCGGCCCCCCCATCTCGCTAAGATTGAGCCGTTCTCACCCGCCCGCGAGGGGCACCCTCTCTGCGTCCCGCTTCTTCACCCCTGAGCAGGAGCCACGTCATGAGCACCCCGACCCCCGAGACACCCGAGATGAATCCCGGCGCTGCGGCCGCAGCGGCCGACGAACCCGCTGAGCTCATCGAACTCGACCCGGTCTCCGCGACACAGGGCGGACTGCTCGGCTTCAAGTACGACACCGGCATGGGCTGGCAATACACCTGAGGCGGTGCGAGCTACCAGCGCTGCGTGATCTGCAGGCTGAGGACGCGTCCGAGCGCCTGCACATTGGCCACGTCGTAGCCGTAGAGACTGTCGACGAACGGCGGGGCTTGGTCGAACAGATTCACCGCGTTCAGCGTCACGGTCGTCGGCCCCAGGTGCGTTGATTGCAGCCGGTAGCGGGCATAGGCATCCACCGTGGTCCACTGCGCGACCTGCGGCAGCAGCGTGCTGCCGGGATTGTGGTACGCACCGGTGTAGTTCACGATCAGCGCCCCGCCCCACCCGGGCGCCGCGGCGCCGTGCCGACTCCAGGCGAGCGTGCCCTGCAGTCGCACCGACAGCGGATTGCCCACGGTGTCGAGGATGCTGATCGCAGGTGAACTCGGCGTCACGGACTGCGTGAACGCCAGCACATCCTCCCCACGCACCTGCACCTGAAAATGTCCCCAGCGAGTCCACAAGTGCTGCAGCGCTTCGATGTCCAGTCCCCGGGTGCGGGTGGTGGCGAGATTCGCCAAGCGCAGATCCACGATCGCCACCGGCTGACTGAGCAGGCAGGACTCGGCCGAACCGAAGAACTGCGAGCTGTTGCAAATCGCATTGATCTGCGCGCGCGTCGGATTACGGTTGATGACCGCGGACCACTCGGCTTGGTGCTGCAGAATGCCGAACGGATCATCGGCGGCCGGCTGCTCGATGCGATTGCGGTAGTTGATATTGTAGTAGGTGAAGGAGAACTGCACGCCGCGCCACGGCGAGAGGTCAACACCGGCCGTCCAGGTCCGTGCCGTCTCCTCGCGCAGTGCCGGGTTCGATCCCTGCTCGGCGAGCACCAAGGAGCGCCCGCTCGGCGAACTCGGATCGAGGAGCGACACGAGGCCGGCGATGTTCTGCGACGTGTCGTACAGATTATCCAGTTTCGGGGCGCGGTATGAGCGACCCCAGCTGGCGTGCAGCTTCAGCCACGGATTCGCGGTCCACTGCAGGCGGGCCGTGGGATTGAACGTGCCGCCGAAGTCGCTGTAGTCATCGTAGCGCCCGGCCAGATCGAGCGTCAGCCGTGGCGTCAGCATCCGATGGCCGGCCGAACCGAGCAGCGGCACGTGCAACTGCGAGAACACCGACAGGACATGCCGGTCGAATGACTGCACCAACGATACGGTCTGCAGAGGTTGCGCGGCGGGCCGGGCGATCTCCAGCGTCTCGGAGCGCCGCTCGAGCCCCACGGCCAGTTTCACCCGCCCCGCCGGCAGGCGCATCAGCGGGCCGCTCGCCACGGCATCGGTCGACTGGATTCCCGCGGCCGAATGCTCGAAGTAGGTCTGCGCAATGGCCGCCGCGACCGCAGCATTGGCCGTCGGGGCGACTGCGAAGGGGTTGAAGGCGGTGGCCGGATTGGCGCTCCCCATCAATCCGGCCACCGCCGCCGAATCGACCACGCCGTACTGGTTCACCGAGAGGATCTGCTTGCCGCCGGACTCACTCACCGTCATCTGCCAGCGGTCCCCGAGACGAATGGTCGCCCCCGCCGTGCCGGTGTAGACCCGCGTGGTGCTGCCAAAGCGCGTCGGTCCGAGCAGCGGCAGAAAGTTGTAGGCCACCAGCGTATAGGGCACGCCGGCAAACGGATTGACGTAGTACGGATTGCTCGCCGGCACCTGCAGCACTGTCGCATCTGGACGGGTGCTGAGCGTGGTATTGCGCTCCGTGTAGCGGCCTTGCGCGAACAGCTCGACGTTCGAGCCGATGCGCTGGCGCACCGAACCGTAGAACTCCTGCGCCATGCGGTCGGGGAAAATCTGCGCCGAAGTGAAGGGGTTCTGCAGATTGACAGTCCGGCTCAGACCGGCGGCGGTGATGCCGTAGCTCGGCTGCAGCGTGAACGGATCCAGGACGTTTCCTGGATTGGAATAGTACGAGTCGTAGTTGGCGCCGCCGTAGGGGATCTTATTCGCGTTGGCCGCGTACGCGCGGGCCGCGGCCGCGAGCGGCGTGGCATCGGAGTACTCATAGTCCATCATGGCGTGCCCGCTGCTCCAGCGAGTCCCGAACAGCTGTGCGGCCATCCATTCGGCACGGCCGCCGACCGCCGTCCCGTAGCGCACCTCGGACTGCGCTCCGGTGAAATTGTCACGCATGATGATGTTGACGACGCCAGCGACCGCATCTGCGCCATAGAGCGCCGAGGCGCCGTCCGGCAGCACCTCGATCTGTCGCACGGCGCTCCAGGGTATGGTGGAAACATCCACGAAATCTCCGGTCAGGCCACCGAACGGCTGGCGGTGACCGTTCACCAGGACGAGCGTCGCGCCGGTGCCGAGTCCGCGCAGGTTGATCGCGGCACCGTACTGATCGTTGTTGTCGACGCCGAGGTCCTCGCGAGGCCCCTCCAGCGACACCAACGGTAGCGCATACAAGGCCTGCTGCACGTTCGGATAGGCCGCGCGGTCCAGATCCGCGCGACGCAGATACACCAGCGGCGCAATGGTCGAGCGGACGCCGCTGATCAAACTGCCGGTGACCTCCACGGGCCGCAGGTTCGCCGGCTTTAAATCCGGCTGCGGATTTTTAAGCGGCACTGCCGCCACCCGCGCCGCATCGGGTCGCACCCCGGGGCGACCCGGACGGGCCAACGGACGGATGATGACCGAGCGGGAAGTGTCGAAGAAGAAGGTGAGACCGGTGCCTGCCAGCATCCGTTCGAGCGCCGCGGAGCTGTCCATGCGGCCCGCGACGGCGTGGGTCTTCAGCTGCTGCACCTGGGGTGTTGCAGCGTAAATCGCCTGCACGCCCGACTGACGGTAGAAATCGATGACAGCCTGGGGCAGAGGCTCGGCGGGAAGATTGAACTGAGTCACCGGACCATCGGCCCAGGCGCGAGCGGCCAGGGGGGTCAACGCCAGCGCAATCCATGCCGCCCGACGCACCCGCCGCGCCGCGCCACGCTCCTGTGTCCCCTCTCTGGAGGCTTGCTGGTTATAGTCCATGATCCCTGCTGCCTGCACGCCAGTGTGCCACATGTTGGGCACTCATGACGAGCCTTGTCGTCGCCAACACTGCAGCCATGCCTCCATGCTGGCGTACTCCAGCAATTCTCCGGACTGAGTCTTGATTTCCGCCCCGCCCCCGAGCGCCCGCTCCAACGGCGCGCGCCGAAGCAGCCCGGCGCGCACCAGCTCGCCCTCGATCAGCAGTTCGCGCAACAGCGGCCGGTTGCGCTCCACGGTCATCCGCGCGTGCGCCTCGATACCGCCCTTGTCGCGGCGGTTGCGGATCGGCGCCGGCAGCGCATCGTGGAACGCGCGCCGCGCAAGCGCCCGGCCCCAGCCACCGGCCGTGTGGATCGCTGGCGCGATACGCAGACACACCTCGATCAACGGCTGGGCCACCAGCGGCGCAATCCGATCCGCATCGCCGGGCGCGGCGAAGGGATCGTATGCGTCGAACGGCGCTAGCACCTGGTGCGCATGCCAACGCTTGGCACTCGACGCCTCGGCGTGTCGATGCGCAAGCGGATGCAAACAGGCTGCTGCGTCGAGCGCCTGGCGCAGCGTCTCGGGCGCGAGCAGCGGCCGCTCGCGTCCGCCCTCGCGAAGCGGGCTCCAACGCTCAGCACCCAGCACCTCGCGGACCGTCACCCCGAGGACACGCCAGACCGACAGGTCATCGACGCGTGCCGCATCCAGCAGCGCACGCAGCACCTTCGGACTCAGCCCGCGCCGGCGCAGCAGCTCCGCCGGCGCCCATTCGGCGCGCTCCTGATAAAAGAGTTGATCCCCACCATATCCGATGAACAGCGCGGCAGCGCCGCGCTCCGCTGCGAGCATCGCCTCGCGGCGGCTGTGCTCGAGATAGAACAAGTAGTTGGTGGGCTCGGCACTCGGGATGAGCGTGTGCAACGGCCGCAGATCCACCCCGAGCGGTCGGATGCGCTCGATCAGCCCGAGCCCAACGGACTTGGCCGCAAGATACGCAAAGCGCCGCTCATCCAGATCCGTGTGCGGCGGATAGTAGTGGAAGCACTCGACCCGGGGTGCCAGCCCGCCCGCGAGCGCTGTGAGAATGATGGACGAGTCCAGACCACCCGACAACGATACCAACACGCTCGGATAACACGAGCCCCAGGCGCGAACCACGTCCTCGGTGCAGCGACGCAGCATCTCGGCCGCTTCGGGTTCCTCGATGGGCGCCGCTGCGCCGATCTCGAGTGGATCCCACTGACAGACCCTCAGGAGCGCACCGCCGTGGTGGCGGGCGCACTCACCGCCGACCAGCTGCGAGACGCCCTCAAGGCCGGTGCGCCGGCTGTGCTCGCGCACCAGGCTGAGACAGGCGGCAACGTACGCCCAGTCTGTCTTGAGCCTCCGCCCGCACATCGGCAACACGTCGGTGACCGACGCGCAATAGACCTCGAGCGCTCCGAGCCGCATCGTGTAGCACGGCAGGCCGGCGGATGGATCGCGCAGGACGCAGACACGGCCGCTACCCGGCTCGAAGAGCACCGCGACGTAGCGGCCCCAGTAGCGCTCGAGGAGGCGTCGGCCGTCGGACGCTGCGATCGAACGGCTTTCCAGGTCATCAAAGGCGGACGGCGCGGGCCGCGAGATGCCCGCGCCGTCGGGCTTGAACAACACACCCATCACCACGCCCCGCCCGCCCGCGAGGTGCCGGGCGGCATTGCCCGAGCTCCACTCGCCCACGCAGCGCACCTCGAAGCCGGCGCCTCGGCTGACCGTCCGCCACGTGCCAATCGGCTGCTCGGGTCCTTCGAGCACGGTCTGCGCCTGCGCGCGCGCCGCGGCGTCCGCGTCGTTCCAGACGAATACGAGGTAGCGGAACACGATCAGATCCTGAGGATGGGCGCGTACTGGCGCACACGATCGGGCGCATCGTTGAACAGGACCTCCCCGTCCTGCACCCAGCAGTGCGCGTGAAACGGTGCGGTGCGCACGCCAAAGACCCAATGCGGGTGCAGGCCGTACTCGGCAAGAAAGGTCAGGAGCGCCAGCGAGTCGAGCAGACAGGCGCCGCGCGCGCTGTAGAACCACGGCCGCAGATGCACGAATCGGCGCACCAGGGCCTGTGCATGCCCAACATCGAATCGCGCGCCGGGCGGCGCGGTGGTGGGGCGGCGCCGGCGCAGCTGCTCGAGCACCGTGTACATCGGCCAAAGTTTCAGGGCGCTCGCCGCCGCGGCACAGGCCCATGCGGCGCGGCGCAGGTCGCGCCCGTTCGGCCGCGGCGGCGCATCGAAATCGAACTCGAGCAGCGTGCGCTCGGGCAAAGCGTTCACGACCGGCGTCGCCGCATGACCGGCGCCACGCTCACGCACCAGCATCCCGTGCTCGACCAGCCGGCCCAGAACCGCCGGCGGGGCGCCGGGCGCCCGTACGGCCGGCAGTGGCCACGCTGCGATCCAACCCGCCAGCCGCGCGGCCGGCTGCACCGCAAGGTAGCGGTTGCGCCGCAGATCCATCAGGACCGCATGATTGCCGTACAAGGCGAGGTGGACATGCTGCGCCAGCCAATACGGCTCCGCCCACACAAATTCCGTGCCCTGATGCATATGCCTCCTCTGTCCCGCCAGACCCGTTCCGCGGGCCTCCTTTGCGTGCACATCTGTAACACGGCCGCCGCGCCGCCGACACCGTCATTTCTGCCGTCTTGGGTCAGAAATGGCACGCGGGCGGTTCACCCCTCACGGGACGCGGCTCACGCCGCCGCTGCACCCGGGTGCTGGGCCGCCCACAGCGCGGCATATCGTCCTTCGGCCTGCAGCAGCGCCTCGTGGCGGCCACACTCGATCACGCGTCCGCCCTGCAACACCAGAATGCACTGCGCCTGCACGACGCTCGCCAGGCGATGGGCGATCAGCACCGTTGTGGCCGAGCCCGCCGCCGCGCGCAGACCGGTGAGAACCGCCTGCTCGGTGCGGCTGTCGAGCGCCGAGGTCGCCTCATCGAAAACATACACGAGCGGGCGGCGCAGTGCCGCCCGCGCAATCGCGATCCGCTGGCGCTCTCCGCCCGAGATCCGCACTCCCCGCTCCCCGACGACGGTGTCATATCGGTCCGGCAGCGCTGCGACGAACTCTTCGAGCTGCGCAATCCGCACCGCTTGCTGCACCTCCTCTCGGCTCGCCTGCGGCTTTGCGACCGTGATGTTGAACTCGATCGTGTCATCGAACAGCACCACATCCTGAGGCACCACCGCGATCGCACCGCGCAGCGCCCCCGGCGAGACTTCGGTGAGCGCAAGACCGCCGAGGCGGATCACGCCGCTCTCCGGCTCGATCAGTCGCAGCAGCAGCCTCACGATGGAAGATTTCCCCGAACCGCTCTCGCCGACGATTCCGAGGGTCGCGCCCGCGCCCACCGTGAAACTGAGCGACTCGAGCGCCGCTCGGCCCGGGGCATAGCGCAGCGTCACCCGCTCGAACTCGATCCCGCCGTCGAGCGTCTTCGGTACCGGCGCACCGGTCCGCGACTCCGGTACGACCGAGAGCAGCGCCATCGCCTTCTCGAGCAACGCGGCGCCTTGCGCAAACCCTTGCACCCCGAAACCGAGCATCTCGGCCGGACGCACCAATTGCAGCATGTAGGTAGTGACGAGCACGAAGCCGCCGAGGGTGAGGCGGCCCGCGTGCACCGCACGCACCGCATAGGCCATCGCCGCCGCCAGGAACGCCGTGAACACTGCGGCCACCGCCAACCCGTTGCGGGCGTAGCGACGGTAGAAGTGAATCCACGCCGCCTCGCTGCGCTCGAGCGCTCGACCGGCCTTGCCGCGCACCAGCGATTCCGCTCCGAAGGCCTTCACGGTCTCGACGTTCAGCAGTCCGTCGGTCATGACGGCACCGGCGGCGACCCGCGTGGCGGCCGCCTCGCGAGCACTGTCGCCGATGTGGCGCGCGGATCGACCGAAGACGACGGCATAGCAGAGCGCGGCCCCAGAGAACAGCCCGAGGAACACCGGCTGGTGCAATCGATA
>JAKBBE010000130.1 GCA_021826035.1 Pseudomonadota bacterium | reverse complement strand
GCAACCCGTATTGGGCCGCGAATCCCCTCCTGAAGCCGGAATCGGCGCACACCGTTCAGGCGGCGCTGCAGTGGTCCGGAGCCCCGGTCAATGTGCGCATGACGTTGTTCCAAACCACCGGCAACGAAATGTGGGGCTTCGGCTCGACGCCGAACGGAATGACGCAGTTCCAAAACATCGCGCGTACGCGCACGCGTGGGGCAGAGCTCTCCGCAAGGGGCAGCTGGCGGCGATGGAGTTATGATGCCAATGTGACCTTGCAGCAGCCGATCGCGCAGAGCGAGGTCGGTAATCCGACGCTGCAACGTCTCGCCAGGAGCATGGCTAACCTCACGCTGGGCTACCAGTTCGGCCGAGTAACGACCGGGTTGGTCCTGCATTACATGGGGCCGCGCCCGGATGTGGCGTACACGCCGTCGTTTACGGCATTTCCCGTGACCCTGGGGAGCTACACCACGGTCGGCCTGACCGCCGAGGGCCCCCTTGGCCGGGATTTTCGGTGGAGTGCGCGTATAGAGAACCTGCTTGATAAGCGGTATCAGACGGCCTATAGCTACAACACCATGCCGTTCGGGGTGTTCGTCGGATTGACGTGGAGTCCGTTTGGATTCTGATGCGGCGGTCCAGAGTCCTCTGGGGTTCTGGCGACGCATACTTGTTCCGAAGTGGTGAGTCGAAGGGCCGTGTAGATGGATGCGCGGCCCTTCCTTCCGCGCAGATCGAATTCAGTCGATGCGCATGAAAATCCATGGGAGATCCGGCGGAGTGTGGGCTGGACGACTCTCGAGTGAGGCCTTGACGCGGATCTTACCGGCACGCCGATCCCCCCAAAGGGCTCAGTCGGAGTGCTCGAGATTCGCGTTGAGCCTACGGTGTGCGGGTCCGAGGCCGGCATGCGCGCATCGACAGAGTTTCACGCAGCACCGCGAGAGGTATCGCAGCCGGTGCGAAAAATCCCGAGCGGGGCCATCTGGCGCGCGCGCAGCTGGGTCAGCAGAGGTTTCAGCGTGTGCCGGACGATCTGCGGATCGAACAGCAGCCCGGCCACGGTTCCCGAGTGCGAGATCTGCAGGCCCAGCGCTCCACTGGTGGCGGCCAGCATGCGCAGATCCTCAAATCCACGCAGGGGTACGATCCGCTGGTTGAGTTCGGCACTGCGAGTCGCGGCGGCGGCGACGGCAGCCGCATCGCGTGCCTGGAACGCGGCACGTGCTTGTTGCACGAGCCCAGTGTACTCATCCCGCATGGCGGCGCCGTTCGGTACAGGCAGGCCCAACGTATCGTGACCACCCGAGCGCGGCTCGGTGTCGATGCTCAGGAGCAGGAAATCAGGGAACCATCGTCCCCAGTCCTCAAGGATGTGGCCTTCGCGCTGTGCGAACAGCACCGCACCGGCGAACATGAGCGGGTCCGCGGCGGCCTCGGCCCTCACTGCGAGCCGGGCGAGCAAGGTCGCATCCGCTGGCGCGCCGCATGCGTCGAACACGGCCCGGAGTGTCGCAAGGACGTCGCTGGTGGAGGAGCCCATTCCGAGTCCGATGGGTATGGAGCTGTTTAGGTGCAGCAGGCCGCCGGAGGCGCTGGCGTCGAGCGCATCGAGTGCCAATCGGGCGGCGCGCGCGGCTTTTACCCGGTTGGTGGGGTGAACCACGATGCGTCGTCCGGGCGTCAGCCGGAAATGGGCCTCCGTGCCGGTGCCAGGTACTGGCAGAGTGACGAGACAGGGGATGGGATCGGCGCGAGCCTCCGAGGGTTGCCACCAGAGACCCTGGAGAATCTCACCGTGATGCCGTCCGGCACGGCCGACGGCGATCCCCGTTGCCGAGATCTTGGGACGCTCGGGCGCGTTCGTTACCCCGGGTGCCATGTCTCGCGGACCGCCCAGGGACGATCCCCGCCTGCCGCGGGCGTGCACAACAGGACGGTTGCGTAGTGGGATGACAGTTGCCATGCCGTCGTGACCTCAACCCCGCAATAGTGCTGCAACAGGAATAGTAATACGCCCCGATGCGTCACGATGGCGAGGGTCGTGTCCGCGGTATCCTGCAACCATTCATCGGCCGCCCTGCTGATGCGGGCGGTGAACTGCGCATACGCCTCCGCGTGAGGTGGTGTAAACGTTGCAAACCCCTGCAGCCAACGCTGCGCCTGCTCGGGGAAACGGATCTCGACTTCGTCCCACCGCAGTCCCTCCCAATCGCCAAAATGCATCTCGCGCAATGCCGGGGTGAAGGTGGCCCTAATGCCCTGCTGCTCGGCGAGCGCCTCGGCGCATCGGCGGGTACGCAACAGATCGCTGCTGAGGAGTCGATCGAGCGAGGATCGGGCGAGTTTCTGCTGCAATGCCTGCAGCTGTGCGTGCCCCGTTGCATTCAAGTCGGGGTCACTGTGCCCGCAGAATGTCCCAGCAAGATCGGTGGCCGGGTGGCGGATGAGAACCAGTTGCCTCATCGCCATGCACCGCAGAGATAGACGGCGGTGGCAGTGAGCTGAATGACGGCGCCGAAACAGTCGCCGGTCACGCCACTTATCCGCCGCCAGAAATATAGTCCGCTTGCGGCGATGATCGGCAGACAGACCGCCCAGGGGCGCCAGCTGTCTGCGTGCAGACTCGCCACGGTCACGATGATGGCGATCAATGTGCCGAACACGACCGCCGTGACTGGGATGGCACGGGCGAGCCGCGCACCCTGTCCGGCGGTCGGTCCACCCTGACGGGCGGAGGGCAAAAAATAGGCAAGTGGAAGCACGCTCCAGCGCGACAGCATTTCGGCCGACACAAAGTAGGCGAACACCTCCCGATTCGGTAGCGCCGCGATAAATGCGGTCCTCAGCAAGACGGACAGTGCGATGGCGATCGCGCCGTAACTGCCGATTCGGCTGTCGCGCATGATGCCGAGCACCCGCTCCGCGGTCGTTCCGCCCCCGAAGCCATCCGCCGTGTCGGCGAGTCCGTCCTCGTGAAGCGCGCCGGTGATCACGATCAGAAGCGCCACGGATACGGCGGCCGCGCCCGTCGCGGGGAGGTGCGCACGAAGAGCGACGTCGACACCTGCCCCGGCCAGTCCGAGTAATACCCCGACCAGGGGGAAGTACGGTGCGGCCTGCGCCAGTGCAATCTCTCCCAGCCACCGCTGCGGCAGAGGAATGCGCGTGAGGAATTGAACCGCGCCGAGGAATTCGCGGATTGGACGCCTCATGCGTTTGCGGTGCTCACCCCTGCCGATGCGAACGTGGCCATTTCCGTCAGAATGTGCATCGCGGAGGCGATGACCGGCATGGCGAGCACAGCGCCGGTCCCTTCGCCGAGGCGCATCCGCAAATCCAGGATGGGCGTGATGCCGATGTGATGCAGCAGGTGAGTGTGTCCGGGCTCCTCGGAGCGGTGGCCGGCGAGCAGATAATCGCGCACCGGGGGGGCGAGCGCAACGGCGACCGCTGCAGCGGCGGTGGCAATGAAGCCATCGACGACGATGATTTTGCGATGACGCGCAGCGCCGAGAAAAAAGCCAGTCATCGCGGCGATCTCCAGCCCACCGACGCAGCGGAGCGCCTCGAGTGGCGCTACCGTCTCGCTGCGCCACTGCGGGAGGTGTCGGTCGAGCGCCTCACCAATCACCTGCTGCTTGCTCTGACGGGCAGCGGAGCTGATTCCGGTCCCCCTGCCGGTCACCGCTTCGACCGACTGACGGGTCAGGGCCGCGGCGAGCGCGCTAGCGGCCGTCGTGTTGCCGATGCCCATTTCGCCGGCGGCAACCAGATGCATGCCCCGGCTGTGGGCGTCTTCAGCGGCCTCAAGGCCGACGTTCAGCGCATCCGTCAGCTCGAGCGATGACATCGCGGGCTCGACGCGCAGGTTCCGGCTGGAACGGCGGACCTTTCGTTGCCATAGCGCACCGTGATTGGGAAAGTCGGCATCCACGCCTACGTCGATGATCGTGAGCTGCACGCCATGGAGTCGCGCGAGCACGTTGATGGCTGCACCACCGCGCAAAAAATTCTCGACCATCTGCGCCGTTACGGCGCTGGGGTAGGCACTGACCCCTTCTTGAGTCACGCCATGATCGGCGGCGAACACATACGCCGCCTTGCGCAGCGGAGCGGACCAGCTGCCTTCGGCAATGGTATAGCACTGCGCGGCGATCGCTTCCAGCTGCCCGAGGCTTCCCGGCGGCTTGGTCAGCTGATCGAGCCGTTGATTGGCTTCGATCCGCAAGTCCCCCGTCACCGGCCGGACGTGCGCCAGTGTCTCGTGCAGCGAGACGGAATTGATATCGCTCATATTCAAGGGACCTCTCTGATGATGGGTAAGGTTCCGCTGCTTCGCATGTTGTGCACCCCCGAGTGTGGTATGTCATTGATGCTCATCCGGGCGGTGGCGCCGGTGCACTCAGTGGCCCATCGATGGCGGGCCGTGAGCGCGATCATTGTGGTGGCCCTTTGAGCTCCAGGGGTAATCCGGCGACCGTGAGTGTGACCCGATCACAGAGTTGCGCCAACGTCTGATGAAGCTCGCCGCTGGCGTCGAGGAAGCGGCGCGACAACTCACCCAGTGGCACTACTCCGAGACCCGTTTCGTTACTGACGAGAATCAGTGCGCCGCGCAGTTGCGCTACCGCATCGCACAGACTGCGCCGCTCGTCGTCCAATCGGTCGGGTCTTACACACAGCAGGTTCGTGAGCCAGAGCGTCAGGCACTCGACCAACAGACACCGATCGCGCGAATCGTTGGCGAGCAGCACGTTGCCAAGCGCGTACGGCTCTTCGATCGTGATCCACTCCGATGGGCGACGTGCGCGGTGTTGCAGAATTCGCGTCTCCATCTCAGCATCGCCTCCATTGAGTGCGGTGGCCACATAGACCACTTGACGGGCGCTCGCGCCGGCACGCTCTTCCGCGAGCCGACTCTTCCCGGAGCGCACTCCACCGAGGATCAGCTGCTTCATCGGACGGGACCCATTTCCTGCGGACACAGAGCGTCGCACGGTAGTCATATCGCGCCCCACAACGGCTCGAAATCCGCGTCGCGTTCCGCAGGAGCCGCTACCTGGGGACGTGCGCCGATGGATCGCTCCTGAATGACTGACCGTGAGGACCGTGCGTGGGCACGACGGACCCGCCTGCGCTTGCCGGTCGTGGAGCGCGTGCCCTGGAGCAGGAGTGCGCGAGCGGTCATGATCGCAACGCCTGATACGCCCCGAGCGCCCGCTCGAGGCGTGCCCACTCGGCATCCTGCGCCGCAAGACCGAAGCGCAAGCCGCGCGGCGCCTCGAACAGGCGAGTGAGGATGCCCTCGCGCGCCAGCGCCTCGTGGATGGGCGTCGCGGCGGTGGTAGGCACCCACTGAAACAGGCTGCAGCCGCCTGCGGGGGGTAACCCACAGTCCTGCAGGAGTGCAGTGAGGCGAGCGCATTGTGCGTGCAGTCGTGCACGCATGGCGTCGTGCCAGGGCCGGTCGGCGAGCGCGTGTTGCGCGATGAAGCGGGCCGGGCCGGCGACAGTCCAGGGGCCGAGCTTTTCCTCCAGCGCGTGGAGGAGGTCCTCGGCCGCCAGCACGAACCCGACGCGCGCACCGGCGAGTCCGAAGAATTTGCCGAGCGAACGCAGCACGATGAGTCCCTCACGTTGAGTGCAGGAGACAACGCTCTGCGACGAGTCCGCGTCGGCGAACGCTTCGTCGACAATCATCCAGCCTCCACGGACGGCCAGGCGTGCATGCCACTCGAGCAGCCGACTGCGCGTAATGCGCTCCCCAGTAGGGTTGTTCGGATTGACGAGCACGAGGACATCGAGGACATCGGCGGCGGAGGGACACTCGGCGAGCGTGACCGGCGCGACCTGGTGTCCCGCCTCGCGCCAGCGCAAAGCATGCTCGGCGTAGCTCGGCGCGAGCACGCCTACCGTCCCGCGCGTGCGCAGTTGGGGCAGATGCATGATTGCCGCCTGAGAGCCGGCGACCGGCAGGACGTGTGGGACGCCGAAGTAGCTCTGTGCCGCGGTCAGGAGTCCGTCATCCTCCTCCGGTAGGCGGGCCCAGGCCGAGCGGGGCACCTCGATGCCGCACCAGGACACCGGGTTGATTCCGGTCGATAAGTCCAGCCACTGTTCGAGCGCGATACCATAGCGCAGTGCCGCGCGGCGAAGTCTTCCGCCATGCTCAAGCATCGAGTGCCCACCTGATCAGCCCGATGAGTGTCGCTACCCCGATCCACAGCGCCAATGCACGCAGAACGAGATATCGGGCGCGCCCAATATCCCCGCTCTCAGCGGGACGTCCCTCGCCCAGAGTGCTCCGCGACAGCCAGCGGCCGTGGTAGAAGGCGCCACCGCCCACGCGGATCTGCAACGCGCCGGCACCGGACGCCATCACCGGTCCGGCGTTCGGACTGTCCCAGGCGGGCGCCTGCAGTCTCCAGCAGCGCAGTGCGGTGGCGAGATGACCTACCGCCGCATAGCTGAGCGCGGTCAGGCGCGCCGGGAGAAAATTCATCAGATCATCGAGGCGAGCCGCGGCCCAGCCGAACTGACGATAGCGCTCGGTGCGATAACCCCACATGGCATCGAGCGTATTGATGAGTCGGTACGCCAGTGCCCCGGCGGCTCCGCTCACGAGGAACCAGAAGAGCGCACCGAAGAGCGCATCATTGCCGTTCTCGAGTACGGACTCCACCGTCGCGCCGGCGATCCGTCCGGAATCCATGTCCGCGGTATCCCGGCTCACCATTGCACCGACGCGGCGACGGGCTTCGACAAGATCTTCATCGCGCAGCGCACGTTCCACCGCGACGGCATGCTCGTGCAAACTGCGGTGACCTATCACCAGGTAGAGCAGCGCGACCGCCATGAGCGGTGCGAGCGGTCGGTAGCGAAGGAGCAGCGCTACCGCCAGAACCGGCGGACCGACCGTGAGTAGCACGGCGAGCACGCCCGCCATATAGCCCGAGGAAAGGTGGTGAGGTGCGAGTGCAGCGCGCTCGCGGGGGGGATTCAGTCTCGCTTCGAGACGGTGGGCAATGTTCCCGAAGCCCACCAGCGGATGCCACCGCCGAGGCTCACCGAGCCACCCGTCAAGCAGCACAGCCGCAATGAGCACGCCGGCCTTCATTCCGCGACCCGCAGCCTCACCGGTGGTAGGGCCAGCAGTCCTGCCGGGTACCGAAGGGCATCATCCAGCAGCGTGGCACCGCTCTGGATCCCGTCCTTGAGGGCGCGCGTCAGGGCAAGGTCCCGCGCGGCGCATCGATCACGGCCGCTCACGGCGCCCCTTCCGGCCAGTCATTCTCGAACAGCATTTCGCTGAGCGGTCGCGGCTGACGCCACTGCTCCAGCGCAAGGCGTGGAGCCGGATCGAATTGCGCGACGTTGCCAATGCACAATATGGCGACGGGACGCGCTTGCTCTGGAAACCGCAGCAGGTCGGCCAGCGCCAGTGGGTCGAACATGGAGACCCAGCCGACGCCCA
>JAKBBE010000129.1:6260-7493 GCA_021826035.1 Pseudomonadota bacterium | reverse complement strand
ACGCGAGGTACTGCGGGTACTCGCTCGGCTTGCGGATCCCGGCGCGGAACGAGAGCAGATCGCCCAGATACTGGTTCATCCCCTCGTACACCCAGAGCAGATCGGTGCGCTGCGGGATCTGGTAGTTATCGGTGGTCAGATCCCACGGCCGGCGGTACTTGCCGTTCCACGAATGCGAGAACTCGTGCGTCACCAGGTCCCCGGCGAGCAGCTGCATCTTCGGATTGGTCATGAAATCCGCCGACGCCCGATTGTCGCTCGACTGGTGATGTTCCACGCCCTCGAAGGTGATGTGATTCGAGAGCGCGAGCAGCGCGTGGTAGTTGTACCAGTGCCGCGAACCGTAGAGCGCAAGCGCCTCGGGCGCCACGTTCTTGTACGCATCGAGGAGCTTCACCGGAACGTCGAGGTCCTGCGGCGCATCGGCAAACATGTCGAGCCACATGTGCGCGTGGTCGTGGTGCCACAGCAGCACCTTCTTGTAATACCGACCGATATCGAGCGGCGAGTCACCGAGATAGGCGAGCGGCTCCTCCTTGAAATTCACCCGCTCACCGACCCGGCTCGCGGTGGTGAGCGCGGTGCTGTAGCCCCAGCCCTTCGGCAGGATCACGCTCGCCTTGACGTAGTAGTTGTGGTAGTTGACGTCGTTTTGATAGAAGAGCACGCGCGTCCAGGTCAGCACCGCGACGTTGGACGAGGCGCGCAGACTGCCGGCGCTGTTCAGCAGCACCGTGAATTGCACGTCGAGCGTGTGCACGCCTTCGGGCACCGTGACGTGAAAGGCGTACATGTCGACCTTGTCGCGGCGCCAGGTGAGCGGCTTGCCGTTCGCGCTCACCTTGATCTGCGAGACGTCCACCAGAGGGCCGTGCGGGGAGTGGTAGCCCGGAATCCACTTCGGATACACGAACGTGAACGGACCGGGCTCGACCGGGATTCGCATGGTGGAGGTCGCAAAGCCCCGCCCCGCGGTGCTTGCATCCAACAGCAGCGTCTCAGGATTGGCTTGAGTGGCGTACGGAACCGCATGGGCGTTGGGCTCGGGGATCAGACCCCGCGCTGCTGCAGTTGCGCACAGTCCAAGCGCCGTCACCGCCCACGCGGAGCGCATCAGGAATTGCTTCACGGAATACCCCTCCATCAATCATGGTTGGGCCGACTTCTGCGATCTGCCGGCATCCAAAGCGGCCACTATGCCACCGCAACCGAACGCGGGCGTGCGTGACCCGG
>JAKBBE010000129.1:0-6160 GCA_021826035.1 Pseudomonadota bacterium | reverse complement strand
CCCTCGAGCGAGAGCAGTTTCTCGTGGATCCCGTCCGGCACCCACAGCGTCGACTCCGAAGAGCCGGCGTTGCTGGTCAGGTGCATCAGTGCCGCGTGGCGGGCCCGCTCGAGCGTCGCGATGGCCGCATCGGCCTCGCGCTGTTCGGGCAGACCGCGCACGGCCGCCTTGAGACTCTTCAGCTGTGCGGCGAGCCCATCGAGATGGTTCAGTGCCACGTCGACCTGCGAGATCTGATGCAGCACCGACTCGGTCACCTCGTACCGCTCGGTCATACCGCTCAGAGTGCCGTGCGAGGCCGGATCGTTGACCACGGTGAACGTCTCAGAGGCGCTCGTGTCGCCAAATTTCACCGTCGCGCTGTACGTCCCAGGCGGCAGCAGTGCGCCGTTGTGCGGCCCGCGGTTGAACTTCGGGGCCGATCGCCAGCGCACCGGACCCTGCGCGTGCAGATTCCAGTAGATGCGATGCAGACCGGCCTGCCCCGGCACCCACGGCACCTGGCCATGTTCACCGCTCGGCGCGCCGAGCGCCGGCGTCATCGCCACCGCCTTGCCCTTGTGCAACCCCCGGTAGGTGCGTACGACCTGGCCGCTCGCATTGCGAATGACGAGCTCCCCGGGCTGATGCTCCGAGTGGGCGAGGTAGTAGCTGAATGCCGCGCCGTAGTGCGGGTTCTGTCCGTAATAGGCGCTGTCGCCCATCCACTCGGTCGTGGAGAACGGCCAGTACCGCACCGCGTCCATGGGCTTGAACAGCGTCAGGGCCGCATGGGCCACGTGCGCATTCCACTGCTGGAACGGCGTCAGGTCATCGAGAATCCAAGCGCCGCGGCCGTGGGTCGCGACCACCAGAGAATCGGTGCGATTCTGCAACGCCAGGTCGTACACCGCCGCATCCGGCAAGCCGAGGCCGAACTTGTACCACCGACGTCCGGCGTTCCACGACACATACAGACCGTTTTCCAGGCCGGCGTAGTACAGGTTCGGATCGTGCGGATCGCGGAGCACGACGTGCGCATAGACGTGCGCCGGAAGATTCCCGCTGATCGAGCGCCAGTGCGCACCGTAATCGCGAGTGCTGTACAGATACGGCCGGAAGTCGCCGCTGAAGTGCCGGTCGACGGCGATCAGCGCACGGCCCGGATTCGTCGCCGAGACGTCGATCGACTCGACACGGCCCCACGCCGGCAGGTGCGCGATGTGGTCCGTCACGTTCTGCCAGTGCTTGCCCCCATCCCGGGTCACCTGCACCAGCCCGTCGTCGGTACCGACCCAGATCACCTGGGGGTTCGACGGGGCCGGAACGATGGTGAGGATCGTATCGTAGTACTCCGCCCCCGAGTTGTCCTGAATGACCGGCCCGCCCGATGGCCCCTGCTTGGCGCGGTCGTTGCGCGTCAGGTCGGGACTGATCACCTGCCAGGTACGACCGCGATTGGCGCTGCGAAAGACCACATTGCCACCGGCGTAGAGCACCTTCGGATTGTCCGGGGAGACCGCAAAGGCCGCCTCCCAGGCGAAACGATAGCGTGCCCCGTCGGCGCCACGCCCGTTGTCATCGCGCGGGAACGGCTGGATGTCGTGCAGCTGCTCCTCGGAGCGGTTGTAAATGAAATACGACCCGTTCTGCCCTTCGTTGTAGATCAGGTTCGGGTCATCGGCGGCCACCATGCCGTAGATGCCATCATCGCCGTTGAACCCGACCCAGGCCCGATCGGAGATGCCGAGCGGGTTCTTGCTCGCGCTCGGACCGCACCAGGAGTTGTTGTCCTGCAGACCGCCGCAGACCTGATAGAAGAGCCCGCCAGCGGCGGCGACGTGGTAGTACTGCTCGAGCGCGATGTTGTGCAGGAACGCCCAGTGCTTGCCGTTGTCGAGCGAGAGCGCCACGCCGCCGTCGTTGCCCTCGATGATGCGCCCGCTGCCGCTCGGGTCGATCCAGATCGCGTGGTTGTCCACGTGGATCCGGTGCGCAATGCGCTGCCAGGTACGCCCGCCGTCCTCTGAGGCGAGCAACCGCATCGAGAGCGCGAACACGTGATTGGGATTCTTCGGGTCGACCGCGATGTGCGAGAAGTAGAACGGCCGCGCATCGACCGACTGATCCTTGCTGACCAGAGTCCAGTGCGCACCGGCATCATCTGAGCGCCACAGCACCCCCTGGTGGCTGCCGATCACCGCATACACGACGTTCGGATCGCTCGGCGCGACGGCCAGGCCGATGCGCCCGACCGCCCCGCTCGGCAGACCGTGCCCGCGCAGTGGCGTCCAGGTCCTGCCGCCGTCGACCGATTTGTAGATCGCATCCTGCGGTCCGCCGGAGGAGTAATGCCAGGGCTCGCGCCGAAACCGGTAGGTCGCGGCGTACACGATGTTGGGATTGCGCGGATCCATCGCCATGTCGGAGATCCCCACCTCGGGGCCAACGTACAGCACCCGCTGCCAGTGCTTGCCGCCGTCGGAGGTGCGGTACACGCCGCGCTCGGTGCTGTTCTTCCACGGGTTGCCCATGGCCCCGACCAGCACCGTGCCGCTGTGGTGCGGGTTGACCAGGATGCTCGAGATCTGCAGCGTGCCGCGGAGGCCGACGTGGCGCCAATGCGCACCGCTGTCGTGCGACACGTACACACCGTCGCCGTAGGAGATGTCGTTGCGGACGTTGGATTCACCGGTACCGATCCAGATCACGGCGGGGTTGCGCGGATCGACCGCGAGCGCCCCGATCGAGGCCACCGCCTGGTGCTGGAAGAGCGCCGTCCAGGTCATGCCGCCGTCATCGGTGCGGAACACGCCGCCGTCGGCACCGCCGATGTAGTACGTCTTGGGGTTGCCGGGCACCCCGGCCACCGCCGTCACACGGCCGCCGGCGAGCGCCGGACCGATTTGGCGGAAGTGAAAACGCGCGCTGACGGGCATCGGCAGCAGCGTGCGCCCGTGCGCATTCTCCTGCTGCGGACCGGCCGGTGTGGCGTACGCGAGCGGGGCGGCGAGCAGCGCACAGGCCGCCGCGACAGTGAACGATCTTGCCAATTGCATGGGGATTGCCTCGCTTGCGCGCTCCCGGCAGCAGCCCAACCGCTGCGGCGCGCGGCACTGGTGGATAGCCGGGCAATGTACCGAAGCGCTCGCTGCGCCGCCAGCGGCAGCGAGCCACGCCGGCCGCACCCCGGCGCCCGTCCGTCGCATCGGCGCACCGCTCAGCGCAGCGCGTGCACCATCATGTAGAGCCCCGCGGTGGCCACCACGGCGCCAAACAGCAGCGTCAGGGCTCCTTTGCGCGCCCCCAGCACGCCGGCCAGCCTGACCCCCGCGTACCCGCCGAGCATCCCGCCGACGATGAGCGACTCTGCGATCGGCCAGACGACCAGGTGCGCACTCGCGTAGCTCAGCGCCGTCGTGCCGGCGACCGCACTGACCGAGATCAGCGAGGTGCCGACCGCACTCAGCAACGGCAGACCGGCGACGAAGGCGAGCGCCGGCACGGTGAGAAAGCCGCCACCGACGCCGACCAGTCCGGCAAGCGAACCGACACCGAAACCGACCGCAGCCAGCAGCGCGAGTCTCGCGCCGCTCGGATCCGACGGCGTGCGCTGCGGCGCTGCGCGCCGGCGCAGCGCACTGCGGACCATCAATACGCCGATCAGCACCATCAGCGCCCCGAGCAGCGCCAGCAGCAGGCGGCTGTCGGTGGCACGGCCCAGACGCGCACCGCTCGCGGCGCCGAGAATGCTGGCGAGTGCGTAGATGCCACCCTGGCGCCAGCGGACCGTCCCGGCGCGCGCATGAATGCTCAGACTCCACAGTGCGCTCGCCGTCGCGGCCACCGTCGAGGTGCCGATCGCCAGGTGCGGGGCGAGGTGCAGACCGTACACGAGCAGCGGCACGATCAGGATCGAACTGCCGACCCCGAGCAGCCCGAGCGACAAGCCCGCGAGAGCCCCGCCGAGCAGCGCAACGAGCGCCGTCGCCACGGTCACCTCAACACCCCGCGCCAGGCCCGCCCCGCCGCTTGCCCACAGCGGTTCCTGCTATAGTGTTGGCGAGTCGTATACTGCGGTCGTCCAAGCGCGCCATTGGCGCACACCTCATCCCATGAACGTGCCACTTGATGATTCCTGCCACGCAGTGCGGCCCCTCGCGAGGCGCGGCGCGTGAAGCGTGAGTGGTTCGACGCCGAGCGCGTCTGGCTGCGCAAGGAACAGAAGCGCCTCGAGCGCATGCTGCACATGCGCGCCTGGTTTCCGCAAGTGCCGCTCGCACTGCTGGTCGGTGCCCAGGGCCTACTGCACATCCTGCTCGGCTCCGGTTCGCTGCGTCCGCTGCTGCACGCGATCGCCTCCCCGCAGATCAGCTCCCTCGCCGGGGGCATCGGCAGCGTGCACATCGGCGCCGGAGACGCCTCGCACATCGGCATCGGGATCCTGCTCATCGTGGTCGGCATCGGCATGCTGTGGCGCTCGCGGCTCGCCTGGATGCTGGCGTTCATGCTCACCCTGGCCGTGGTGGCACTCGAGTTCTCCCCGCTCGCGCGCGCCTCGCGCCCGCTGGAGATCTTCAGCATCGTGCAGCTGCTGCTGCTGCTCTCGGCGCGTCAGGCGTTCACGCGCGCAAGCCTCGCCACCGCGACACTGTTTGCGCTGACCGGTCTGACGCTGACACTCGGCTATGGGACGCTCGGTGCGCTGATCCTCGGTGACGGCTTCCAGCCACACATCACCACGGCGATCAACGCGGTATATTTCGCCGTGGAAACGATGTCGACCGTCGGTTACGGCGACATCACCCCGGTGTCGAGCGACGCACGGATCTTCACGATCTCGCTGATCGTGCTCGGTCTGGGCGTGTTTGCCACCGCCCTGCCGGCGATCGCCGGCCCGTTGATCGACAAGCGGCTGATGAACCTGCTGCAGCCGCGAAGAAGAGGCAAGATGAAGCGCGTGTCCCACGTAATTGTGGTGGGCGACGGCCCGCTCGCCCAGGATACGGCCCGGGCGCTGCTCGCCCGCGGCCTGCTGGTGACCAGCATCGTGGCGCAGAAGCCGCCGGAGAACGAACAAAATACCGAGGACGTCGTGGTCGGAGACGGCAGCGACACCGAGACTCTGCGTCACGCGGACATCGCCAAGGCGCGCGCGGTGCTTGCCCTCAGCGAGGACGACTCCTACAACGCCTTCGTCGTACTCGCGGCGAAGGAAATGAACCCCGAGGTGCGCACCGTCGCGGCCGTGAGCGACACGCGCAACACCGGCCGCCTCGCCCGCACCCGTCCCGATGTACTGCTCACCCTGCCGCTGCTCGGCGGGGAGATGCTCGCCATGGCGCTCAGCGGCGAGCAAATCCAGACCGATGCGCTGATCACCCAGCTGCTGAAGCTCGGCTAGCGCGCCGCGCGCTCAGAGCGCACCGACCGCGTAGGCGAGACGCAGGCGATCGAGCGCCGCGTCGAGCGTCGCGTTGTTGTAATCCTCCTCGGCCTGCGTGCGCAGCGTGACCGCCTCGAGCACCTGGGTATTGGAGGCGAGTCCGACTCCGTAGAGCTGACGGGAGACGTGCAGGTTCTCCTCAGCTTGCGCGGTCGCGGCACGCGAGGCCTGCACGCGCGCACGATCCGCTGCGAGCGTCAGCCAGTCGGTGCGCACCTCGAGCGCGATGCGCGAGCGCAGATCGGCGAGCCGATGCCGATCGGCGCGACTGCGCGAGCGCAGCGCATCGGCCGCATTGGCCGCCGCACCGCCGTCGAAGAGCTTCCATGTGAAGCCGACACCGACGGAGGAGAAGTTCTCGCGGTTGAGAATCTGGTTGTCGAAATGCGTGTAGCCACCGACCGCCGCGAGGTGCGGCAGCCGGCTCGCGGTTGCCGCGTGTGCCCGCGCCGCCAGCGCTCCGGCCCGCGCGGCGAGCGCATGCAGCTCCCCACGCCGCACCAGCGCCTGTGCGATCAGCTGAGCGAGGGGGAGCCGGTCGACCGCAAAGCTCGGCAGCACCGGATCGAGATGCGGAACCCGACCGAGCGGCTCGCCGAGCAGCCGGTTGTATTCCTCCTCGGAAACCTCGAGCGCATTTTTCGCGCTCACCTGGCTCGAGCGCGCATTGGCGAGGGCCACGTCGGCCGCGAGCAGATCGCTCTTGGCGACCATGTGCCGATCGAATTTCGCCTG
>JAKBBE010000128.1 GCA_021826035.1 Pseudomonadota bacterium | reverse complement strand
GGGGGGCAGCCCAGTGGGCTCCCTGCGTCCCGCTGCATTGGTTCAATCGCGTTGCCCAGTGGAGCGCGTCCCGTCCGGGGGTCGGGACTGTCTGCCTCAATGGCATGACCTGTCTAATCCCCAGGCCGACCGCGAGTACGCAGCGCGGCGCGGGTTAGTGTCCACGGCGGGAATCTCAGCGGTTGCGCTCCGGTGCTGCGAGATTCAATGCCGGACGACACCACGAGTCTGCCGTGAGTTTGGGCAGGCTCAGGGCGGACGCCCGAAGTCGACCGGCTGCACCAGCGCCGGTGCGCCGAAGTCCACCACCTTGGCGTTCGAGGCGTTGAAATACAGAATCCAGAACGATCGCAGGCTCTGCGCCACGCGCTGATCGTCCGCCGGCGGTGCAGCCGGCTCCTGAGGTTCAACGGCGGCCGAACTCCGCGTCACCGTGGCGGCTTGCGCAGCGCTCTGCGCGGAAGGCGGCGTCCTTGGTGTCGAGGCCGCCACATCGGTGGCCGGTGGCAAATGCGTCTGATGCGCCGCAAGCCACCGCTGCGCTGCCTCGCTCCCCGCAGCCGCAGCGCTCTTCATCCAGTGGATTGCGCGCGCTGTGTCGTGCCGACCGCCGACGCCACGCCAGAGATCCAGGCCGAACTGATATTCCCCGTAAGGTAATCCCTGCCGGGCGGATGCGCGAGTCCAATGGAGCCCGGCGGCGCGATTCGCCGCAAACACCCCAGGTATGCCCTGCAGCTCGATGTGGCCCAGCATCGCCTCCGCGAGCGGGTCGGATCGCTGCGCGCCGCGCCGCGCACTTTCGAATGCATGGGGCAGTTGTTGGTGGCAGTCTAAAAAAACCGCCCAACCACCCAGCTGCGCCGGCTTAGAAAGTGCGCTCAGCGCCATGTGCGCCCGAACTACGGACCACCGGCGCGCGCAAGAGGTCCGCGCGATCGCCAGCGCCCGCGTGTCTTGGCTCACGCGAAATCGCTGCGACGCGAGCACGTTGCCCCAACAGATGGCCGGTCCGAGCAAGCCACTGATGCCAAGGAGGATCGCGTTGAGGTAAGCTGAGCGCACGATTTAGTTTCCAAAGCCCACGGGCCGAACCAGGGCGGGCGTGCCGAAATCCACGACCTGCGCGTTCGAGGCTCGGAAGTACAGAGTCCAAAACGATTGCAGGCTCCGAGCCACACGCTCGTTGTCTATCGGTGCTGCGGCAGGCGCCTGCGCGGGTTGCGGTGCTGATCGCGCGAGCTTTGTCCGTGGTGAATTCTCAAGCGCCTGCAGTTTCGCTATGGCTGGTTTGAATCCCTGCGCGGCCGCCTTCCGAAACCAGTACAGAGCCTTGACGGAATTCGGGTGGAGTCCACCTCCACCCTCTGTGTGATAGATCCCCAAGTCGTACTCGGCTTGCGCAAATCCCTGCGCGGCCGCCTTTCGAAACCAGTACAGAGCCTTGACAGGATTCGGGTGGAGTCCACCTGCACCGTCTGCATGATAGGCCCCCAAAGTGCGCTCGGCTGCCGGAAATCCCTGCGCGGCCGCCTTTCGAAACCAGTACAGAGCCTTGACGGGATTCGGGTGCTGTCCGCCTTCACCGTTTGCGTGATAGGCCCCCAAGTTGAACTCGGCTTGAGGATCTGCCTGCGCGGCCGCCTTCCGATACCAGTACAGAGCCTTGACGGGATTCGGGTGCAGTCCGCCTTCACCGTTTGCGTGAAAGACCCCCAAGTCGTTCTCGGCTTGCGCAAGTCCCTGCGCGGCCGCCTTTCGAAGCCAGTACAGAGCCTTGACGGGATTCGGGTGCAGTCCGCCGCCACCGTTTGCGTGATAGGTCCCCAAGCTGAACTCGGCTTGCGCAAGTCCCTGCGCGGCCGCCTTCCGAAACCAGTACAGAGCCTTGACGGAATTCGGGTGGAGTCCACCTTCACCATTTGCGTGATAGGCCCCCAAGTTGAACTCGGCTTGCGCAAGTCCCTGCGCGGCCGCCTTCCGAAACCAGTACAGAGCCTTGACGGGATTCGGGTGCAGTCCGTCCTTGCCCTCGTAATATGCTAACCCTAATGTAAATTCCGCTGCCGGCACGCCCGCCTTGGCCTGTTGGATCAGTGTCGACAGCGCGGGCGGAACTTCCGCCGGCACCTTGGCGATCACGCCGAGGCCCAGCATGCCGGCAGTGCATAGACCCGGTACCAGACTCCGTCTCACCGCGATCCAGGCCGCCCCGCATCGCCTCCATCCCACAGACGCCGGCCGTTGCGATGCCGCGCTCATGGCCCGATCCCCGCTCCGAGCACAAAGACGCGAGCGCCCCCGAAGTCGGCGAGCAGGCCATGGGTGCGTGCGCGCTGCACCATCTGGGTGGGATTTGGTATGCCGGCGCTGAAGTTCCCGAAGCTCGAGTCCTCGATTGCATCGCTGATCAGGAACAGCACCTTCTTGGCCGCCGGATCCTGCGCGATCACCGGCGCGATCGTCTTCAGTGAGATGAGGATGTTATTCGGCTGATCGGCTCCGCCCGCCGCCGCTTGCAGGGCGTGCTCGGCGGTCGTATCTGCCATGTGCACCGCGTACATCGCCTGACCACGCATGCAGCTTGCGAAGCCCTGGAGCGAACTCACCGGCACGTTGTCGCGCTCCTCAGTACTCATCGGACTCTCGACGATGCCGGTGTACAGCACGCGCAGGTAGTGGTTTTTCGTAGTGCGGGAGAACTCCGCGATCACGAATTTCGTCGCCGGTCCGAGCGCGTGATTGATGTTGTCAATCACGGACTTCTGCAATGTTGGGCTCAACTGTCCGGCTTGATCGATGAGCACGTAGAGCAGATGTCTCGGCGGCGCGCTGGCAAAGCGGTAGTGGTTCGCCGTGTAGCAGCTCGGAATCTGGTTGACCAAGGCAGCATCTGCGGGCGCGGCCGCTGCGAGGAGCAGAAGTGCCGCGGGTGTTGCGAGCCATGAAATGCGCATGCCAGTCTCCTAGTCTTTGAACAGGTCTTGCGCCAGGGTCTGGACCCGAGCGTGCTCGTCCTTGATCTGATTGAAGAACTCAAGCAGTTTCAGCTGCTCGGCGCTGCCGAGCCCGGCGGAACGTTCGCGGAAGCGGGCCTTGCGCGCCGCCGCATCGCCGAGGGCATAGATCTCTTGCGCGGCGGCACGCAAGGCCTCATCCGTACCGCCGCTCGGCGCGCTGCCGGGGGCTGCGGCAGGCGTCGCCGGGGAACTCGACGTCGCGCGCGGCGTATCGGGCTGCTGGATGAGCCCGGAGAGATCCTCCTGGCGCAGCTTCTCTCCTTGTTTGCGACTGTAGAAATCCATGAAGGAGACTCGGGCGGAATTTTCGGCGTATTCGGGGATGTGCTCGATCAGGTACTGACGCAGTTCGGCCAGACGTGCCTCGCCGCGGTGCAGAAACGGGGAGGCGATGGCGCGCACATAGGTTTCATAGTGCGATTCCCCACGGGTCAGTTCGAATGCCTGCTCGCCATCGGCGAGAAAGGCGTGCTGGTACGAGAATAGAAAGCCGGCGCTCTGGGTCATGATGTAGATGAAGGACAGGAGCGCTGCGGCGCCGAAGCCCTGTCCGGCCTGCTCGCGCCCGATCTCCTTGGCGACCCGGTCGCGCGCCTGCTGCTGCGCCTGTTCGACGGCCGGCGGCAGGGGCGCGGAATTTCCCGAGGTCATGGCGGCGAAGGGGTTGTTGCTCGAGGAGGAGATGCCGTGGTGCTCCAGATGCACGACCTGATGGGTTTCCGTCTCCTTGATGCCTTCCCAGCGGATGTAAAAGATGAAGGCCAGGGCCGCTGCCAGCACCAGCACGGTTGCGATGGTTGGCCAGAGCGAGCCGCGATCGTTCGCACCCTTGGAGACCCGCGCGACGAAGCGGACCTCGGGCGCTTGTGCGGCGTCGGCGTCTTGCGCCATCGACAGAGAGATCGGTCGGATGTGCGTGAGCGTGTCGAGGTCTTGCTTACCGACAACGCTTTGGAACAGCGCGGCTTTCTTATAGGACCGTCCGGCGGAATGGGTGAGGATCAGCATCCCGAAGGCGAAGGCAAAGGCGATGATCCAGCCGACATAGCCGATCTGGGCGGCGGACATCTCCTGCGATACCCAGGGCGCGAGCAGAAATCCCGTGCCTGCCGCCTCCGCCAGGGTCAGCGCGACCAGCAACGCGTGCTGCCAGAGAGCCATCGGGCGGATATCACTTTGGTAGGAGTGCACCAGATAGGCGTAGGCGTTCTCGAACACCGGCTTGGAGGAGATGTTCTCTCCGAAGGCGGCGTAATAATCCGTGCACAGTCGCCGCTCCGGGGCCGGCATCCCGAGCGGATCGTCGCGCCAGGTGCTTGCCGCGAGGCTGCGGGTGTCGGACTTCAGCCGCGCGAGCTTGCCGACTTGCCCGAACAGCGGCACCGGAATGCCGTAGAGGAAATCGAACCACTGCGCTTTCATCGCGATACCTCGATCTGCGCGGTTGCGCTCTGGGGCGGGATGGGGGCGGCGCTACGGCACAGCATCGCGTGGCTCACTGGCGGACCGTGAAGGCGGCTTTGGCGAGATAACCCTGACCGAACTGAGGATAGTAGATGCGCGCCTGCCCCTGGCCGGCGTGCGTCGGCACAAACAGATCCACGCACTGCATCGGCCCGCCGACGAACACCCGATACAAGGTGCCGCGCGGTCCGCGGTAGACATTGACCGGCGCCAGCCGGGAGTAGGTCGGTTGGCGTTCATGAAATCGGGCATAGTCCCGGTAGATGTCGATGCGCGGATCCGGCACCGGCAATCCGGATGAGCGCGGCACATACGCATCGAGGATCGCCACCAGATTGCCGTGCGGCTCGCTCAGCCAGGGCGCGCCGTAGAATCCCGGCAGGTCATCGCGAATCGGCAGGACCCGCCCCGAAGACAGGTTGCGCACGGCGCTCGCGAGGTGCGGGTGATCGGTGGTGCAGGCGCCGATCAGCATCGATTCGTCGCCCGCATGGGCGGCACGGATGAAACTGAACATCGAGTGGCTGCGCAGCGTGCCGAGATCGATCGGAGACTGTGCCCTCTGCAGCGGCGTTCCGCCGAAGTCGTAGGCGCCCGGCGGCAGGCCCGCGGGGTGCGGCGCGACCAGGGGCGGTGCGGCCGCAGCGACTGCGGTGGGTGGGGGCGCGCGGTGCCGCACTTTCCAGGCCAGACGCTTCGCGCGGGCTGCCATCCGATCGAGAAAGGACGCCTGAGGGGCAGCGCGGGGGGGTTGCGCTGCGGTCACGGCAGTTGCCGGCGGGACGGGATGGTAGGCGACGCCGGTGAAATCGGCCGGATTGGTCCGGCGCAGACCGAGATAGCGCCGTAGCTGGGACGTCGAGGCGACATCGACGATCTGCACGCGCCGGTTTTCCTGCCGCCCACGCGCGGTGGCATTGTTGCCGATCGGCAGCGCATCGCCCGCACCCTGAAAGTAAATGTCATCGCGGGGCACGCCGCGGGCGGCGAAGATTGCGGCAACCACCCGGGCGCGCGCTTCGGACAGGCGCTCCGCCCAGAGCGGATCTGAGCTCTGGGCGGCGTGGGCGACGATCAGCACCTTGCGGTGCTCGGTGGCGGCGAGCGCCTGTGCGGGCGGGTTCGGCCCGAGCGCAGCGACCAGCTCGCCGGGAGTGTACTGGGCGGCGATCTGCACGAGGTAGCCGCGTGCCCCCGGCACGAGGTGCGCCGAGCGCGGCTCGAAAATCACACCCTGATCCTGGATCTGCACGTCGAGTCCGAGCGTGTGCTTGCCGGCGATTCCGAGCTTCGCCGGCGTGATCGTGGCGCTGGCGAGCTTGAGATGATCTTGCTCGGCGATCCGGTACAGCGCGCAGCGCCGCTCATCGAGGGTGTGACCAATCAATCCCCCGACCGTGGCTCCGACGGCCGCGCCGAGCAGCGTGCCCTTGCCGTTCTTGTCGACGCGATGGCCGATGAACGCCCCGACCACCGCGCCGGTTACGACCCCGATGTCGCTGGCGTTGTTCGAGCAGGGGTTCGGATTGTCGAACAGATCGGTGACTTTGTGCTGCATCGTGGCCAGGAACTGCGGTTCGTGCATGCCTGAGTTCGTCACGCAGCCGCCCGAGGCAAGCAGCGCCGCGGCGCAGAGGCCGCCCAGCACGGGCCGTATGCGCAGCTTCATCGCAGCCCCCAGCGGCGGCGGGTCGCAGTGGTGGCATCCCGTGGGCGGTGCGTTCGAGGCATCGGCATGATGAGGGCCTTATGGGGTTCGATCTGGGTGCGATGCCGGCGGCAGACCCCGCCCAGTACGCCGTGCGTTCTGCGGAGGGCGGGCGCCGGGTGCGCATCGCCGTGGGTGATTGGGGTTGCCGCGCCGCGTCTGAGGGCCGCTTGCGCCGGCGTTGGATAGATGGAGGGGCCTGCGAGCCGGCCGCGTCTGTCTGCGCCGGGGGTGATGGGCGGTCATCACGGCGCGCGCGGCCGCTGCGAGGTGCGAATGGCTTGGGCGTGTCAGATCTTTCGGCATTCTTGTTCTGCGGCGTCGATGTGGCGGTTATGGCAGTCCAGACGGCGGGACAGGACACACGCCAACGCACCACGATGGCGTCCCCTCCCGATTACCCGCCCAACGAGCACAGGAACATTTGCATCGCCCCTTGCGTCGCATCAGGAGCCCCGCTCGGTGCCGGAGTGTCTTGAGGCGACACAAGCACACGAAGACAGGCCCGCAGCGCATCGGCGAGTGGGCCTCTCTGTCATGCCAGGGACCACCTCCGAGAGTCCTCAAGGCGGTCCTACGTAGCAGTGGCGCCGACGGCCGAAACATCACGCCGCACGATGTTCGGCCTCTCGGCCGAGGGTCTTGTCGCGGGGGGGCGCGATCTCCCTACGAAAAGGAGTGTCCATCGAGCGCTCCGGCAGGCCCTCGCGCAGCGACGGGTTCACGGCTCGGCGCGGATCTGCCGGAACTGGGCCTGCCGGGTCGCACCGGCGGTCCGCGCCCCGGTCCTGCGATGGCGCTGCACGCTGTCGCGTGGCGCACGCCGCTGCCGCTCGCGCGAGGGACCCCGACGGCCCTGCGTATCAACGCCGGCCAGCAGCGCCGGCGCGGGTGGATCGCGGCAGGCGGTTCTCCGCCGGACGGGTTCAATCGGCGGGTCGCGGCATTCGAGCGGCGCCGCATCCGACCCAATCCCCGTGCCTCGCCTGCGCTGACCTGCGGCAGACCCGGCAGGATCGCCGGGCGCCTCGGGCCGCGCGTCCGGTGCGGCCGCGAAGATCGCCGCCCGGCGGTCCCCGCCCCTGAAGCGGCACTGCGTGAGGCCGTTGTTGGCTGCGACTGTTCCGCCTGCCCGCGCCGGAACACGGCGTTGCGGCACCCACGGGACGTGCGCTCAAGTCCACACCGTCATGGGCAGTCCATGGCGGCGGCTCGCGAATCGCCCCGGAACACCTTGGCGCGCGCCCGCGGCGTTCGAGCGGTCGAACGGCCGTGGGTGCGAGGAAGCGCGGCTCGGCATCCAATGCGCGGCCCGGCGGCGCCCCGTCTGACGTTGCCAGTCACCGACGAGTCGTCCACAATCGGACCTGACTCTGACGATCGTTCAAGCGCGGATCGGCGCATTACCGCAAAGCACGGCTGGGCATGGCACGGACACGTTCGCAGTTCTCGGTC
>JAKBBE010000127.1 GCA_021826035.1 Pseudomonadota bacterium | reverse complement strand
GCACCGCCTTCACCCCGATCATCAACGCCCCCGAGGTGGCCATCCTCGGCGTGTCGCGCTCGGCCCACAAGCCGGTCTACCGCGATGGCGCGTTCGTGCCGCGGCTGATGCTGCCGCTGTCGCTGTCCTACGATCACCGGGTCATCGACGGGGCGGCTGCGGCGCGCTTCACGAGCTTCCTGGCCGAGACCCTGGCCCACCCGCACGCGCTCATCGAGGCCGTGCCGTGAGCCCGGTGGAGCTCACCGTCCCGGATCTCGGGAGTTTCACCGAGGTGGCGGTCGTCGAGGTGTTGGTCAAGGCCGGCGAGCGCATCGAAGTCGACACGCCGCTCTTGACGCTCGAGACGGACAAGGCCTCGATGGACGTGCCGTCCACGGCGGCGGGCGTGGTGCTCGAAGTGTTGGTCAAGGCAGGCGACAAGGTCGCCAAGGGCACGCCGATTCTGCGCCTGACGGCCGAGGAATCGGCCGCCGGTGGACCGGCGCCCAGCTCTGCACCGGCACCGGCAGCCGCGACCCCGGTCAGTTCGGGGGTGAAGGCGAGTGCCGCCGAGAGCGGGTTTGACCGCTCGGTCCCGTTGCTGGTGCTCGGAGCCGGCCCGGGCGGCTATTCGGCCGCGTTCCGTGCGGCCGATCTGGGTTTGAAGGTGGTGCTGGTCGAGCGCTGGAATACGCTCGGCGGAGTCTGCCTGAATGTCGGCTGCATTCCGTCCAAGGCGCTGCTGCATGCGGCCAAGGTGATCGAGGAGAGCGCCGAGATGGCCGCGCACGGCATCTCATTCGGTGCGCCGACGATCGACCGCACGAGGCTTCGGGAGTGGAAGAACTCCGTCGTGAAGAAGCTCACCGGGGGACTGACGGTCCTGGCCAAGCAACGCAAGGTCGAGGTGGTGCAGGGCGTCGGCACATTCCTCGGGCCGAACGTCATCGAGGTGCGCGGTGAGCGCGGCACCGAGCGGATCCACTTCGAGCAATGCATCATCGCGGCCGGCTCCGAGTCTGTCCGGCTGCCGGGCCTGCCCGAGGATCCACGTCTGATCGACTCCACCGGTGCGCTCGAGATCGAGCCGTTCGCCGGGCCGCTGCTGGTGATCGGCGGGGGCATCATCGGGTTGGAGATGTCCTGCGTCTATCAGGCGCTCGGCAACCGCGTGAGCGTCGTCGAACTGACCTCGCAGTTGATCCCGGGCTGCGATCCGGATCTGGTGCGGCCGCTCGAGAAACGCATCCGCACCCGCTACGAGCAGATTCTGCTCGGCACCAAGGTGACGCGCGTCGAGGCGCTCAAAGAGGGGCTGCGCGTGTCATTCGAGGGCGAGAAGGCTCCCGCGCCGTCGCTCTACGATCGGGTCCTCGTGGCGGTCGGACGTTCTGCGAACGGCAAGCGCATCGGCGCCGAGGCCGCTGGTGTCGCCGTCTCGGATCGCGGTTTCATTGCGGTCGACCCGCAGATGCGCACCAACGTGCCGCACATCTTCGCCATCGGGGATATCGTCGGTCAGCCCATGCTCGCGCACAAGGCGGTGCACGAGGCGAAGGTCGCGGCCGAAGTCGCCGCCGGCCACAAGAGCGCGTTTGATGCCCGCGTCATCCCCTCGGTGGCCTACACCGATCCGGAAATTGCCTGGGTGGGGCTCAGCGAACTTGAGGCCAAGGCGAGCGGCGTGAAGGTCGAGAAGGCGGTGTTCCCGTGGGCCGCGAGCGGCCGCTCACTGTCGATCGGGCGCGACGAGGGGTTCACCAAACTGCTGTTCGATCCGCACACCCGTCGGGTGCTCGGCGGCGGCATCGTCGGCACCAACGCCGGGGAGCTGATCAGCGAGGTGGCGCTCGCGATCGAGATGGGCTGCGATGCTGCCGATGTCGGGCTCACCATCCATCCGCACCCGACGCTCTCAGAGACGGTGGGTGCGGCGGCCGAGGCCTTCGAAGGCACGCTGACCGACCTGTACCTGCCGAAGAAGGGCTGAGCGAGTCGGGGAGCGAGCCGCACGCGCTCAGCGCGCCGCGGCTCGCGGCTCGATCAGCCGGGTCGCCTTGCCCGGGGCTCGCTCAATGGTGCCCGCTCGGTGCACCACCACGGTGACGCTCACGCCGATGAACGTCTTGATCTGCTGCATCAGATCCTCAGCGGCCGCGCGCAGCTGCGCGTCGCTCTGGTACTGGCGCGAGAGCGTCTCGGCGTGCACCGTGAGGTCATCGAGCGGCCCGCTGCGGGAAATCTCGAGCTTGTAGTGCGGCGAGAAACCCCCTGAGCGCGCGAGCAGCGCATCGATCTGCGAGGGGAACACGTTGACCCCGTGAATCACCAGCATGTCATCGGTGCGGCCGCTCACCCGGGCGATGCGCCGCATCGGGCCGTGCTGCGCAGGCAGCAACCGGGTCAGATCGTGCGTACGGTAGCGGATCACCGGCAGCGCCTCTTTGGTGAGCGAGGTGAGCACGAGCTCGCCTTCCTCCCCGTCGGGCAGGACCCGGCCGGTGCTCGGGTCGATCACTTCCGGGTACACGTGATCTTCCCACAGCGTCAGTCCGGGCGCTCCGCCGGCGGTCTCGCACGCCACGCCGGGCCCCATCACTTCGGCGAGCCCGTACAGGTCGAAGGCCTCGAGCCCGAGCCGCAGCTGCAGCGCCGCGCGGGTCGCCTCACTCCAGGGCTCCGCCCCGAAGATGCCGATGCGCAGTGAGCTCTCGTGCGGATCGAGTCCGCGCGCCTCGAAGGCATCGGCGAGATTCAATGCGTAGGAGGGCGTGGCCATGAGGATGTCGGGCCGGAAATCCTCCATCAGCTCGATCTGCCAGGCGCTGCGCCCGCTCGAGACCGGGATCACGGTGCAGCCCAGATGCTCCGCGCCGGCGTGCGAGCCGAGCCCGCCGGTAAACAGGCCATAATCGTAGGCGATGTGCACGATGTCCCCGGTGCGTGCCCCGGCGGCGCGGATGCACCGGCCCACCAGTCTCGCCCAGATCTGCAGGTCCTCGGCCGAATAGCCGACCACGGTGGGTTTGCCGCTCGTGCCGCTCGAGGTGTGGATGCGCACGATCTTGTCGCGCGGCACGGCGAACAGGCCGAAGGGGTAGTTGGCGCGAAAGTCCTGTTTGGTCAGGAACGGGAAGCGCGCCAGATCCTCCAGCGTGTGCAGGTCCTGCGGGCTCACCCCGTGTTCGGCGAAGCGCCGCTGGTAGTGCAGCACGTTCTCGCAGGCATGCCGAATGGATCGGCGCAGTCGCTCGAGCTGCACCTGTCGGAGCTCATCGAGACTCAGCCGTTCGGGCGATTTCTCGTCCGACGGGCTCTCCGCGCCGATCAAACCCATGGAAGGTCCTCTGTGCGCGACCGCCCTCAGTGTAGCAGCAGCGTAGCAGTAATGGAGCGGTCGCGAAGCGCGCCCGGGTCGGGGTGGGGCGCTCTGCCGTGGTACCATCCGCGCCACTGGGAGGGGCGGGGGGCAGGGTTCGGCCCCAAAAAATCGTCACAGGCGTTCTGACTCACTGGAGCGACCGATGAGCAAGCGATTAGCAGCGGAATTCTTCGGGACCTTCTGGTTGGTCCTCGGCGGCTGCGGCAGTGCCGTGATCTCAGCGGCCTATCCTCATCTGGGCATCGGGTTCGTGGGCGTGGCACTCGCCTTCGGCCTGACCGTGCTCACCATGGTGTATGCCGTCGGCTGGATTTCCGGCGGCCACTTCAATCCGGCGGTCACCGTCGGGTTGTTCGTCGGCGGGCGCTTCGCGGCCAAGGACGTCGTCCCCTACGTCATCGTGCAGGTGCTCGGCTCCATTGTGGCGGCCGCGGTGCTCTATGCCATCGCCACGGGTAAGCCGGGATTCGATGCCGCCGCCAGCGGCTTCGCCTCCAACGGCTACGGCGCGCACTCCCCGGGCGGGTACTCGATGCACGCGGTGATGGTCTCGGAGTTCGTGCTGACGGCGATGTTCGTGTTCGTCATCCAGGGCGCCACCGACCGGCGGGCGCCGGCGGGCTTCGCGGGGCTGGCCATCGGGCTGACGCTCACCCTGATCCACCTGATCAGCATCCCGGTGGACAACACCTCGGTCAATCCCGCCCGCAGCACCGGCGTGGCGCTGTTCCAGGGCGGCTGGGCCGTCCATCAGCTGTGGCTGTTCTGGGTGATGCCGCTGCTCGGGGGCGCCGCCGGCGGCCTGATCTACCGGCTGCTGCTCGAGGAGCGCGGCGCGAGCCGCTAGAGCCGGCGCAGCCGCTCGAGGTAGCGCTGCTCATCGGGCATGCGCCCGGCGCGCTGCGCGTCCCAGAGCGTCTCAGCGAGCGGTTCGAGCATGGCGTGTTCGGCGGCATGGGCCGCGCCGAACCGGGCGGTGAGGTCGCGGTGGACCGCGGCGATCCCGGCCGGCCGATCGGTCGCGACCTGCTCGCGCACCGCCAGGTGCAGGCCGAGGTGCAGGAAGGGATTCTCGCGGCCGCCCTCTGGGGTGAACTCCGCGGCCAGCGCCTCAGGGGACTCCAGCAGCGGCACGTATTCGAGGTGTTCGGCGATGAGCGCGGCGATCTGCGCCTCGAGGGGCTCGAGCGGTTGCTGGGCGCGGTACTTGCGCCACGCCGACAGATACATCTGGCGCAGCTGTTCGCGGCTCTGTTGGGCGAAGACGGGCATGGCGGTCAGGCGGTGCGCCGCCGCGCAGTCCGCGCGCCCGCGCGCCGGGCCGCCGGCGCTGCGGTGCTCGGGTGCGGATACTCGCACAGATCGGCCAGGAGGCAGGTGCCGCAGTGCGGGGCGCGCGCGGTGCAGACGTAGCGACCGTGCAGCAGCAGCCAGTGGTGCGCGTCGTGCTTGAACGCCTCAGGGGTATTGCGCCGCAGGGCGTGCTCGACGGCCAGTGGCGTGCGCCCCGGGGCGAGCCCGGTGCGGTTGGCGACCCGGAAGATGTGCGTGTCCACGGCGATCTCGGCTTCGCCGAACACGATGTTCAGGATGATGTTCGCGGTCTTGCGCCCGACCCCGGGCAGCGCCTGGAGGTCGGCGCGCTCGCGCGGCACCTGCCCGCCGTGCCGCTGGAGGATCTGGCTGCTCAGGCCGATCAGGTGGTTCGATTTGGCGTTGTACAGGCCCACGGTGCGCAGGTAGGGCTTGACCCCCTCCACGCCGAGCTCGACCAGGGCCTGCGGCGTGTTCGCCACGGGGAAGAGCTTGCGCGTCGCGGCGTTGACGCTCTTGTCGGTGGTGTGCGCCGAGAGCATCACCGCCACGAGCAGTTCGAACGGGCTGCTGTACTCGAGCTCGCTGCGCGGGTGCGGAGTGGCATCGCGCAGGCGGCGGTACAGAGCATGGCGGGTGGCGGGGCGCACGCGGATCAGGCTCCTGAGGGGTCGGGACTCGCGAGGCGTTTGCGTGCCGCGAGCAGCGTGCTGCGCTCGCGCACACGGCGCTCGAGCCGCGCAGTGTGCGCCGCGTAGCGCAGGCGGTTGACGGCCGGCGCCGGTGGCGGTGGCACCGCCGGTCGGGGCACCAGGGTGATGCAGTCGACCGGACACGGTGCGATGCACAACTCACATCCCGTGCACAGTTCGGTCACCACCGTGTGCAGCTGCTTGCGCGCACCGATGATGGCATCGACCGGGCAGGGCGGCAGACACTTGGCGCAGCCGATGCAGGCCCTTGCGTCGATCTGTGCCAGCCGCGGCGGGCTCTCGTGGCCGCGGGCCGGGTCGAGCGCCAGCGGCGCGCGCCCGAGCAGTGCTGCCAGCCGACCGATCAGCGCCGCCCCGCCCGGCGGGCATTGGTTGATCTCGGCGCGGCCCTGCGCCAGGGCCTCGGCGTACGGGTGGCAGCCCGGGTATCCACAGCGGGTGCACTGGGTCTGCGGCAGCAGCGCCTCGATGGCCTCGACGCGGTTCAAGAGGGCCTCCGCACCGATCTTAGCTGATGCGCATGCCGGGCAGGGCGCCTGAGTCCGGGGCGAGCAGGAACGGTCCGCCTTGCGGGCCGCTCGCGGCGAGCACCATCCCTTCGGACAGACCAAACTTCATCTTGCGCGGCGCCAGGTTGGCCACCATCACCGTCAATCGTCCCACCAGCGTGGCCGGGTCGTACGCCGCCTTGATGCCGGCGAACACGGTGCGCTGTTCGGTGCCGAGATCGAGCGTCAGGCGCAGCAGCTTCTCGGCACCGCTGACGGCCTCGGCCGCTGCGATGCGCGCGACGCGCAGATCGACCTGTTTGAAGGTGTCGATGGAGATCGTCGCGGTGGCGGCGCCCTCGGTCGCCGCCACCGCGGGCGCCCGAGCCGCCGCCGGAGCTGGGGCCGGGGCTGGTGCGGGTGCCGCCGGCGGCTCGAACAGCGCATCGAGTTGCTTCGGATCGACGCGGGTCATCAGGTGCTGATACGGACGGATGTGCTGCGGTGGCTCGAGCGCATCGGCGAAGGTGAGCGGTCGCTCGAGCCCGAACAGCTCGCGCGCGACGCGCTCGGCGACGGCTGGCAGCACCGGGGCGAGCAGGCAGGTGAGGATCTTGAAGCCGTAGAGCGCCTGCGCGCAGCTGTCCTGCAGCGCCGCGCGCTCGGCCGGGTTCTTGGCGAGCACCCAGGGTTGGCGCGCGTCGAACTGTTGGTTCAGTGCATCGGCAAACGCCATGATCTCGCGCATCGCGCGGCCGTATTCGCGCGCAGCGTAGCTGGCGCGCACCTGCTCGAGCAGGCCGCTTGCGCGGGTGCTGAGGGCCTCGGTGCCGCTCGGATAGGCGATCGCCCCGTCGAAATGACGGCTGATGAAGCTCGCCGCGCGGCTCGCGATGTTCACGTACTTGCCGATCAGATCGCTGTTGACCCGGGCGAGGAAGTCATCGGGATTGAAGTCCAGATCCTCGACGTTGCCGTTCAACTTCGCGGCGATGTAATAGCGCAGCCACTCCGGGTTCATCCCGAGCTCGAGGTAGCGCAGCGGGCTGATGCCCGTGCCGCGCGACTTGGACATCTTCTCGCCCGAGACCGTGATGAAGCCGTGCACGTGCACATTGTCGGGGGCGCGGTAGGGCGCGCCGGCAAAGTGCAGCATCGCCGGCCAGAACAGGGTGTGGAAGTAGATGATGTCCTTGCCGATGAAGTGCACCTGGCGCGTATCGGGGGCGGCGAGGAACTGCTCGAACGAGCGCGTCTCACCGTGCGCGCGCGCCTTGCCGCTCTCGAAGTAGCTCTTCAGTGCCGCGAGGTAGCCGATGGGCGCATCGAGCCAGACGTAGAAGTATTTCCCCGGCGCATCGGGAATGGGGATGCCGAAGTAGGGCGCATCGCGCGAGATGTCCCAGTCCCCGAGGGCCTGTTCGCCCGCCCCATCGAGCCACTCGCGCGCCTTGTTCGCCACCTGGGGCTGCACGTGCCCGGCGCTCTCGAGCCACTGGCGCAGGAACGCCACGCAGCGCGGATCGGAGAGCCGGAAGAAGAAGTGCTCCGAGTGCCTCAGCACCGGCTTGGCGCCGGTCAGCGCCGAGTACGGCTCGATCAGCTCGCTCGGTGCGTACACGCTGCCGCACACCTCGCAGGCGTCCCCGTACTGGTCCTTGGCGTGGCACTTGGGGCACTCGCCCTTGATGTAGCGGTCGGCGAGGAACATCCCCTTGAGCGGGTCGAAGAACTGCTCGATGGGCTTGGAGTAGATCAGATCGGCCGCCTTGAGGCGCCGGT
>JAKBBE010000126.1 GCA_021826035.1 Pseudomonadota bacterium | reverse complement strand
CGTTCGTCAGATTGCGGCCCCAGACATAGATGCCCCAGGGCGCGAAATCGACACCGGCGCGGGCATCGAGCAGGTTGAGTGGCTTTTGCACCGCGCGGTTGTCGACCTGCCAGTACTGCTTGCCCTCATGGGTGTAATCGACGTGCAGCGTGCCCTGCATGCCGTTCCCGAGCGAATGCTCGTACTGGAATCCCGCCTTGAGGTTCCAGGGGATGGTCTTCGGGGTGTGATGGCCGTCGATGCCCGGGAAGGCGGCGCTCACCGAAGTGCTGTCGATGATGTCCGTGTGGGTGGTACCGACGCCGCCGAACACCTGCAGACCCTGGGTGACGATCGCCTGGGCGCTGAGCTCGAGCCCGCTGATGTGCACGCGGTTGAGGTTCTGGATGATCTGCGAGCCGTTCGCAGCGTTGACGAAGAAGAACTGGTAGTTGTGATCGACGTCGTAGTAGTAGTCGCCATTGACGATGAGCCGACGGTTCAGCCAGCTCGTCTTGAAGCCGGCCTCGTAGTTGGTCAGCGTTTCGGGCGCGAAATATTCGGAGAACGGGGCGGAGATCCCTGGTGAATTGAAGCCGCCGCCGCGAAAGCCGGTCGAATACGTGAGATAACCGAGCGCCTGCCTGGTGAAGTGATAGGTCAGGGTTGCCTTCGGCTCCGTGTCGGTCTCGGTCTTGCGTGCGATTGCACCGAAAGCGGGGCTCGCGAGGTTCGTCTGTGCGAGGCTCGCCGCATCGTAGCGCAGGCCGACGGTCGCTGTCAGCCGGCTCGCCAGATCGTAATCAGCCTGTCCGTAGAGCGCCCACGAGTGATTGTGATCGCCCTCGTTGCGGTTGATGATCACCGCCGCCGGGTTGTAGTACTGATCCGATCCGACCGGTGTCTCGAAGAATGCCCGGGTCTGCAGGGATTTCGTCGTCTGCTCGTAATAGGCACCGACGATCCAGCGCAGCGGCTGGTCGTTGCGCGAAGCGAGGTGGATCTCCTGACTGGTGATCGCCGTCGAGAGGTTCTGTCCCTGACCCACCGGCCCGAACAGGCCGAACAGACCGCCGGGGTTGATCACCGGGTTGGTGAAATCGAGCGAGCCGCGATAGTCCTCGGCGAGATTCGTGTAACCGGTGACGCCGGTCAGGGTCGCAAAGCCGAGATTCGCGTCGAACTTGAACGCCAGATCGCTCACGTGACCGTAGGTGCCACCGGGATAATCACTCTGCGGCGGCTGAATGTCGTTCGCATTTCCGCTGAACACCACGCTGTCCCAAGTCGCTCCGCCCTTGAAGCCGTTGTAATCGCCGCGCAGGTCGAGCGTCAGCCAGCTCGTTGGCAGTGCCAGCAGCCGCAGCCGGACGGTATCGTCGTGGTTGACCGCATCGACATTGCGGCCGAGATACGTGTTCTTGATGAGCCCACCGCTGCCGCGCACGTTGCCATCGATGCTGAACAGCAGCTTGTCCTTGATCAGCGGCCCGGAGAAGCTGCCGGTCGCTGCGTAGGTCGCGCCGTTGCCGTACTTCAGGTCGAGATGCGAGTGGAACTGGTTGCTCGGCCCCCGGGTGGTGACGATCATGACGCCGCCGATGGCGTTCTGGCCGTAAAGCCCGCCCTGCGGCCCCATCAGCACCTGCACCTGCTTGACGTTAAACAGGTCCATCAGCAGCTGCTTCTGGCTGTTCTGCGCAACACCGTCGACCACCACCAGCATGGGCGGGTCGGCATTATTGATCTCCGAGACACCCCGAATGGTCACGAAGGAATTCAGGAACGTGAACGAGTGCGCCACGTTCACGTTCGGGATGAGATTGAGCGCCTGCTGGCTGTTGGTGACGCCGGCCGCTGCCAGCTGCTCCCCGGAGAGCGCCGTGACCTGGATGGGTACGGACTGGATGTTCTGGGCGCGTCGTTGTGCGGTGACGATCACCGGCTGCAGCTGCTGGCTGTCAGTCGGCTGAGCGCTGGCGGCAATGCCGCTCCACGCGGTGAAAGCAGCGGCCATCAGGCCGGCGGCGGCGCGGTTCATGTCGGTCCCCCGAGGTGCTTCGGAACGAGAGTTTGAATGGTTCAAGTGTCGCATCTGGTCGAGCGGATTCATGCGGTGGTGGAAAGTGTCTCGATGGGCGTGAACGGATGATCGAGCTTGAAGGCCTGCGGCCCGAGCACCGCCAGTGCCTCGGGTGTGCGCAGCGCCGGCGGTGCGCTCACCCCGAGCACGCAGACGCGTTGGCCATAGCGCAGCCCTTCGGTGGTGATCGGCTCGGCGGTCTCGCGGTCCACGACGACGATGAGGTCCGGCACCGTGGCGATGAGCCGACCGTCGCGATGTGCGCAGAGATTCTCGTTCTGAAACTGGATCTCCAGGCGCTCGCCTCCGCCACGCAGCGCCTCGAGCACACAGCGCCCGAGCACCCAGCCGCGCGTCGTTTCGCGCTGTACGTCGACGATCTTCCCGTCGAAGAGCCGGTACGCATGGCGGTAATAGGTCGTGGAGCGCAGGTATTCGATCACCGCGGCCACCGGCTGCCCGGCGCTGCGGCCCGCGGCGATGGCGCGGCCGATGCCGTGGGCCGCCGACAGCGTGGCGGCCACCGCGGTGCGCTTTGCCTCGGCGCCGCTCATCGGGTAGCACGACAGCATGGCCGAGCCGCCCATCTGCACCACGAGCGTGCGGCCGAGCTGCTCGGCGGCGAGCGCCCCGTCCGTCTCGACGATGACGCTCTCGCCGTGCTCGTTGGCGATCACCATCGGCGTACAAGCGACGCCGTAGACGTTGAAGGAGACCATCTGGATCGAGGGGAAGGCCCGGCCCATCCCGTCGGCATCGATGACCGGCAGGCGGCGCATGGCCGCATAGGCCACCGGCAGCGTCGCGTTGATGCCGCCGGACTCGGCCGCAATGATGGCGTCCGCCCGCCGGCCGAGAAACTGCTCGAGCTTCGCAACCGCCAGATGTGCCTCCTCGAGGGAAAAGAGCTTCTCGACCAGCACGGTCGGTGCGCCCATGCCGGCGACCGAAAACACATTGGCCTCGTCGGGCAGGTCCTGAAGCGCCAGCAGTTGCGGCGCACCGTACTGCTCGATGGCATGGGCGCAGCACAACCGGCCGATGTACGGGTCGCCCCCGCCACCGGTGCCGAGAAAGGCGGCGCCGCGTGCAAAATCCTCGAGCATCCCGCTGTCGATCTTCATGCCCGCACCTGCCCGGCCGGCGTTGCCTCTGCATCCGCCAGCGCCAGATCCCCCGTGACCTTGACCCGCAGGCGCACCGCACCGCCGGGGACGTAGGCCAGCGGCAACTCCTCGACCTCGACGACCCGCAGGGACTGTGCGGTCGCCCCGGAGGCGACTGCAGCCTGCCGGGCCTGCTCGGTCGCCGCCGCGATCGCGCCGTCACGTCCGAGTTCCTGGTACGAATACACCCGGTCGACCTCACCGCCGACTTGGGTGATCGAGGCGCCGATTGCGTTGGCGACGCCCGCCGCCTCGGGAATGACCACCTGCGAGACGCCGGGTATGTCCCCGTGGATCAGCACCGCGCCACCGCCGACGAGCACCAGAGGGATCTCGGCCGCGGAGGTCTTCATGCGATCGAGCCCCTCGGCGAAGAGCCGGTGGATCTCGGCAACGCCGGCCTTCACCATCGCCGGGTCGAGTTCGGCCACGCGCGCCGCATCGCCCATGCGGGCGTAACCGGCGGCAACCGCGATGTCACTCGCCGTGAGGGTCTCGCCGCCGAACACCCGGGCCATCTCCGTCAGCCGGTACCCGACCGAGCGCGGGCCGACGCGCACGAGGCCGGCTTCGGTGTGCACCAGACTGCCGCCGCCGAGTCCGATCGACAGCAGGTCCGGCATGCGGAAATTCGTGCGCACCCCGCCGATGTCGGCGCTGACGGCCGACTCGCGCGGGAAGCCACCCACCAGCATGCCGATGTCGGTGGTGGTCCCGCCGATGTCCGCGACCAGCGCATCACTCAGACCGGAGAGAAAGGCTGCGCCGCGCATGGAATTGGTCGGACCGGAGGCGAAGGTCAGCACTGGGTACTGGGCAACCCGCTCGGCACTCATCAGCGTGCCGTCGTTCTGGCTGATGAACAAAGGCGCCTCGATCCCCAGGGCGCGCAGGGCTGATGCGAACGCGGCCACGACGTCGCGCGCCATCGCGGCGAGCGAGGCGTTCATGATCGCCGCGTTTTCCCGCTCGATGATCCCGATCCGGCCGATCCGGCTCGAGAGCGTCACGGCGATCTCGGGCGCTTCCTGCGCGATGATCTCGGCCGCCCGCTCCTCCATCGCGGCACTGACCGGTGAGAACAGTCCACAGACGGCTGCGCAGGTCAGCCCGTCGGCCTTCATCTGGCGCGCCGCCGCGGCGACCGCGAGCTCATCGAGTGGCGAGTTGATCCGTCCGTCGTAGTGATACCCGCCGCGCACGCAGTACACGTTGTGGCCGATCGCCGCGACGAAGTCCCGTGGCCAGTCCATCAACGGCGGTACGCCGCGCGCAGCCGGCAGGGCGATGCGCAGCACCCCGACGCGCGAGAGGTTGCGCCGCTCGACGAACGCGTTGGTGAAATGCGTGGTGCCGATCATCACCGCGGCGATGCCGGCCGGGTCGCGCGGCTCGCCCGTGTCGTCCCGCAGGATGGCGCGGATCGCCCCCACGATGCCGTCGCTGACGTTGGGCGTCGTCGGATGCTTGTGGAACGCGAGCAGTCGGCGGCCGTCCATGAGCACCGCGTCCGTGTTCGTCCCACCGACATCGACCCCGATTCGCAGCACGCTGGACTCCCCCGCCGGGGCTTGTGCCCCTGTCCGGCAAGCTTTACCCGCCACGAATCAAGCGCCAACGAGAAAAAAAGCTAGGAGCCGGGGGAACTCCGGTAGGAGGGCCCGATCGACCGCCGGCCACGTCACCCTACCGATTCTGGGAGGGTCCGCCGCTCAGGACGCCCAGTTCGCGGGCCCGGACCAGAGCCTCGAGGCGACCGTGGGAGCGGGTCTTGGTGTAAATGTTCTTCAGGTGAAAGCGCACGGCGTGCTCGCTCACCCCGAGACGGCGGGCGATCACCTTGTCCTTCAGCCCCCGATCCAGCTGCTGCAGCACATCAAGCTCACGTGGACTGAACAGCGGCGCCTGCCGGGTGGCCTCCCCGGTGAGCCGCCCATGCAGCTCGCGAGCCTGCGCACGCAGCGCCTGCGCCGGCAGGCGCTGCGCCGCTTCGCTCAGCAGCGGCGCGAGCACCGCTCCCTCGCGCAGCACGGCGCGCAGATACCCGGTGCGGGCGACCTCCGCGCACACCTCGCCGATGCGCTCCAGTGCGGCCCCGCGCTGCCCCAGCGCCTCGAGGCAGATGGCCGATAGCACGTTCAGGCGCAGCGTCATGCGGGCGGCCCCCCGGGCCCGGCCGTAGGCCAGGGCCGCTGCGCAGACGCGCAACCCCTCGGAGTAGCGGCCATGGCGGGCCATGAGACGGGCCCAGGCGCTCGCCAGGCACTCCACTTCCCGCCAGGACGCCCCCTCGCCCTCGGCAAGACCCGCCTGCGCGAACCGCGTCGGACTTCTTTCGGCGACGCGCAGCGCCCGGTCGGGCTCGCCGGCGAGCGTCAGGGACGCCACACGCAATCCATCGAGCATGGGCACCAGCTTCGTCAGGCCGAGACGCTGCGCATGGGCGTGCGCCTCATCGAGCATGGCGAGCGTCTCCTCCAGACCCCGCTCGAGCAGATAGAGCTCGGCGCACGCGCCGTACGCGGCCGCATAGATCTCGAACCACGCCTCGGCATCGTGCAAGCGAGCGACGAGCTGCGAGAGCCGCCGCTTCGCATTGCCCACGGCATTGCACTCCAGGTCCAGTTCGGCTGTCAGCACATCGCCGATCAGGCGCAGGCCTGCGTCGTGCGGGAAGTGCCTGCGGCTCTTGCGCCGGCCCCGCTCGTAGCGCTGCAGCGCCTCCTGGGTATCCCCGCGGGCCATCGCGATCGACCCGGTATGGAAATCGATGAAATTCGTGCCGTAGACCGATCCGAACGCCATGCAGTGCGCAGCGGCCTCCTCAGCGTAGCGCCAGGCGGCTTCAAACAGACCGCTCTGCAAATGCGTCACGCACAGCACGGTCTTGTGATGGGCGAGCTCAACGTCGTCCGCGGCCGGATCGTGCAGACCCTCGGCGAGGGAGCGCAGATGCGCCTCGCTGAGCGGCAAGCAGCAATACAGCACCAGCATCGAGTGGACGAACTGCCCCTCGCGCCGCAACGCGGCTGCGTCCTCGGGGGCGCAGTCCGGCGAGAAGCCGTGCGTCGCGGCGGCCACCCGGTCGTACTGGGCGCGTGCCTCGTGCAGTCGCGACTGCTTGATGAGCACGATGGCGCGCATCAGCCCGAGCCGCGGCATGGCGGCGATCATCTCCTCGTCGATCAGCCGCTCCGCCGCAATGACTTCCTCCATGCCGTGGCGGATCCAGATCGACACGCCCCCCGCCTGCAGGATCAGCTCCCCGGTGAGCATCTTGTCGCCGGCGGCCTTGGCGTGGCGCAGGGCGGCCAGGAGGTTCTGCGTGCGGACCAGCCACTGGGCCGCGCGCCGGTGCACCTCAGCGCAGCGCGCCGGTGCGCGAGCGGCGAGCGCCGCAAAGTGCTCGCGCAGCATCGGATGCAGCCGCACGTGGCCGGCGGCGCCTTCAAGCGGCGGCATCAGCGCCGAGAGATACTCCAGGCTGCGCAGGATCTGCGCGGCGTCCTGCCCGTCGCGCACGTGATCGGCGAGTTCGACGCTGACCGCATCGAGCAGGCTGATGTCGCACAGGAACTGCAGCTGCGAGTCGGTGAGCCCACGCACCAGCTGCTCGGTGAAATAGGTTTCAGCCACGGCCGGTGAGTGTTCCGGTCGCACCCCTCGCGTCCCGAGCGGCTCCTGCACGGCGAGCGCTCGCACGATCTGCAGTGCGACGGGCCAGCCCTCGGTCTGCTCGCGCACGGCGCCCAGCTCGTGGGCGGCGATCGAGCCTGCCAGACAGGCGCTCGTCTCCGCCGACGTGAACCGCAGGCTGCCCGCATCGATGCCACTCACCTGCCCCATCAGCGCAAGGTGGGACAGCGACAGGCCGGGGTTGACGCGCGCCGCGAGGGCAATGTGCAGATTTTCCGGCGCGTAACGGATCAACGTATCGAGTTGCCCCTGGACCTCCTTGTCGGTGACTCTCTCGACATCGTCGAGGATGAGGCAGATTTCCTGCCGGGCACGGGTCGCCGCATGCAGCACCGCATGCACGGCCGGCGTGCCGGCGGGCGCGCCCAGAGGCCCGTCCTGTAAAAGACCGGTCGCAGACATCTCGACGCCGGCCTCCTGCAGGGCGAAGGCGATGTAGGCCGCGAGCCGCTCCACGCTGTCGTCTGCATCGAGAGTCAGCCACGCCACGCGCACGCCCTCGCCCAGCAGTCGCTCGCGCCACTGCGCAAGCAGCGTGGTTTTGCCGAAGCCGGCCGGCGCCTCGAGCAGCGTTACGCGCCGCGAACGACCTGCGCAGAGCCGCTCGAGCAACCGCGCGCGCTTGAGCACCACCACGCCCTGCTTCGGCGGCGATATCTTCGTCTTCAGCAACACGGCGCGGCGCGGAGCCTCTGGGCAGCAGCGATCGAAATGGGATGACCGCTGCATTCTCGCACCGCGGCCGCGCGCACGCGATAA
>JAKBBE010000021.1:27697-34735 GCA_021826035.1 Pseudomonadota bacterium | reverse complement strand
CAGGCCTTCCTCACGGTCGGCAACAAGTCCATGGGGACCATCATGGCCGGGCGCAACATCGGCCTGTTCGCCTCCGATGCAATCCTGAACGACATGACCCTGCTCGGGGTCGGGGCGGGCAACGGCAACTACGCCTCGCCGGCGAATACCTCGCTGGGATCGATCGGTCTCGGCTACATCTATACCGACTGGCTCTCGCAGATTGACTACACGACTCCCACGGTGCGCGGGGCCAATGCGACCGTCGGCATCTTCGATCCGCTGAACACCCTTGGGCAGGTGCCAGCGAATCACTCCAGTCCGGGCCTGCAGGCCAAAGTGACGTACACGGACGGTCCTCTGTATCTGTCGGCGAGCGGCTTGTATCAGAAGCAGCGCCTCGGCTGCTCGGACCCCTCGCTCAGCGTCGCCGCCTGCGGCGTGAGCCAGACCAACCTGCAATACAGCAGCGCCGCGTTCGATATCGGTGGCAAGTACACCTCGGGGCCGTTCCAGGTCATGGGCTGGTACTACCGCGGCAGCGGCGTCGGCACGACCGGGCTGTTCGTGCTGTCGAACGACTCGCTCGGGCATCCGCGCGATTCGGAGGGATTCATCGCGCAGGCGACCTACACGGTCGGCAAGACGAAGTTCGGCCTGAACTACGGCGAGAGCAAGCTCGACCCGACCACGCTGGATCGGGCCAACGGCTCACTCGTCGAGATGAATAACAAGTGGACCGCGGGCATCTATCATCACCTCACCCCCCTGCTGATGCTCGTCGGTGAGTTCAGCCGGATTCAATCGACCAATGACGCCGGTCAGAAGAATTCGAGCTGGAACGTCAACGCCGGTCTGTTTCTGAGCTTCTGAACGGACTGAGGCGTTTCAGGCCGGTGGTCCGCGCCCACGGACCACCGGCCGAATTTTCGCGCCTCCCGCCCCCGGTCCGGATCCGGCCGCTCAGGGCTCGAGCAGGCCGTGGCGGATCGCCAGCAGCGTCAGCTCGGATTGATTGGACACCCCGAGCTTCTGTTTGACGTTGTACAGGTGCGTACCGATCGTCGAGGCCGCGAGGCTGAGGTCTTCCGCGATGCGCGCCACCGTCTCGCCGCGCGCCAGCCGCGTGAACACCTCGAATTCCCGTTCCGAGAGCCGCTCCGCCGGTGACTCAGCGCCGCCGATCGCCCCAAGCGCAAGCTGCTGTGCCACGACCGGATCGAGATATTGGCGGCCCGCGGCGATGGCGGTGATCGCCTCGAGCAGAGTCTCCGGGGCGCTGCGCTTGGAGAGGAACCCGCATGCCCCTTCGCGCAGCGCGCGGCGCGCATGCACCGGATCGTCGTGCGCGGACAGCGCCAGCACCCGGGCCCGCGGATCACTCGCGCGGATGCGGCGCAGCGCCTCGATGCCGCCCATCCCGGGCATCGCGATGTCCATGACGGTCACTTCGGGGGTGAGCTCGCGGTAGCGCTGGCAGGCACTCTCGCCGGAATCGGCCTCCCCGACCACTTCGACGCCGGCGCTCGAGTGCAGCAGCAGCCGGAATCCCGTGCGCACGACCGCGTGGTCGTCGACCAGCAGCACGCGGATCATGCCGGCTCCGGGGCGGCCTCGAGCGGAATGACCGCCTCGAGCGACACCCCGCCCGCGCCCCCGCCACCGATGCGCAGATGCCCGCCGAGCTGCTCGATCCGTTCGCGCAGCCCGCGCAGGCCGAACCGTCCGGGGCGGGCCCATTCGCTCGCCAGGCCCCGGCCGTCGTCGCTCACCCGCAGCACTAGACCGCTGGAGTCGGTGCGCACCTCCGCCTCGATCCTCGAGGCACTCGCATGGCGCAGCGCGTTGATGAATCCCTCCTGCACGAACCGGTACGCCGCGAGCGTCACGCTCGGCCCGAGATTCACGGGCAGATCGTGTCGCAAGGACAGTTTGACCGTGCCGTGGCGTCGCTGCAGGTCGCGCGCCAGCCCCTCGAGCGTGCCCGCCAGGCCCAGCGTGTCGAGCGTCAGGGGCGAGAGGCGCGGAATCAGTCCGTGCATCGCCTCGTACAGGCGGCCGGCCTCCTGCGAGATCAATTGCGCCGCCTCCTGCAGCGCCGGCTCGCCGGTGCGTGCGCTGATCGCCTGGGCCAGACTGCGAATGGCGGTGACGGACTGACCGAACTCATCGTGCAGCTCGTGCGCAATCAGCCGCCGCTCCTCCTCCAGGCGCTGCTCGACCAGGCGGGACATCTCACGCCGCTCCTCCAGTCGCGCCTCGGCCTCGCGCGCCTTGCGTTCGGTCGCGACATTGCCTTCGATCGCCTGCGCCATGCGGTTGAAGGCCGTGCCGATCGCCCCGGCCTCCACTCCCGTGAATGCCGGCAGCCGGTGAGCGAGATCGCCCGCCTGGAGCCGATTGAGTCCCGTCACGATGACCGGGAAGGGGGCGAGCGCACGCTCGATGATCCAGAAGGCCACCAGATTCGCCCCGACCAGCAACACCGCCGTCACCGCCAGCAGCCGGGTGATGGCGTCCCAGCCATCGAGAATCGCGCGCGAGACCTCGGCGCGCACGTCGAGCTCGAGGCCACCCGGCAGCTGGAACCGGTAGCGTGGGATGCGCGGCGCGAGCAGATGCGAGAACCAGGCCGGGGCAAACTGCCCGGCTTTGTAGGTGGACGGCGGCGAGTGATAGATCACCCCGCCGTGCGCATCGTGCAGGATGATGTCGCTCGAGCGCACGTGTCCGAGCTGCTCGAGAAAGCCGAGCATCACCTGCGGCCCGCCGAAGTTCCAGTACAGGTGCACCAGGCGGCTGAGAAACTGCGAGGTGACCTGCTGGGAGCCTTCGATGTCCTCGCGCACCCGCGCCCGCGTGGCCAGCATCTGCGTGGTGACCAGCAGGATCACGAACACAGCCGTCAGGCCCGTCACCACCAGATGCAGACGCGTGCGCAGCTTCATGAATCCCCCTCGGACGATGCCCCGGGCGAGACGCGACCGGCCCATCGTAACAGCCTGCGCGCCGGGTGAGACTCATGATAATCATGAGACCGGATTCATGAGCAGCCGGCTTGCCGGGTGCCGCCGGCCGCGGCGACGATGCGCCGGACACCAGGGGGGGCGGCTGCGCGCGAGCCGAGATACGCTGGCCTCGAGCGCCGGCCAGCAGCCCGTGAGTACCATCCGCGCCGGCCCGGCGGGGTGCCATCGGCCCGCAGCGGCCCGGCCGCCCCCGCGCGAAGGGAGAACAGAAACCATCATGCACTGCACGCCGAAGCCGACCGCCCTGCCCCCCGCGCCCGCCGCGCCACTGCTCCTGCTCGCCGGGCTGCTGCTCGCGGGGGCAAGCGCTCCGGTCCGCGCCGCATCCGAGGCGCCGCTCTCGGATATCGTGATCACCGCGACGCGCATCGCGATGCCCGCCTTCGATGTGCCCGCCTCGATCACGAGCATCGCCGGGCCGGACCTGCGCGAGGACAACCTCGGGATCAATCTTGCCGAGAGCATGAGCTCGGTGCCGGGGCTGCTGGTGCGCAACCAGTACGACTACGCCCAGGACCAGCAGGTGTCCATCCGCGGCGTCGGCGCCGGCTCGGCGTTCGGCGTACGCGGCGTACGCATCTACCAGGACGGCATCCCGCAGAGCGGACCAGACGGCCAGGGACAGGTCTCCGAGTTCAATTTCGGCTCCGCCGAGCGGGTGGAGGTGCTCGAGGGACCGTTCTCGGCGCTGTATGGCAATTCCTCCGGCGGCGTCATCCAGATCTTCACAGCCGACGGGCACGCCCCCGGTACCGTGCGCTTCGATCTGGGCTTCGGCAGCTTCGGCACCGTGCGCGCCGGAGTCGATGCGAACGATGCGGTCGGCAAGCTCAGTTACAACCTGGACTTCACCCACTTCGCCTGGCAGGGCTTCCGGCCGCAGCAGCGGGCCCGCAGCGAGTCCTTCAATGGCAAGGTCAGCTACGCCCTCGATGCCGCCACGTCGCTGACCTTCCTCGGCAACGTGCTCTCCCGCCCGGACTCGCAGGATGCGCAGGGGCTCACCGCCGCCGCGCTCGCCGCCGATCCGAACCAGACCGCCGCCACGGCGCGGGCGTTCAACACGCGCAAGACTCTGGATCAGGAGCAAGGCGGTCTGATCCTGCAGCACAGACTCACCGACCACCAGCAAGTGCGCCTGATGGGCTACTACGGCCACCGTGCCGTGCTGCAGTTTCTGTCCATCCCGGTTGGCGCGCAGTTCGCGCCGGCGAGCTCCGGCGGTGTGATCGACCTGCACCGCGACTTCGGCGGCGCCGATGCCCGCTGGAGCCTGAAGACCGATCTGGCCGGTCACGCGCTCGCCTGGGTCGTCGGGACGAGCTACGACACTCAGAACGAGCTGCGCCGCGGCTACAACAATTTTCTCGGCGGCACCCTCGGCATCGAGGGCGCGCTGCGGCGCAACGAGAACGACATCGCCCGCGATTTCGACCAGTACACGCAGGCGAGCTTCGCGCTCTCGCGGCGCTGGAGCGTGATGGCGGGGCTGCGCCACAGCGAGGTGAAGATCATCACCCAGGATCACTTCATCACGCCGGGCAATGGCAACGACAGCGGAGGGGTGACCTACACGGCCACCACCCCGGTAGCCGGCGTGCTGTACAAACCCTGGCACTGGCTGCACCTGTACGCCGCGTTCGGCCAGGGTTTTCGCACGCCGATCTCCTCCGAACTCGCCTACCGTCCCGACGGTGGACCGGGCCTGAATCTGGCCCTGCGTCCGGCGCGCAGCAACAACGGTGAGATCGGCGCGAAGCTGCGCATCGGCCGGCGGCTCTCGGCGGATGTGGCGGCTTTTGACACCCACACCAACGACGAGATCACCGTGGTATCGAGCTTCGGCGGACGCACGACCTACCAGAACGCCGGGCGGACCCGCCGCAGCGGCGCGCAGGCCTCCCTTGCGTACCGCTTCATGCCGCTGTGGCGGCTGCGCCTCGCCTACACCTACGTCGATGCGGTTTACATCGATGCCTTCCACACCTGCGCCGCCGTAGTGTGTGTTCACCCGACGGAGCTCGTGCCTGCGGGCAACCGCCTGCCCGGCGTGCCGCGCGAGGATGCCTACGCCAAGATCGCCTGGGGCGCACCGCTCGGCTGGCACGCCAGTCTCAGCGGTCAGTATCTGGGGGCCATTGCCGCCAACCAGACGAACAACGCGTATGCCTCGGCCTACGCCGTGTTCAACGCCACCGGCGGCTACCGCACAACCTTCGGTGCGCAGCGTCTCGAGCTGTTCGTGCGGGTCAACAACCTGCTCAACCGCCACTACGTGGCTGCGGTCATCGTCGACCAATCGAGCCGCGCCTACTATGAGCCGGCGCCGGGACTGAACCTGCTGGCCGGCGTGACGCTGACGCTACGCTGAGCCGGCGCAGCGCATGGCGCGGTAGACCGTATTGCGCGACACGCCGAGCGCGCGGGCCGTGGCCGAGATGTTCCCGGCGTTGCGTTGCAGCGCGGCCGTGACTGCATCGGCGCGCAGCGCCCTGAGGCCCGTGGCGCTCGTGTGCGCCGCACCCGCCACCGGGCGCTCCGGGGCGCGCTCCAGATCCTCGAGGAAATCCTCGGGCAGCTGCTCGCGGCCGATGCGCCCCACCTCCCCGGCCAGCACGCAGGCGGTCCTGAGCACGTTGGTCAGCTGGCGCAGGTTGCCCGGCCAGCGGTAGGCCTGAAAAGCGGCGAGCAGCGGCGCCGCCAGGCGCGCCGACCGCCCGCCCTGGGCCTGCAGGATCCGCTCGATGAGCACCGTGAGATCGCACCGCTCGCGCAGCGCCGGCAGGCGCACGGCAAGCCCGTTCAGGCGGTAATACAGATCCTCGCGGAACGTCCCCGCCCGCATCATCTCGCGCAGATCCCGGTGGGTAGCGCAGATCACGGCAATGTTCACGGGGCGCTCGCGGCGCCCGCCGAGCGGCAGGACCGCCCGCTCCTGCAGTACGCGCAGCAGCCGTGCCTGCAGGGCGAGCGGCATGTCACCGATCTCATCCAGAAACAGCGTGCCGCCGTCGGCGTGCAGGATCTTGCCCGGATTGCCGTGCCGCCGCGCGCCGGTGAAGGCGCCCTCCTCGTAGCCGAACAACTCCGCCTCGATCAGCGACTCCGGCAGCGAGGCGCAGTCCACGGCCACGAACGGTCCGCGGCGCCGCTCGGACTCCTGATGGATGGCGCGCGCCAGAAGCTCCTTGCCCGTCCCGGTCTCCCCGTGAATGAGAATCGAAATGCCGTGGCCCTGCACCCGGCGCACCCGGTCGATCACCGCGGCGACGGCTGGATCGCCGGTGTCGAGGTCGGCGAGCGTTGCCGTGCCCGCGCCCCCTTCACCGGCCCCCGCCTCGCCCGCAGGCGCCTCGCTCACACGCGCCGGCGCGCTGGCCCGCGTCGCGATCCGGCCCGCGTCCGTGGGCGGGGCGATCCGCGCCGTCACCAGGGTTCCGCCGCCCAGACTCAGTCGCACCGGTGTCGGTGTCGCGGCGCGCCGCGCGAGCAGCGTCGGCACGTCGATGGCGAACAGCGAGGCGAGCGTGTGGCCGTTCATCTCCCCGGCGCGCAGCCCGAGCAGCGCACGCGCGTGGGCGTTGGCGGCGAGCAGTCCGCCTGACTCGTCGAACGCCACGACCCCCTCGAGCAGGGTGCCGAGGCGCTCGGGGCGAGCATGGAAGTGGATGCGCAGCGTCTTGCCGAACGCTTCGATGAACAGTTGCTTCTCGATCATGTGGGTCGAAAGGCGCACCAGACCCATGGTGTGCGCGTGATAGCCCTCCTGCGGCCCGGACACGTCCAGTGCGCCGATCAGCTCGCCACGCGGTCCGCGAATGGGCGAGCACGAGCAGGTCAGGAAGCGGTTGACGGTGAGGAAGTGCTCGTTACCGTGCACCAGCGTCGCGCGGCGCTCGGCGAGCGCCGTGCCGATGGCATTGGTGCCCTTGCTGTCCTCGGACCACAGTACCCCGGGCTTGAGGGCCACCTGCTCGGCCTTGGCGAGGAAATCCCCGTCGCCGAGCGCATGCATGATCAGGCCGCGCTG
>JAKBBE010000021.1:8118-27597 GCA_021826035.1 Pseudomonadota bacterium | reverse complement strand
TGGCATGAGCCTTGCAACTGCCCGGGCAGCTGCACACACACACCGAGGGGTCGTTCATGTCCATTTCACCCAGCAACCACGGGCGCGTGAAGATTGCGCTCAAGCCGCGTTACGAGAACTTCATCGGCGGCAAGTGGGTTCCGCCGGTCAAGGGCGAGTACTTCACCAACCTCACCCCGGTGACTGGCGCCGCCCTGTGCGAGATCCCCCGCTCGAGCGCCGAGGACATCGAGCTGGCCCTGAATGCTGCGCACGGCGCCAGGGTCGCCTGGGGCAAGAGCGCCCCGGCCGAGCGCGCCCTGATGATGCACCGCATCGCTGATCGGATGCAGGAGAAGCTCGAGTATCTCGCCACCATCGAGACCTGGGACAACGGCAAGCCGATCCGCGAGACGCTCGCCGCGGACCTGCCGCTCGCCATCGATCACTGGCGCTACTTCGCCGGCTGCATCCGTGCGCAGGAAGGGGCCATCAGCCAGATCGACGATGACACCGTCGCCTACCACTTCCACGAGCCGCTCGGGGTCGTCGGACAGATCATCCCGTGGAACTTCCCGCTACTGATGGCGACCTGGAAGCTCGCCCCGGCGCTCGCGGCCGGTAACTGCGTGGTGCTCAAGCCCGCCGAGCAGACTCCGCTGTCGATTCTGCTGCTGCTGGAGCTCATCGGCGATCTGCTGCCCCCGGGGGTGCTGAACGTGGTGAACGGCTTCGGCGTCGAGGCCGGCAAGCCGTTGGCCTCCAGCCCGCGCATCGCCAAGATCGCCTTCACCGGGGAGACCACCACCGGCCGGTTGATCATGCAGTACGCCGCGCAGAACCTCATCCCGGTCACGCTCGAGCTCGGCGGCAAGTCGCCCAACGTCTTCTTCGAGGATGTGTGCCGCCAGGACGACGATTTCTTCGACAAGGCGCTCGAGGGCTTCGCCATGTTCGCCCTCAACCAGGGCGAGGTGTGCACCTGCCCCTCGCGCGCGCTCATCCAGGAATCCATCTACGAGCGCTTCATGGAGCGCGCGCTGAAGCGCGTGCGGGCGATCAAGCAGGGCGATCCGCTCGACCCGGCGACCATGGTCGGTGCCCAGGCCTCGCAGGAGCAGTTGGAGAAGATCCTCACCTACCTCGACCTCGGCAAGAAGGAAGGCGCCGAGTGCCTCACCGGCGGGGAGCGCAACCGGATGGGCGGGGAGTTCAAGGACGGGTACTACATCCAGCCGACCGTGTTCAAAGGCAACAATCGCATGCGCATCTTCCAGGAGGAGATCTTCGGGCCGGTGGTGTCGGTCACGACCTTCAAGACCGTGGACGAGGCGCTCTCGATCGCCAACGACACGCTCTACGGACTCGGCGCCGGTGTGTGGTCGCGCGAGGCCAACATCTGCTACCGCATGGGGCGGGCGATCCAGGCCGGACGCGTCTGGACCAACTGCTACCACGCCTATCCCGCGCACGCCGCCTTCGGCGGCTACAAGCAGTCGGGCATCGGCCGCGAGACGCACCGGATGATGCTCGATCACTACCAGCAGACCAAGAACCTGCTGATGAGCTACTCGCCGAAGAAGCTCGGGTTCTTCTGAGGGAACGCCGTGACAGCGGGCCGTGTCAGCGCCACGGGGGCGGCACTCGAGCTCATCGCCACGCTCGTGGCGCGGCATGGTCCGCTGATGTTCCACCAGTCCGGCGGCTGCTGCGATGGCAGTGCGCCGATGTGTCTGGCGCGCGGGGAGCTGCAGGTCGGTGCCCAGGACGTATATCTGGGTGAGATCGGCGGGCAGCCGTTTTACATTGGCGCGGCGCAGTTCGAATACTGGCAGCACACGCACCTGATCATCGACGTTGTAGCGGGACGGGGCGGAATGTTCTCCCTCGAAGGCCCGCTCGGCCTGCGTTTCATCACCCGCTCGCGGCTGTTCACCCCCGAGGAGGAGGCGGCACTGCCACCGGTGCAGCACGGACCGGCGGCCTGAGCGGCCGCGGAGCGCGACCCCGATCTGCGATAATGCCGGCCTATGAACGCCTGGACCGTGCTGTTCGTGCTGCTCATCGTCGCCGGCGCCGCCGTGGAGGTATGGCTCGCCACGCGGCAGATCGCCGCCGTGCGCGCGCACCGCGAGCAGGTGCCACCGCCGTTTGCGACGGCAGTCTCCGGCGACGAGCATCGCAAGGCGGCCGCCTACACCGAGGCGAAGGCCCGGGCGGGCCGGATCGCCGCGGTGCTCGATGCGCTCATCGTGCTCGCGCTGACCGTGGGTGGCGGCATCGGCATCCTGGACGATCTGTGGCAGCGCAGCGGCGCGAGTGAGCTGTGGCTCGGCCTGGCGGTGATCGGCTCGGTGACCGTCGCGGTATGGCTGGCGAACCTGCCGCTGTCGCTGTGGCGCACGTTCGTGCTCGAGGCACGCTTCGGCTTCAATCGCACGACGCTACCGCTGTACCTCGCCGATCTCGCCAAGGGCGCCGCCCTCGCCGCACTGCTCGGCGTGCCGGTGGTTCTCGGCGCGCTGTGGCTGATGCAGCGGGCCGGCCGGCACTGGTGGCTGTGGGCCTTCGGCGGCTGGGTGGTGCTCACCCTGGCCATCACCTGGGCCTGGCCGGTGCTGGTCGCCCCGCTGTTCAATCGCTTCACGCCGCTTGCCGACGCCGAGCTCAAAGCGCGCATCGAGGCGCTGCTCAAACGCTGCGGCTTCGCCGCGAGCGGGGTCTTCGTGGTCGACGGCTCGCGCCGCTCAGCGCACGGCAACGCCTACTTCACCGGCTTCGGCCGCACCAAGCGGATCGTGTTCTTCGACACGCTGCTCGCTGAGCTCGCACCGCCCGAGATCGAGGCCGTGCTCGCCCACGAGCTCGGGCACTTCCGCCTGCACCATGTCCGCGCCCGGCTGGCCGTATCGATCGGTGTGATGTTCCTTGCCTTCGTCGCACTCGGCGCGCTCGCGCGCGAGCATGCCTTCTACGTCGCGCTCGGGGTCGCCCATCCCTCGCCGCACGCCGCGCTGCTGCTGTTTGCCTTCGCCGCGCCCGCGGTGCTTTACTTCGCTACCCCACTGAGCGCCCTGTGGTCACGGCGGCACGAGTTTGCCGCCGATCGCTTCGCGGCCGCCCAGGTCGAGGCCGGACAGCTCATCACGGCACTGGTCAAGCTATACCGCAGCAACGCCAGCACGCTCACCCCCGACCGTCTCTACAGCGCCTTTCACGACTCGCATCCGCCGGCCCTCGAACGCATCAGCGAACTGTCGCGCCACTGAGGCGGCGCGTACCGGCTGGACCTGCTCACGGCCGGTCACCTCGAAGTGGCGCGTCTCCCCGGTCTGCAGCGCCGGGAACGCATTGTCCGGCACTCCGTACGCGCGGCGGGCTGCTGCCAGCTCGTGCAACGGCTCCTCGAAGCCCTCCTCGCTGAGCCGAAAGCAACCAAAATGCGTGGCGACGGAAAATCGCGCTTCGAGCTGCACGTGTGCCCGCACCGCCTCCTCGGGATTCATGTGATTCGGCGCCTCGTACCAGCGCGGCGCGTAAGCGCCGATCGGCAGCAGTGCCACATCAACCGCGCCGAGGCGATGGCGAATGTCCTGGAAGTGGCGGCAGTACCCCGTGTCGCCGGCGAAGTACACCGCCGCGCCCGCCGCGCGCACGTGAAAGCCACCCCACAGGGAGCGGTTGCAGCGAAACAGCCCACGTCCCGACCAATGCTGGGCGGGTGTGAAGGTAACGGTCGCCGCGGGGAGCGCAGTCTGCTGCCACCAATCGCTCTCGTGCACCTCGCGCAGCCCGATGCGCCGCAGCAACTTGCCGTTGCCCAGACCGGTCATGAAGCGCGGATGATGCGCCGCCTCCAGCCGACGGAGCGTCTCGACATCGAGGTGATCGTAGTGATCGTGCGATACGAGCACCAGATCGATATGCGGCAGGTCGGCAAAGGCCAGACCGGGCGGACGCACCCGTCGCGGCCCGATGTGGCGTAGCGGACTGACTCGCTCGGCGTACACCGGATCGGTGAGGATGTTCAGTCCGTGCAGCTGAATCAGGAACGTGATGTGGTTGACGAAGGTGAGCACCACCCGTCCGACCGGCACCTCGGTCACCGGTTCGGCCCGGGCGGTATTCTCGATGAATCGTGGCCAGGGCCGCGGCCGCGCGGTCAGTGCAGCCCGCAGCAGATCGAACCAGCCGCGGCCGGCGGGCACCCCGGGGTTGAAGAAGCTGCGCCCGTCGAAGTGCGCGCCTCGGCCCGGCGCCGCCTCGGCGTCAATCACCTCCAGCGGCGGCACATCCGACCAGGTGAGTTCCGTCATATCGCTCGTCGACAGCATGGGGGTACGCGCTGCGGCGGCTTCGCCAGTTGCGTTGCAGCATAGCGCCTCGGCGTTACCGTTTTATTTCAACATCAACACGCATTGCAACATCGCGGGCAAGCGCTTGAGTCACCGAACATCCGTTGCGCGCCAGCGGATGTCATATTCACAGGCGCTGGCGTAACCGCACGTCACTGCGCTGCAACATACGCCAGCTAGGCTGTCTCCCCGCAGACGGCAGTTTGTCGCCCGCCGTCGCGCCGTTATCGCGGCCGCGACGGCGCAGCGGCATGTCTTTCCTCCAGACTCGCCGGCGGCCCGCGCCGCCGGCCGGGATTGCACCGCATGCGCCGCGCCCTCTTTGCAATCAGCTCGCTCGGACTCGGCCACGCCACCCGCTCGCTCGTGCTCATCCGCGAGTATCTGCGTCGCGACTACGCCATCACGGTGATCAGCGCCGGCAATGCACTGGCGTTTCTGCGCCTGGAGCTTGCCGGGGAGCCGGCCGTCGAGCTGCGCGAGCTGCCCGACTATCCGCCGCTCGAGCGCGGCTCGGGCTGGCGCATGTACGGGTATCTCGCCATCGATCTGGTGCGGACCTGGCGGGTGATCCGGCGTGAGCACCGCCAGCTGCGCGCCTATGCCGCGGACTATGATTTCATCTTCAGCGACGGCCGCTACGGCTTCCACAGCCGCTGGACGCCCTCGTTCATCCTCTCGCACCAGATCGCCTTCCTGCCGCCGAAAGGTCTGCGCGATGCGTCCTGGCTGACCGAGCATGTCAACGTCGCGGCGCTGCGCCGCTTCGATTGTCTGTTCATCCCGGACTTCCCGTACCCGCGGGCCAACCTCGCCGGCAATCTCGCCCATTCGCACAACCTGCACCGCTGCGCGCATCGCTTCGTCGGCCTGATTTCCTCCTACCCGCACCTCGCATTGCCCCAGGACGTCGATTACCTGTTCGTCATCAGCGGCTACCTGCTCGAGCACAAGGACGGTTGCGTCCGCGCCCTGCTCCATCAGGCCGCCGCGCTGCCGGGCAAGAAGGTGTTCATTCTGGGCAGTGCCGCCGCCGATGCCTCCGTGTACGCTGAGTTCCGGCGGGACGATCTCGAGATCCATGCGGTGGCGAGCGGAGCGCTGCGCCAGGAGCTGTTTGCCCGCGCGCGGTGCGTCATTGCGCGTGCCGGCTACACGACCATCATGGATCTGGTCGAGCACGATAAGCGCGCCGTGCTCATCCCCACCCCGAATCAGACCGAGCAGGAGTACCTAGCGCATCACCTGGGAAGCCTCGGACACTTCGTCTGCCGGGAGCAGGACGATGTGGATCTGCCGCAGGCGCTGGAGCAATGCCGCAGAGCCGAGCAGTTCTCGCCCCCGTGGCGCACCGCGCACTCGCTCGTGCGGCTTACCGAGGGCATCGAGCCGTTTCTCCACCGGAACTTCATCTCGGTGATCGTTCCGGCGCACAACGAGGAGAAGGAGATCGCCGCCACGTTGCGCGCGCTGCTCGCGCAGCGCTATCCGCCCGAGCGCATGGAGATCATCGTGGTGGAGAACGGCTCGAGCGACGCGACCGCGCAGATCGCGGCCGCACTCGCCGCTGCGCCCGGCAGCGCCGGCAGGATCCGCCTGCTCTACAGCGCGCGCGGTGTCTCGCGAGCCAAGAACGCGGGTCTCGCTGCCGTGGCTGCCCATTCGGAGTGGATCGTGTTCTGCGATGCGGACACACGGCTCGGACGACACTTCCTCCATCACTTGAACACCTGGTTGAACCGGCACGGTGATGAGGGTCTTGGTGTTGGGACCACCGCCGTCCGTCCGCATGCCGAGGGACGCCTCTACGCACGCGCCTGGTTCGCGTTCTACGACCTGATCCACCGCGTGACGCGCACCTCGTATTCGATACAGATCGCCCGTGCGCCCGTCGCCCGCGGCGTGCGCTTCGATGAGCGCCTGAACTTTGCCGAGGACCTGGCGTTCATCCACGAGTGCCGCCGGTACGGACGTTTCTTCTTCCTGCCCACCGACCAGGTGAGCACCTCCACGCGACGCTTCGCCGCGCGCGGCTATCTGCGCCAGGGACTGCGCTGGCTGCTCGAGGCGCTGCTGCCGCTGCGCTACAAGCTCGACCGCGCCTACGATGTCGTGCGCTGAGGACGGGGCGCTGGCGTACGCGCTCGCGACCGTGCAGGCGCATCCGCTCTGGGCCTACCCGGCGCTGTTTCTCGGCGCCTGCCTCGAGACGCTGGTGCCGCTGTCCCTGGTCGTCCCCGGCGAGCTCGTCTTTCTCTGCGGCGCCACGCTCGCCGGCACCGGTGCGCTCAAGCTGCGCGGTGTGCTGGCCGCGCTGTACGGCGGCGGACTGCTCGGTGATAACGGCAGCTACTGGATCGGACGGTGCTATGGCACCGGTCTGTGGCAGCAGCTCGAGCGCTCTCGGTGGCTGCGCCCCCTGGTGCGCCCGGACAGCTACCCGCGCGGCGTCGAGTTCTTTCGCCGCCGCGGAGCCTGGGCCGTCTTCGCCGCGCGTCTGAGCGGCCCGCTTTCCTGGATCGTCCCGGCGCTGGCCGGCAGCCTGCAGCTGGATTACGCGACGTTCGTGCGCTTCAACACCCCGGCGGTGCTCATCGGCATCAGCGAGTTCGTGCTGGCCGGCTACTATCTCGGCGCGCACGTCGCTGCGCTGTGCATCGGTCTGCCCGGTGAGGCAGCGGCGGCCGCCGCGCTACTCACCCTCGCCGCTGTGCTGCTGGTGCGCCGCCGCCCACGCCCCTGTGCGCCGCCAGCAGTCACGTTGGCACCGTCGGCGGCTGGCACGGTGGATCGGCGCGGGGCCTCAGATCCGGCGGAACAGCGCCTCTCCGGCCCGTAGCCGATTTCCCGCGCGCACTCGATCGACCGGCGCGAAACCCGTCGGCGCGAGCACGATGAGTGTCGAGCCGTGTTCGAACCAGCCGATCTCCTGCCCTTTGCCAAGCGGGGCATCGCAGTCGATGACCCGCGGCCCGGCATACCCCAGATGCAGACGCAGATCGAGAAAGTGCAGCCGGATGCCGGCCACGAGAATTGCACCGATCGGCACCACCACCATTGGCTGGCCGCTCGGAACCAACTCACAAGCCAGCACGGCGCGTTCGTTGCGGCAGTAGAGCCGCTCGATGCGCCTCAGGGCACTCGGATTGACGTTCCAGGTGTCCCCGGGCACGTGGGTGACGCGGCGGACCCGGCAGTCATGGGGCGCATGGAAGCGGTGATACATGCCCGCCGTCAAGCGCAGCGTCACATAGGAGCCGCCGTGGAAATCCGCTGCCCGGGCGCCGCCGGCCAGCAGCTCCGAGAGTCCGTAGGCCTGGCCCTTCGCCTGCAGCACGGTGCCGTCCGCTACCGGGCCGAACGCCCCGACCAGCCCGTCGCAAGGGCTCACCAGCGCCTGCGCATCACCGTCGAGCGGCCGCGCGCCCTCGCGCAGCTCGCGTGTGAAGCACGCGTGCAGGCTCTTGAAGCGCCGGTGCTTGGCATCGCTCAGGTCCACATCAGCGAACAGCCGCCATATCGCGATGCTCGCCGCGCAGACCCAGGGGTGCTCGATCCGGCTGAACCAACCGGCGGCCTGGGTCAGGCGGCGTCGCGGCAGCCGGTTGGTGAGGAGAAAGTTGAGCTGGTCCTGGGCGAGGAGCCGCTGCAGGAGCGATCGGGGAGTCATGAGAGTGTCACGCCTCGGTCATAGGATTGCGCCGGAGCAGCGCAGCGGGTAAATGCCATGACAGGTCCTTCCGGCGCCGGGCTGGGCGCGACGATCGTGCTGGTGGGGGCCGCCTGGGCCGCGCTGCCCCGCCTGCGACGGCGGATCGAGCTGTCGCTCGCCAAGCCCCGCTCGCTCAGCGGCCATGCGCGCATCGCCAGCTGGCTCGCCGCGCGGGTGCCGTTCTACGAGTTCCGCGAGCCGAATTGCTTTCAGGCGGACGATGCGCCGGCACAGATCGGCGCACAGCGGCGCGCCGGCTTCGAGCGCCTCGCCGCACGCTACGCCGAGCGCTTTGCCCGTACGGCCGCTGCGACCGCCCGCACCGCGGCGGCGCTGCCGGATTGGCAGCTCACCTCGCGCTATCGGGTGCCGTTCCCGTTCGCCGCACTGGTCCGCAACGCCTTCCCCGCCGCCGTGCTCGCAAGCGCCTCGCAGGGCTGCGAGCTGATCGATCTCGACGGCAACCGGCTCTTTGACCTCACCGGTTCGTATGGCGTGAACGTGTTTGGCTACGAGCACTACAAGGAGTGCATCGCACGGGGTACGGCGCGTGTGCAGGAACTCGGTCCGGTGCTGGGCACCTACCATCCGCTCATCGCGGAGAATGTGGCGCTTCTGCAGGCGATTTCCGGGCACGAACAGGTTTCCTTTCATATGTCCGGCACCGAGGCGGTGATGCAGGCGGTGCGCCTGGCGCGCTATCACACCCGCCGGCGCCGTCTGGTGCGCTTCTGCGGCGCCTATCACGGCTGGTGGGGCGATGTTCAGCCCGGTCCCGGCAACCCGGTCCCGGCCCGCGACACCCTCACCCTGCGTGAGATGCATCCGGCCACCCTGCGCGTGCTGCGCAGCCGTCCGGACATCGCCTGCGTCCTCGTCAACCCGCTGCAGGCCCTGCACCCGAACGCACCGGCGCCCGCCGACTCGACGCTCACCGGCAGCGTGCGCCGGCCCCACTTCGACCGGGCGGCCTACACCGAGTGGCTCCGGGCGCTGCGCGAGGTGTGCACACAACGCGGCATTCCGCTGATCTTTGACGAGGTGTTCGTCGGCTTTCGCCTCGCCCGCGGCGGCGCACAGGAGTATTTCGGGGTGCGGGCCGACCTGGTCACCTACGGCAAGACCATCGCCGGGGGCCTGCCGATCGGCGTCGTCTGCGGCCGGACTGATCTGATGCGACGTTTCAGCGTCGAGCGCCCAGCGGATCTGTGTCTCGCCCGCGGCACGTTCAATTCCCATCCGTACGTGATGGGTGCCATGAACGAGTTTCTCCGCCAGCTCGACTCCCCGCGGGTCGCGGACTGCTATCGCGATCTCGAGCGAACCTGGCACACCCGGGCCGAGGCGCTCAATGAGCGCCTGAGCGCCGCCGGCCTCAATGCGCGCGTCGCGGCGCTCTCGAGCATCTGGACCGTGTGGTATCCGCGGCCGTCGCGTTACAACTGGATGCTGCAATACTACCTGCGCACCGCCGGGCTGGCCCTGAGCTGGGTGGGAACGGGACGGCTCATCTTCAGCCTGAACTACGGCGAGGCCGAGTTCGCCGAGGTGAGCGAGCGCTTTTTCGCCGCGGCGCAGCAGATGCAGGCGGATGGTTGGTGGTGGGAGGGCGCGGCGAATGAGCGCGCGATCAAGATCCAGCTGCTGAAGGAGATGCTGATCGCGCGTCTTCGCCGCAGTTCATCGGATCGATCAGCTCCCCGCGCAACAGATACAGGGGCGCTCGGTGATAGAGCATGATGTCGTGGATCGGATCGGTCAGGATCTTGACCAACCATACCCAGGCGGTCTGCGCGTCGCGGATGATCCACAGCTGCGCGACGCGAAACACGAGCGCGCCGGCGCCGAGGGCGAGCCAGATCTGTCCCAGGTGCGGGAGAAACTCAGCCCGGGCGGACTGCGTCGCGAAGACCCCGAACAGCGTCGGACTCGCCCATAGGGCGAGCGGCGAGAGCGCCCAGATGCCGAGCAGCACGACCTTGCGCTTGAGGTTGTAGCCGACCTTGATCTGCTCCTTGTGCGCGTGGCTCGCGCGATTGACGACATCGTAGCCCTTAGGCTCGAAAAAGAAGTGGCCCGTCTGACGGGTGAGCATCGCGAACAGCCAGCCGATGAGCGCGGCCCACAGCGGACTGACGAACACGATCACGTAGGCGGCCAGAAAGCTCAGCGCGCTCACCAGGTGCAGCGATTGATTGATCCGGCTATGGTGGTAGTAGCGATGATCATCCCAGCGCTGCACCGCCAGCGCCGCCCGCAGTTCGTGCATCATTCCGATCCCCGCCTGTTTTTTGCGGCGCCCCGTGCGGCACCGATCGCCCATGAAACAACACTCCCGTTACTCCCATGTGACAGCCGCTCATGGCTCGACGCCTCGTGCCGCGCGCACGGCCGGGCGGGACCAGACGAAAACGCCGGCCGCACCGAAGATGACACGTGACACAACTGTTCATCGAATCGTCTCCAAACAGTCATGGAGTGCCCGTACAAGGAGTTCCTGAACCACAGGGCGACACAAGGCCTCAGGCATGAAGACCCTATTGATTGTGACCGATGCGTGGCGGCCCCTGACCAACGGTGTGGTCACGACGCTGACGCAGACGGTCGAGTGCCTGGCGGGATTTGGCTATGACGTGCACGTCGTCCATCCCGGACAATTTCACACCGTCGCCTGTCCGAGCTACCCGGAGATCCGTCTCGCGCTGCGCCCAGGGCGCGCACTCGCCTCGCGGATCGAGGCGCACCGGCCCCACGCGTTGCATATCGCGACAGAAGGGCCGCTCGGTTGGGCTGCACGACGCCACTGCCTGCACCGCGGTCTGCGCTTCACGAGCTCCTACCACACACAGTTCCCACAATATCTGCGCTCGCGGCTGCCCATACCGCTGGCGCTTTCCTATGCCGTGATCAGGTCCTTTCACGCCGCCGCCCAGCATTGCATGGTCAGCACCGCATCGGTCCAGCGGGAGCTTGCCGGGCGCGGGCTGACGAACCTCGTACGCTGGACACGGGGCGTGAACACGCAACTGTTCCGCCCGCGGCCGAAGGAGTTCCTGCAGCTGCCCCGTCCGATTGCCGCCTATGCCGGACGCCTGGCGATCGAGAAGAACGTCGAGGCCTTTCTGCGCATGAGCTGGCCTGGCTCGAAGATCGTCATCGGCGACGGTCCGCAGCGGCATCGGCTCGAGCAGCAATACCCGACGGTGCGCTTTGTCGGCTATCGATTTGCCGACGACCTGGCGGCACACATCGCCGCGGCGGATGTGCTGGTGTTTCCCAGTCGCACCGACACCTTCGGTCTGGTCAATCTCGAGGCCATGGCGTGTGGGGTTCCCGTTGCAGCCTATCCGGTCACCGGGCCGATCGACGTGGTCGAGGACGGTCTCACCGGCGCCTTGGACACCGACCTCGGCCGCGCCGCGCTGCGGGCGCTGCAGATCGATCCGGCGGCATGCCGTGCGAGCGCAGTGCGCCGCGGGTGGGACAGCTGCGCCCGGCAGTTCGAGGGTCACCTCGTCGAGTGTTCCCCCGCTGGCGCGACGGCGCGCACCCGCAAGGCCGGATTGATGAGGCAGTCGGGTCAGGCGCTCCCTTAGCCGCACGGCCCGACGCGCGCCCGCGCTTCAGGCCGGCTCGCTCCTCGCCAGCAGCTCGCTCATCAACCGCAGCAGCTCATCGGCCTCGATGGGCTTGCGGGCAAGCCGCATGCACCGGTCCGGCTCGAGGCCCTGGATCGCCGGTGAGGTATCGCCGGAGACAAGGATCACGCCGAGCTCACCCCCGAATCGTGAGCGCAACGCACTGATTACATCGAGTCCGCTGTGCGCGCCGAGGTGAAAGTCGGTGATGAGCAGGTCGGGAGGGTTGCCGGCGGGTGCGCGCTCGAGCGCCTCGGTGAGGCTTCCCGCCGCGCTCACCGCCCAACCGAGCGATTTCAGCAGCAATGCCGTCGCCTCGCGCACGCCGGGATCGTCCTCCACGAGCAGGATGCGCCGCCCTCGGGGCAGTCCATCCGTTCTGTCAGGCGAGGCCGTGCGCACCGGGGCAGCGTGCGCCGATGTGGAGCCGACCGGCAGCGCGAAGGAGAACGCCGTGCCCCGCTCGGGCTGCGAGTCGACCGCAAGCGGCACATTGAGCAGCCGCGCCATGCGATCGACGATGCTCAGCCCGAGCCCAAAGCCGTCCCGCGAACGGTTCTGCGGCACACCCACCTGGTAGAACTCCTCGAAGATGTGCGGCAGGTGCTCCGCGGGGATGCCGATGCCGGTATCGAGCACCTGCACGCGCACGCAGCCGTCGGCCTCGAGGCAGCGCAGCGTCACGCGGCCGGTGCGCGTGTATTTGATGGCGTTGGCGAGCAGATTGCGCAGGATCTGCCCGACGAGACCCGGATCGCTGCGCACGCTCGCCGCGCAGCTCTCAATGCGCAGCTCGAGTCCCTTGGCGACCGCGCTGCTCGTAAACTCCTGGCGCAGCTCGCCGGCGAGTTCCTCGAACGAGAAATCCTTGATCTCCGGCCGGATGGCGCCGGACTCGAGCTTGCTGATGTCCAGCAACGTGTTGACCAACCGCGAGGCCGCGCCGATCGCCACGTCCTGCTGCGCGAGCGCCTCGCCCGCGGCCGGCTCGCGCACGATCCGGCGCAGACTGCCATTCAGCAGCGAGAGGCTCTGCAGGGGCTGGCGCAGATCGTGGCTCGCGGTAGCGAGAAAGCGGCTCTTCGCCCGGTTGGCGCGATCGGCGCTCTCGAGCGCCTGCTGCGCCGCTTCGCGCGCCGCCTCGAGCTCACGGGTGCGCTCGCGCACCCGCTGCTCGAGCTCACCGTACACCCGCACGTTCTCGATGGCGACGGCGGTGGTATCGGCGAGAGCCTGCAGCAGGCGGATCTGCTCCTCCGTCGCCTCGTGATGATGCGCCCAGTAATTGCCGATCGCCCCGACCGGATCGATGCTGCGGATCGGCACGATCACCAGACTGCGTACGAAGGTGGGTCGATAGGCATCCACCGGAATGCGCGAGTCGGCGTAGATGTCCGGGATGACGACCGGCTGGCGGTGCAGCATGGACCAGCCGCTGATGCAGCGCTGAATCGGGAAACGCATGCCCTTCCACAGCGGCGAGATGGCGTCCTCGTCCGCGTAGAAGCACTGCTCGCCGTCGCGCAGCACGAAGGTCGCCCCATCAGCCCCGGTGAGCGAGCGCGCTGCCGCCCGCACGATCTGCTGGATCTGCGTGAGGTCTCTGGCGAATGCGAGCTGCTGAACGACGTTGATGAGAGGCATGCGCAACCATCCCCGAAAGCTCTCGGCGCCGCCTGAGCCGCAGCGCGCACACCCGGCGCCACGGGCACCCGTCTGCCTACGCTAGCGCACCCCCCAACGGCGGTCCAGTCCGTCAGCCGAACGGGTGGCGCAGGACGATGGTCTGTTCACGATCCGGGCCGGTGGAGATGATGTCGATGGGCACCCCCACCAGAGCCTCGAGCCGCTCCAGGTAGCGGCGCGCGTTCGCCGGCAGCGCTCCGAACTCGGTGATGCCGACCGTCGACTCGCGCCAGCCCGGCAGCTCCTCGTACACCGGCTCAAGCCCGGCGTACCCCTCGAGGCTGAGCGGCGGCTCGGCCACCACCTCCCCGCCGCTGCGATAGCCGATGCACACGCGAATGACGTCCAGGCCGTCGAGTACGTCGAGCTTGGTGATGCACAGTCCCGACACGCTGGAGTGAACGATCGCGCGGCGCAACGCCACCGAGTCAAACCAGCCGCAGCGCCGGCGCCGTCCGGTGACCGAGCCAAACTCGTGGCCGACCCGCGAGAGATGCTCCCCGTAGCCGTCGAACAGTTCCGTCGGGAACGGTCCAGCTCCAACCCGGGTGGTGTACGCCTTGACGATCCCGAGCACGTAATCAAACGCGCGCGGCCCGAGCCCCGAGCCGGTGCCGGCGAACCCGGCGGTGGTGTTGGACGATGTCACGTACGGATAGGTACCCAGATCCACATCGAGCATCGCACCCTGCGCGCCCTCGAACAGCGCGCTGCCGCCGGCGCGGCGCAGCCGATCGAGCTCGAGCGTCACGTCGGTCACGAGCGGCGCGATGGTCTCGGCGTAGGCGAGCTGCTCATCGAGGGTCTTCTGGAAGTCCACCGGGCTCTGGCGGAAATAGTGCTGCAGCACGAAGTTGTGAAAATCGAGCACCTCGCCGAGCTTCGCGGCGAAGCGATCGCGTTGGAACAGATCGCCGACGCGCACCGCGCGGCGTGCCACCTTGTCCTCGTAGGCCGGACCGATGCCGCGACCGGTGGTGCCGATGGCGTTCGCGCCGCGCGCGCGCTCGCGCGCCTGGTCGAGCTGGATGTGCGAGGGCAGGATGAGCGGACAGAGCGGCGAGAGCACGAGCCGCTCGAACACCGGCACGCCCTGAGCGATCAGCGTGCGGCTCTCCTTCAGCAGCGCCTCGAGCGAGAGCACCACGCCGTTGCCGATCAGACAGCGCACCTGCTCGCGCAGGATGCCCGAAGGGATCAGCGAGAGAATGGTCTTCGCCCCACCGATGACCAGCGTGTGCCCGGCGTTGTGTCCGCCCTGGAAGCGCACCACGGCGGCGGCGCGCTCGGTGAGCAGGTCGACGACCTTGCCCTTGCCCTCATCGCCCCACTGCGTGCCGATCACGACTACGAATCTGCCCACTTCAGTCTCGCTCCTCAGTCAGACATCCGGATGTTGCGCCTCGAGAATCTCCACCCCGGGCGTCTTGGCCAGGGCGAGCACCTCCGCGTCGGGCATCTGCACGGCCAGCTCGATCGAGCCATCCTCGCCGGCCTGCTCGGCGCGCACCACCTTCGCCGCGTACAGGCGCGAGCGCAGCGCACCGGCACCCGGCGGCAGACGCACGCGCGCATCGCGGATGCTGCGCGAGAGCCGCTCGGCCACTGCCGCGAGCAGCAGCTCGATCCCCTGGCGCCCGGCCGCCGAGATCCACACCGCGCTCGCCTCGCCCTCGGCACTGCGCTCGATGCCGGCGGCGCGGCCCAGCCGGTCGATCTTGTTGTACACGAGCAGCTGCGGAATGGACTGCGCGCCGATCTGGGCGAGCACCTCGTTGACCTGCGCGATGTGCTGGTCGCGCAGCGGATCGCTCGCATCGACGACGTGCAGCAGCAGCGTCGCCTCGCGCGCCTCGGTGAGCGTCGACTGAAACGCCGCCACCAGCTCGTGCGGCAGGTCGCGGATGAACCCGACGGTGTCGGCCACCACGACCTGGGTTCCACCGGCCAGCGTGATGCGCCGAACGGTCGGGTCGAGCGTCGCGAACAGCTGATCGGCTACGTAGGCGTCCGCGCCGGTGAGCGTGCGGAACAGCGTCGACTTGCCGGCGTTGGTGTAGCCCACCAGCGCCAGCGAGGGCACCGGAATCTCCGCGCGCACCTGACGTCCGGTCTCGCGCTGCTGGCGCAGCTTGGCCAGACGACGCGTCAGCAGCTTGACGCGCTGGGCGATGAGGCGCCGGTCAGTCTCGAGCTGCGTCTCGCCCGGACCCCGCATGCCGATGCCGCCCTTTTGGCGCTCCAGGTGCGTCCAGCCCCGCACCAGTCGGGTGGCGATGTGGCGCAGCTGCGCCAGCTCGACCTCGAGCTTGCCTTCGAAGCTGCGTGCGCGCTGCGCGAAGATGTCGAGGATCAGGCCGTTGCGGTCGAGCACCCGCCGCCCGGTGAGCTTCTCGAGGTTGCGCTCCTGGCTGGGCGAGAGCGCGTGATCGACGAGGATCACCTCGGCGAGCGCACCATCGGCCGCCTGGCGCAATTCTTCCGCCTTGCCGCTGCCGACGAAAAAACGCGGATCCGGCCGCTCGCGCCGGCCGGTTACGGTGGCCACGGGCTCCGCCCCGGCGGAGCGGGCCAGCTGCCGGAACTCCTCGAGTTCCTCCGGGTCGACCGGCCCTCCAAAGCCGATGCGGACCAGGAGCGCGCGCTCACCCGAACGCGGGCGTTCGAACACGGATCCGTTCTCGGCGCGGGCGCTGGATGGCCAGGGTCACTCGACTGTGGGCTCCGCGGCACCCTCTTCGTCGGACGGCAGGCGGACATTGCGGGCCGGGACCACCGTCGAGATGGCGTGCTTGTAGACCATCTGGCTGACGCTGTTGCGCAGCAGCACGACGAATTGATCGAACGAGTCGATCTGGCCCTGCAGCTTGATGCCGTTGACGAGGTAAATCGACACCGGCACCCGCTCTTTGCGCAGCGCGTTCAGGAAAGGATCTTGGAGCGATTGGCCTTTGGCCATCGGGTTCTCCTTATTCTCACAGATTGTAATTGTTGGCAGGCGGGGATCGCCGGAGCGCGCCCCTACGGGGAGTCATGCAAGCGCCCGCCGTCGCGGCAGGCTTAGCGTTACGGACCTATAATATTAGCACTTCGCGGTGCATTTCATAGGGCGGGCGTGCCCAGGCGACGCCGGACGTCGCGGTTCCACGACAACGCCTGAGTCTCAGGGTCGACCCACTCGGCGAGCGGCTCGGAACGCATCCAGGTGAACTGGCGTTTGGCCAGCTGGCGCGTGGCGGCGATGCCCTGCTCGATCGCCACCGCGAGCCCGTAGCGCCCCTCGAGGTGGCCCCAGAGCTGCCGGTAGCCGACCGAGCGCATCGAGGCATGCCGCTCCGTCAGGTCAGCCCGCCCATGCAGCGCCCGCACCTCCTCCAGAAAACCCGCGGCCATCATGGCCGCGAACCGCTCGGCGATCCGCCGGTGCAGCACGTCACGCTGCGCCGGAGCCATCGCCCACATCCACACCGGCAGACCCTCGAGCGGCCGCTCGCGGCGGCGTTGCAGATCCGAAAGGCGCTCGCCCGTGAGGCGGCAGACCTCCAGCGCCCGCTGGATACGCTGCGCATCGTGCGGACTGATCCGTGCCGCGGCCGGCGCATCGAGGCGCGCGAGTTCGGCGTGCAGCGCGGGCCACCCCTCGCGTGCGGCCCGCTCGTCGAGCTCGCGGCGCAGCTCGGGCGAGGCCTGCGGCAGCGGCGCCAGACCATGCAGCAGCGCGCGCAGGTACAGCATGGTGCCCCCGACCAGCAGCGGCACCCGCCGGCGCGCATGAATGGCGGTGATCGCCTCGCACGCCTGCTCAACGAACCGGCCCGCCGAGTACGCCTCGGCCGGATCACACACATCGATCAGGTGATGCGGAATTGCGGCACGCAGCTCGCGCGAAGGCTTGGCCGTTCCGATGTCCATCCCGCGGTAGACCTGCGCCGAGTCGACCGTGACGATCTCGACCGGCGCCTCGCCCGCCAGGCGTGCGGCCCATTCGCTCTTGCCGCTGCCGGTGGGCCCGGTAAGGATCAGCACCGGCGGCCGGGATCCGGCGTTCGGCGCGCTCGGCGCGGCCATCACCGTCCCCGCAGAAACAGCTGATCGAGCTCGCGCAGCGTCAGGCGTGTCCAGGTGGGTCGACCGTGATTGCACTGGTTGGCCCGATCGGTGTGCTCCATCTGGCGCAGCAGGGCGTCCATTTCGGCCACGGTCAGCTGTCGGCGCGCGTGGATGGCCGTGCGGCAGGCAAGCGTGCCGAGGAAGCGGTCGGCGAGTTCCTCCAGATGATGCGTCGGATCCGCGCGGCCGAGGTCCTCGGCCACCGACTGCACGATGCGCACCAGCTGCTGCGCACCAAGCAGCGCCGGCACGCGGCGCAGCGCCAGGCGCTCGGGCCCGAGCGCGTCGAACTCGAAGCCGGCGCGCTCCCAGAGGGCACGCTGTTCCATCAACCGCTCCAGATCGTACGGCTTGAGCTCGACCACCAGGGGCTCGAGCAGTTGCTGAGAGGCGGGCGGACCGTCTCGGGCGGCCTTGAGCTGCTCGTACAGCACGCGCTCGTGCGCCGCGTGCATGTCGACGAGAATCAGGCCGTCCGCACTCTGCGCGAGGATGTAGATCCCATGCAGCTGCGCAAGCGCCCGTCCCAGGGGCTGCTCCCCGTCGGGCAGCGGCTCGGCCGGCGGCGGCAGGTCGCGCACGGCCGCCGCGAGCGCCCAGTCCCCGTGCGCCCGCCACTGCCCGCCGCCACGCGGCGGCTCGAATGCCAGGCGCCCTGCGACCGGGGCGGTCGCAGGTGGCGGGACCGCCGCTGTGCCGAGCAGCGTGGCCGCATGGGCCGCCGGCGCCGCGGCGTGCTCCGGGCGCGTGGCGGCGAGTGCGCGCTCGAGCGTTCGCAGCACAAACTCATGAATCTGACGGCTGTCCCGGAAGCGCACCTCGAGTTTCGCGGGGTGTGCGTTGACGTCGACCAGGCGCGGATCGAGCGTGAGATACAGCGCGTACGCTGGGTGCCGACCGTGATAGAGCACGTCGCGATAACCGAGGCGCGCGGCGCTCATCAACAGCTTGTCGCGCACCGGACGGCCATTGACGAACCAGTACTGCTGATCGGCCTGGGCACGCGAGGCCGTCGGCAGTCCGATCCAGCCGGTGAGCTGCACCGGGCCGGCGGCATGACTCACCGCGAGGGCACGCTCAAGGAACTCCACTCCGAGCAACTGCCCGACGCGGGCCTGCGGCTCGGCAGCCGGGGCATCGATGGCGAGACGCTCGCCGCTGCGCAGGCGCACCGTCACCTCCGGCCGCGCCAGCGCGAGCCGCTCGATGAGGCGCGCGATGTGCCCGAGCTCGGTCGGCGCGCTGCGCAGGAACTTGCGCCGCGCCGGCACGTTGTAGAAGAGCTCGCGCATCTCGATGGTCGTGCCCGGCGGATGCGGCGCCGGTCGCACCGCCCCGACCGCGCCGCCTTCGACGAGGATCTCCGCGCCATGCGCTGCACCGGCTGTACGCGACACCACGCGCAGCCGTGCCACCGAGCCGATCGAGGGCAGCGCCTCGCCGCGAAAGCCGAGCGTGCCGATCGCCTCCAGGTCATCGAGCGAGGCGATCTTGCTGGTGGCGTGGCGGGTCAGTGCGAGCGGCAGCGAATCCGGCTCGATGCCGCAGCCGTCATCGCGCACGCGCACCAGGCCGACGCCACCGTGCTCGACGTCCACCTCGATGCGGCGCGCGCCGGCATCGAGGCTGTTCTCGATCAGCTCCTTGACCACCGAGGCGGGCCGCTCAATGACCTCGCCGGCGGCGATCTGATCAACCAGTTCGCTGGGCAGTATCCGAATGGGCATGCCGCGAGACTACCAGCCGCATAGCGGCTTATACAGAGGCTTATAACTCAACAACTTGCAGCGCTTGTCGAGCTCCAAACCCGCGTATCCATGGCACATTCCTGGCACACGCAATCTGAACGCGACACGCTCCTGGCACGCCGCCGCCCAAGAAGGCCTCTTCACCACCAAGCAAGCCTCGGCCGATGGCTGCTCGATGAGAATGTTGTTGATATTCAATGATTTAATGGTGTCCAGGGGTGGAATCGAACCACCGACACGCGGATTTTCAG
>JAKBBE010000021.1:0-8018 GCA_021826035.1 Pseudomonadota bacterium | reverse complement strand
CGGCACATTCCTGGCACACCGCCGTAGGCACCCTCTCAAGCGGCCCGCGCTGCTAGAATATTACACATGAGCGCAAAGCTTTCCGCTGCGAATCCGTACCTGCGCGATCGCGACGTGCGGGACCGCACCATCATGGAGTCGGTCACCACATCTTCGGCCATCGAGGGGATCCGGACGCTCTTCAAGCGACGACAGAAGAGCGATCCCAGCCGCCCGGTAGCTAAACGGAAACGTTCTTAGCCGATCGCGTCAAAGTCCGAGCGATCACTTCGCGGAATATCGCTGTCATGGGCCCGTAATCGCGGTCCATCGCCGAGTGCACGCTGGCAATGTAGGCCTGCTTCTTCGCGCCTCGGATGCCTCCGAAATCAAGCGCCGGCAGGCCGGCTTGCAGGCCCATCAGCATCGCAAGCAATCTTCCGCAGCGGCCATTCCCTTCGCGGAAGGGATGAACCAGTATGAACTCGGCGTGCACGATCGCAAGCGCCGCCGCCTGATCTTCGATCGACGTCATGTTGCACGGCGTGTAATTTCTCAGCGGCCCGCGTTCAAATTGCTGCATGAGCCGAGGCACCTGCGTGGCCGCGGCGAACATGAACTCTCCCTTGGAGATGTTCACATTCCGATACTCGCCGGCCCATTCATAGATGCCACCAAGCCACTTCCGGTGCATCCCACATATATCACTCGTCGTGAAACACTGATCGACGGTCACCTCGTCTATCAACCGCTGAGTTATTGCGAGCAGTGCTTCCGATTCTTCCAGCTCCATTGCCCGTACGGACGTGATGTGCAACCGATTTCGAAGCACGCGCCCGCGTGAGCCAGGCTCGAACTCCGCCTCCGGCCCGGCTGCGGCATACCGTCCACGATTGATATCGGCTGTCATAGCTTGCGCGTCGTACGGATCTCCGATTTCGTGTTCGTCATCCCTGTCATCTGTATTCCCTCTACTCAACAATTATTCGACGCCGCGTTCGGGCAGTCAATCTTGGTGACGATGAGTCGACCGCGTGGCATGAGCAGCCAAAAGAAGACTCCGTTCTTCTATTGGCCTGGAAGCCCCGTTCGCGGATGCTCTATCGGTAATCAAACGCGTCGAAGCCGGTCAGCGGATCCCCGGCAGAGTTGCACTGCTGATGCAAGCGCGACCGCAGACATTTTTTCGGAGCACAACTATATCCATTGGGCTCAAGCCGATCTCCAGATCGGCCTGACCTCACACTGCACCGGTCGTACTACGCGTTGACTCGAAGTGAAGTGACTGCGTCAGCCAGCGTGTCGAGCTGGCTCGATCTTGCCGGTGTCGATAAATTGACGATGCCGCACGATCTTTCCATCCTTCACTTCCCAGATGTGGGAATAGTCGACTTCCACGTACTTGCCAGTTGCCCGGTTTGTTCCGTTGAATGTTCCCACCGACACGACTTTGTCACCGTCGCAGATGAATTCGTGCGGTGTCAACGAATATGGCGACCATTCCTGCATTGCAGGCATTAGCATACCTTTGAGGACTGCCTGTGGTCCGCGGCCGTCGACTCTGTAATCCATCATGGTGATCCATTCGATGTCGTCGGACATCAACGCAAGCGCACCCCCTGCATCTCCGGCGGTCAGTTTCGCGTAGAGCTCTTTAACAATTTCCAGTGGGGGTCTCATTGTGCAACTCCTCTGATACGGTTCTAGGATTAGCAACGAAAGGCAACCCGGTCGTCGAGCTTTGGGTTCAACCCGGTGCGTGAAATAGAAAAGCGTTGCTTGATGCTAGAGCGGATGTTGCCGCATTTCGGCTTGGAAGATAATGGCGCGGATTATAGTCTGCCTTTCACCAACTGGAAGAGTCGATGGACAAATTGGAAGCCATGACAGTCGTGCTGCTGACGGTCGAGAAGAGCCGCCTCACAGCAGCGGCGAAAGCGTTGAACATGCCGCTGCCGACTATTAGCCGGAAGGTGACAGAGCTTGAGACGTACCTGGGCACCAAGCTGCTGCATCGCTCGACGCGCAAGCTCACATTGACCGATGCAGGGGAAGATTGTGTGAGTAGCATCAGGCGTATCATGGAAGATTTCCAGACGGATACAACCAGTCGCACACGCCCCCACGAAAGAGCCGTTCACCGGCTCGAATTGGTCTGACCCTCACCGCCCCGCGCACACCCCAGTGGGAAGGGAGCGTTGAGGCGACTCCAGCCGCAGCTCCCTCACCCGACCGGCATTGTGAGCCTCTCGATATAGCTACGAAATTCCGTTGAAAAGCCAAACTCGTTTTCCGCCCACCATTCCCTGATGCCGACCGCTGAAAAGACGGTCCTGATTCCATTCTCCTCGGCTCTGACGATTCCCAGGTGGCCGACGCCTAAACCAGCCTGTGTGTACATGGTCTCACAGACGTGAAAGTACGCACGCGCGGTTGAGTCAAAGCGCCATCGTTCCTCCGCTGTCAGCGCGCGTCTATCGTGCATCCCCGATAGCCACAATTTAGTCACATCGCCATTTCTTGCCCAGAATAAATTGATCCGGTTCAATGCTTCTGAAATTGCATGATGAGATGTTGCCCTCGTGGCGTTCGTATTTTGACGAATTTGGATGCCCACAAAAATGAGCGAAGCAACGACCGCGGCTGAGCCGAGCGTCTGCGAAATATCCGAAATGTCAGCGAGAGTCATTTGAGCATCCCTTGGTCACGATGAACGGCTCCCGAGTGAGTTTGCGCACTCTTCTGGCGGCCGCCGTGCACAGTCATGCGAGTATGAATGTACGAACCCTTACACCTCCCGCACGGGAGCACTGCACAACCAGCGCAACCGGCACATCGCTGAGCGCAGGGACACGCGCCGACATTTGCTGAGCATGGGCCTCGCGGACGCTCACGAGGAGGCGCAGAGGTTACAGGAGTGCGCCAAAAGTGGCGCTGCCCCGCCATAGACACGAAAGAGGCTTGGCGGCCCACGGCGGGCTGCACCAACTGTCGCCACCGGGCCGTCGAGACGCGCCACCGGGCAACCGTCCGATTAATTCTCACTGCGCTACTTTCGCAGCAACCGCTAGCTGCTGGAAAACGCCAAACACATGCTGAAGCGCTACATCCGTAAAAAAGTGGTTCGAGCAGTGCAATCGCATAGCACGGGGTGGTATCCAGTTCAGCCAGGATGCCTCGCCATGAAATCGAGGATAAGGCTCGCAATCTCGTCAATCTTCTCATCGAGTGCGAAGTGGCCAGCGTCCAGCAGATGGATTTCGGCGCCGGGCAGATCACGCTTGAAGGCCTGCGCACCGGGCGCCGTAAAGGAAGGATCGTTCGCACCCCACGCAACAAGCGCAGGCGGTCTGTTATCTCTCAGCCAGGCCTGCCACTTCGGATAGGATTCCACGTTGTTGCGATAGTCGTAGAGCAGGGCTGCCTGAATTTCTCGCTGCCCTCGCTTCGAGAGATGTGCGTATTCATCGGTCCACGTATCGGGGTTATACCGTTCTGGATGCGAAGTACCTGCGAGATGACGCTGCTCGGTTGCTTCGAAAGACAGGAATGCGTTGACGACCTCTGGATGTGCCTCGGGGTCGGCCCAGTATTCGGCGATCTTCTTCCATTTGGCACCCAATCCTTCCTTGTAAATATTGCCGTTCTGAATGATGAGCGCGTGAACGCGCTCCGGGTGCATCAGCATGATGCGAAGCAAGATCGGTGCGCCGTAATCGTGCAGATATAGCGTGTATCTATCTATCTTCAGCATTTCCAGAAATGCGTCAATCGTATTTGCCAATTGATCGAAGGTGTATGTGTAGCTCGACGGTTGGGGTGCGTCGCTATGGCCGAAGCCTGGGAGATCCGGGGCGATCAGATGATAGTGTGCGGCGAGTAACGGAATGAGCGTGTCGAATTCGCGCGATGAAGACGGAAATCCATGCAACAGGACGATCGTCGGAGCGTCTCTCGGACCTGCTTCGCGGTAGAATATTCCGACGCCGTCCACCTGAACACGATGGTAAGTCGTGCTCGCCAAGGTGGATTTCACTGGAGTTTTCCTCCCGATCCTGTCAGCGCTCGCCAATGTGTGAGAGCCAGGCGCCCGGCCTCCTGCTTGGCGCGCTCGAATTCACCGGCCGGGTCTGGCGTCACCAACGACGGCTGAAACCGCAACTCATCGATCGCTGATACGCCCGCCTGATTTAGCCAGGATCGTAAATACGTAGAATGATGATCCACGCCGAATGCCGGCGCGGGTCGATTTTGCGCAAAGGCTCCGGAAGTCAGAACCAACGTTGCGTGCTTGTTTTTTAGAAGCCCAATATAGCCGCTCTCCGGATTCAACCCAAAAGTCAGCCCCGGCTGGTGAATGATGTCGATGTATTGCTTAAGACGATAGGGAATACCACCATTCCACATCGGTACCGAAAATAGATAGCGGTCAGCCGAAATGAAACGGCTGGCAACCTCGACGATACGATCCCAGGCAATTTGCTGGTCAGCATCATGAACCTTCCCGGTCATGAGGTTCATTTTGGCCGCCACCTTGTCGCCATCGAAGGCGGGCAGATCCTCTTTCCTCAAATCAAGGGTATCAACCTCTAATTTGGGGATTTGAGTACATAGAGTGTCGAGATAAATCTCTGCAATTTTCTGCGACTGGGATCCAATTGTACGTGGCGAGGCTTGAATGAAAAGCAGTTTGGCCATGAATTCTCTCCATTACACAATGCGACTCGTACGGCTCACAGCCCGCAATCACTTAGGCTCGGGTGGCCATCGGGACGGCGACCGAGCGGCCAGTGGAATTTCCGCTCAGCCTTGGTGATTGGATGTTCGTTGATGCTGGCGAGCCGTTGTTCCATTACCCCTTCAGCATCGAACGGCCAGATCTCGTTGCTATAGGCGCGATACCACTGTCCGCCGTCATTGCGATATTCGTACTGAATGGCACCCTCGTCCGTGAACGGGGGAAGCGGAGGCCTGCTCATGCGCGGCGTGCGTCGGCGATTGCCAGCGTATCGATGTACTGACGGAACCGTGAGATCTTGTCGTCCTTAATTGTCCAAACGTGTGCGTAACCGGCTGTGACTTTCTTGCCAGTCAATCCGTGCACCCCTGTAAATCGGCCAAGAGACACCACGGCATCTCCGTCCACGATGAACTCGGCGGGCTCGAGGGCGAAGCTCGACCATTCCGCGATCAATGGCTTGAACAAGCCCTCGGCGACGCGCTCCGGGCCACGGCCAACTACCTGGTAATGCCACATCGTGATCCACTCGATGTCGTGCGCCATTAGTGCCAGCGCACCAGGAGAATCTCCCGCCTTCAGCTTTTCGTAGAAGCTGCGGATGATGTCAGCTGACTTCGTCATGTTTCATCTCTGCGGGACGGGTACGCGAGGTGCGCCGCATCCATCCGCTAATGATGATTCGTGGTGCCCGTATCCGATTCGCAGCGAAATGCCAGCGGGAGATCATCAGCCGACATGCTTGCCGAGGAACTCGCGCATCACCGCTCCGATTTCGTGCGCGTGCGTTTCCAAGGCGAAATGGCCGCTGTCGACAAAGCGGATGTCCGCGGAGGGAACGTCGCGCTTGAAGGCTTCAGCTCCCGGAGGAATAAAGAACGGATCATTCTTCCCCCACACCGCAAGAACCGGTGGGCGGTACTTGCGCAGATATGCCTGGATCGTGCCGTACAGCGCCACGTTCGACTTATAGTCGAGCAGCAGATCGAGTTGTATCTCATCATTCCCGGGCCGTGCCAGATAGAAGTCATCCAGGTTGCGGCCATCCGGGGATATCAAGCTTGGGTCGGCAACGCCGTGGGTGTATTGCCACAACGTAGTCTGAGGTGACAGGAAACCGCGCAGCGCGTCACGGTTGGCCTGATTCGGCTCCTTCCAGTACGCCTGCACTGGTGCGAAGGCGTCTGATAGGCCCTCAAGATAGGTGTTGCCGTTCTGTGTGACGATCGCAGTGACCCGTCGTGGATTCTTGACCGCCAATCGGAAGCCCACTGGCGCACCGTAGTCGAATACGTAAATGGCGAATGTTTCTATACCCAGCACTTCGGTGAAGCGATCAATCACCTTACTGATGTTCTCAAAGGTGTAGGCAAACTCCTCTCGCGCCGGCTGCTCCGTCATGCCAAAGCCCGGCAAATCGGGCGCCACGACGTGATAGTGAGTCGCCAACTCGGGGATCAGGTCGCGGAACATATGGCTCGCACTGGGGAAGCCATGTAGCAGCAGTACCGTCGGGCGAGTGCAAGCGCCAGCTTCGCGGTAGAAGACTTTGAGACCATCGACGTCGATGGTGTTGAAGTGAGCGGACATAGTCAGTTTCCTTAACGCACAGAGCAGCAGATAGGAATTGGAAGCGTGCAGAGCGGCACAATGCCGTGCATGACCTCTATCCGGTCCCTTGGAGCAAGCAGTTTTGAGGACACTTCCTCGTATGACGACCGTCGTCACACGAGGATGGCTTTATAAGCCCTTCCGAAGAGTGGTAGTAGCTAGTAAAATCGAAAAGCTTACTTCCGTTATTCGGAAACCACGATGGATCGCTTCGAAGCCATGCGTACCCTGGTCGCCGCGGCCGACGGCGGCAGCCTATCGGCCGCCTCGCGAGCACTGGGTGTGCCACTACCCACCGTCAGCCGACGCGTGTCGGACCTGGAGGCACACCTCGGATCGCAATTAGTCGTCCGCACCAGCCGCAAGCTGTTGCTAACGGAAGCGGGCGCGGCCTTTGTCGCCTCGGCGCGGCGTGTCTTAGAAGAACTGAGCGAAGCTGAACGGGCCGCATCCGGAGAGTATCAGGCGCCGCGCGGAGAATTGCTGGTGACAGCACCGATCATGTTCGGCAAACTGCACTTGGCGCCGATCATTCATGAATTTCTCACCGCCTATCGCGAAGTCAATGTGCGATTTATTCTGACCGACGCAGTGATCGATCTGGTCGAGCTGCACATCGACGTCGCAGTACGAATTGGTTTCCTTCCAGACAGCACGCTGGTCGCACGGCGTGTCGGGGAAATCAGTTGGATCGTTTGCGCCAGCCCCGATTATTTGCGCAGGCGTGGCACACCTACGTCACCTCCCGAGCTTGCGGAGCATGACTGCATCGCATTCGAGGGCTTGGAGCCGGATCGAGATTGGCCCTTCGTGGGCCCCCATGGACTAAAGCAACAGACCGTTCAGCCGCGCTACTCGGTCAACACGGCCGACGCGGCAATCGCCGCAGCTGTGGCGGGCGTGGGAATCGCACGCGTCAGGTCGTATCAAGCGGCCCCCAGTCTGCACGACGGCATCTTGGTTTCGATCTTAACCAAGTGGGCACCCCCAGCGTGCCCGGTGCAGATCACGCATGCCAAGCGGCAGCAGCAGCCCCTGAAGGTTCGCGCATTTCTCGACTTTGTTACACCTAAGCTTCAGGATAGGTTGTGCTTGATTGGAGAGCCTTGCGGGCGTGTACGCTGAACCTTACGCCTTCGCACACCGCTGGCCGACACCGGTAGATGGCATCGCGTTCAATGGGTTGCGTCACGGCAAGCTCCAAACCAGCCTAACCATGGGTAGAGTCGACGACTGGCGCGGTGGTTGTAGGCGCCTCTCGGCTGTTGCCGCCCCTTTCGTCTGGCGGTGTCGCAATCGAGGTCCCATGACGCCGTCTCCAGTCGCCGCTCATCGAACCGGACATGCGGGACCGCATGCGGCTCTCGGACAAGGTCTCAGGCCATCGCTCTCGGAAAGTCGGCCGGTACGGCGGAGAGCTCGACGAGTCCCAACGTGTCGTAGAGGTACTCGTAGGGGAAGCGATTGGCTCCCGAGTTGCGCACCTTGTGCCTTCGGCATAACCACCGGCATCGCCGATGCGGCGTGTACTGGTTGATCGTCCGGTAGGCTTTCCCGGTCGGGCCCAGACTGAAGTACACGCGGCTGAAGGTGCGCGTAATATACCTCTTACGGCTTCGCACCTGTCGCGCCTGCAGTCCAAAATTGGGCACTTTGGAGGATTCCATGAGCGGCGAGTCTGCCGACCGAT
>JAKBBE010000125.1 GCA_021826035.1 Pseudomonadota bacterium | reverse complement strand
GCGTTGTTGTAGGCGTCCGCCGGCGTCAGGTAGAGCGGATTGCGGGCCGCAGCGAGGAAGTACTTGACCCCCGCTTGGGTGCGCCCGGCATTGCACAGGTAGATCGCGTAGTCGTTCTCGTAGTCCGGGTTGTGCGGCGCCAGCTCGAGCGCAGCGCGGAACTCGCGGTTGGCTCGCGCCGGCTGGCCGAGCCGCTCGAACAGCAACGCCCGGGCGCTGTGCACATTCGCGTCGTCCGGATTCTCGCGCAGCGCCCGATCGAGCTTGCGCTTGGCGATCGCGAGCTGTCCGCGCTGCATGTATGCGACGCCGAGCTCGGTGTTGAACACTGCCGCTTGGTGCTGGTCACGGACCCGCTGCGGATTGGCGCAGCCGGCGAGCAGCGCTGCGGCCAGCGATCCGGCGAGCAAGACGCACCAGCGGCGCGCACCCCTCATGCCTGCACCGCCAGCGCAAAGGTGCGGCTGCCGAGGCGCACCGTGGTCCGGTCGATGACGCGGCCGGCCAGCTGGCCGCAGGCCGCATCGATGTCATCGCCGCGTGTGCGCCGCACGGTGGCCAGCACGCCGCGGCGCAGCAGTTCGTCGCGAAACGCGTGCACCGCCTCGGGCGAGGAGCGGCGAAACTGCGTCCCGGGGAAAGGATTGAATGGAATGAGGTTGACCTTGGCCGGATGCCCGATGAGCAGCGCGGCCACCGCGCGCGCCTGCGCACGCGAATCGTTCACGCCGGCGAGCAGCACGTACTCGAAAGTCACGCTGCGGCCGTTGCGCTCATCGATGTAATACCAACAGGCCTCGAGCAGCTCCGCAATGGGATGCTTGCGGTTGATCGGCACCAGCTCATTGCGCAGCGCATCGTCGGGGGCGTGCAGTGAAACGGCGAGTGCCACGTTGCTGTGCTCGGCCAGCTTGTAGATTTGCGGCACGAGCCCGGAGGTCGAGAGCGTCACGCGCCGACGCGACAGATCGAAGCCGAAGTCATCGAGCAGGATCTCAAGGGCCGGCACCACGTTGCGGAAGTTCGCGAGCGGCTCGCCCATGCCCATCAGCACCACGTTGGTGACGGCGCGATCGCGCGCCAGGTCCGCGACGGTGCCGGCGAGTTCCCGGTTCGCCAGCCAGACCTGTCCGACGATCTCCGCCGTGGTCAGATTGCGGTTGAACCCCTGCTGCGCGGTCGAACAAAACGCGCAGTCGAGCACGCACCCGACCTGCGAGGAGATGCACAGCGTCGCCCGATCGGGCTCCGGGATGTACACCATCTCGAAGGCCTGACTGCCGTCGGCCCGCAGCAACCACTTGCGCGTACCGTCCGCCGAGCGCTGCTCGGTGAGGATCTCCGGCGGCTGCACGCAGGCGCGTGCAGCGAGCTCGGCGCGGAAGGACTTGGCGAGGTCCGTCATGCGCTCGAACGAGGGCTCGGCGCGCTTGTAGACCCACTGCATCAGCTGGCGCGCCCGGAACGGCTTGCTGCCGAGCTGCGCCACGAACTGCTCGAGCTCGCTCCGGGGCAGTCCCAGCAGATTCGTGGTCGTGGCGAGCTCGCTCATGGCCGGCAGGGCGGCATCAGCCGCGCGGGTGCAGCTCCGTGCTGCTGAAGAAATAACCGATCTCGCGTGCGGCGGTGTCGGCGGCGTCCGAGCCGTGCACGACGTTGCGCTCGATGCTTTCGGCGAGGTCGGCGCGGATCGTGCCCGGCGCGGCCTTCTTCGGATCCGTCGCGCCCATGATTTCGCGGTGGCGCGCGATGGCATTCTCGCCCTCGAGCACCTGCACGATCACCGGGCCGGAGGTCATGTACCGCACCAGGTCCTTGAAGAAGGGCCGCTCGCGGTGCACGGCATAAAAACCTTCCGCTTCGCGCTCGGAGAGCTGCAGCATGCGGGCGGCGACGATGGACAGACCGGCCGTCTCGAAACGGCGGTAGACCTCGCCGATGAGATTGCGGGCGACGCCGTCGGGCTTGACGATGGACAAAGTGCGCTCGAGCGCCATGCGAATTGACCTTTCGGGAGCTGTGAATGCTGAACGGAAGACGGTCCTGCCCGGTGCCCCCCGTGCGGGAGAGCAGCCCGCAGGCCGTCATCGAGCGCGACAGTCTACCCGGTGATACCGGCAGGAGGCAATTTGGCGCGGCGGCCGAAGTGGCGGATTACAAAAGATTTTTACGATATCGGCCGACGGCCGACGCCGCGGATCAGACCGAAAAGCTCTCGCCGCAGCCGCATTCGCCCCGCACGTTCGGGTTGCGGAAGCGGAAGGCTTCATTCAGACCCTGCTTGACGAAATCCACCGTGGTCCCATCGATCAGCGGCAGACTCTGCGGGTCGACGTACACCTTGACGCCCCGATCCTCGAACACGAGGTCATCGGGCTGCTGCTCCTCGGCATAATTCACGACGTAAGCGAAGCCCGAGCAGCCGGTCTTGCGCACGCCGAGCCGCAGCCCTATGCCGTGCCCGCGGGCGGCAAGAAAGCTCTGGATACGGTGAGCGGCGGATTCGGTGAGCGAGATGGCCATAGGCAGTCACGAACTCTGATGCACGGTCATTCTACACGGTCACGCCCCGCCGCTGACATTCCCGAAGCGCATCCTCGAGCGTGAGCAGGCGGCCGAGCTTCTCGGCCGGGACGTTCAACGCGGCGGCCCACTCCTGCGGCGTACCCGGCACGACGTCCGCCACCGCTCGGCCCTGCACTCTCTCGGCGAGCCACGCCGCGGCCGCCATCGTGTGCGGACAGCCATAAACGCGGTACGCCGCGTGCGCGACGCGACCCGCCTCGACCCGCAATCGGAAGCGGACCCAGACGTCCCGGCCCGGACCGCCCGCCTCTCCAACGAGCTGCGCCTCGGAGGCGGACCTCTGCGGCTCGGCCGCCGGAGACAGCGCGCGCAACCGCATCACCTCGCGCCGCACGGCGGCCGCAGCCGCCTCGATGTCCGCCGGCTGAGAGAACCGACCCAGGCTGAAGCGCAGCGAACTCTGCGCGAGCTCGGTGTCGCGGCCGAGCGCCCGCAGCACGTACGAGGGCTCCGCCGAGGCCGAGTTACAGGCAGACCCCGTGGACACGGCCAGATCGGACAGGCCGGTGACCAGGCTCTCGCCCTCCACGCCTTCGATGGACACATTCAGGATCCCAGGCACCCGCGGCGCACCCGCCCCGTTGAGGTGCACGCCACCGAGCGCTCCGAAGTGCGCCCAGAGCTGCTCGCGCAGGGCGGCAAGCCGCTGCGGTTCGTGTTCGAGCGCCGCACGGGCCAGCGTGCAGGCCGCGCCAAAGCCGACGATCTGGTGCGTCGGCAGCGTGCCGGGACGCAGCCCGCGCTCCTGGCCGCCACCGTAGAGCAGCGGCTGCAGCCGAGCGCGGACGCCGTCACGCACATAGAGCGCGCCTATGCCCTTCGGGCCGTAGAACTTGTGCGCGGTGAAGGACATCAGATCAATCGGCAGCTCGCGCACCCGCATCGGAACCTTGCCGACCGCCTGCGCCGCATCCGTGTGGAAGAGAATGCCGCGCGCGCGGCACAGCGCACCGATCGCCGCGACATCCTGGATCACGCCGGTCTCATTGTTGACCCACATCACGGAGACGAGAACCGTCTCAGGACGCAGCGCCGCGGCGAGCGCCTGCGGATCGATCTGCCCGCTCTGATCGGGCGCCACCAGCGTCAGCGCGAACCCTTCCTTCTGCAGGCGCTTGCACGGATCCAGTCCTGCCTTGTGCTCGATGCGTGTGCTCACCAGATGCCGGCCGCGATCCGCCGCGGCACGCGCTGCACCGAGCAGCGCGAGGTTGTCCGATTCGGTCGCCCCGGACGTGAACACGATCTCCTCGGCCACCGCCCCGATCAGGGCCGCGATCTCGGAGCGCGCCGTCTCGATCCGCGCCGCGGCGCGCCGCCCCCAGCCGTGCAGCGAGGCGGGATTGCCCCGACCGCCTTCGGCCGCGAGGCAGTCGGTCATGGCCACGATGACCGCCGGATCGAGTGGGGTCGTCGCGGCGTAGTCGAGGTAGATCGGTGCAGAGGTATCCATCATGGGACATCAGGGCCGCAGATCAGGGCAGCCGCTTACCCTGCACATGATGCCCTGAGCGTTGCCGCAGGTCATATCGGATCCGGGATCAGGTCTGGGATCAGGTCCGGCGCCGAGGTAGAGCAATGCACAATTGATATATCTCCATGCATATAGATGCAATTGAGATATATCTCGCGCGGCGTAATGATGGCGTCCGTCCGCACCCTACTCCCCTCACACAGGACACTCCCATGACTTCACGCTCCGTGCTGTTTTGCACTCTGGCCCTGGGTCTGCTCGCCGCGGGCGCAGCCACGGCACAACCGGCTGGCTTCTGGCACTACCCGGTCATCAAGGGTTACGGCCCGGAACATACCTGGCCGGGTGTCGTCGTGCGGCCGACCGCACACACCACCTACCACGCGTTGTTCGACGTCACGCAAGGCAAGGCGCAGGCCGATCGGGTCAATCCGGGTCTCGATCACATTGCGCGCACCATCAACATCTTCGCCGCCGCCGGCGTTCCGCTGCAGCACATGAAGTTCGCGGTCATCATCCACGGACCGGCGACGCCGATCGTGCTCGACGCGGCCGCCTATCGGGCGAAGTTCGGTCACCCCAATCCCAACCTCGCGCTGCTCGCCACGCTGCGCAAGGCCGGAGTGCGGCTGCTGGTTTGCGGCAACGCCCTCGGGGACATGCACCTGAACCCCTCCGAAGTCGACCCCGACGTGCACGTCGCACTCTCGGCGCTCTCGACCGTGATCATTCTGCAGAACAAAGGCTATGCGCTGGTGCGCATGTAATCGCCGCGGCCGCTCGAGCCGGCCGCAGGAGACGTTCATGATTGCACGACATCTCACTGCACTCGCCGGCGCCATGCTCGCCGCACTGCTCGCCGGCCCGGCGCATGCCGCCGGAGCCGGCCGAGCGGCTGCCCCGCCGCACTACGCCGAGCGGCTGTATCCGCCCTGGTCGCAGGGCGCGAACGATCCGGCGCTGCACCAGGGACTGAGCATCACCGTGCCGGAAGTCGACGACATGCCGGACTTCCACGGCAGCCTCGATCACCCGGCGCTCGTGATCTTCGTCGGCGGCAACTACTACTTCGCGATGGCACCGCTGGTGCAGGCGTTCTCCGTGCAGCATCCTCGACTGCGCGGGCGCATCTTTTACGTCACGCTGCCGCCCGGCCTGCTGATCAAGGCCATGGCGAACGGCGGCACGTTCACCTCCGGTAACCTGACCTTCACCGTCGCACCCGATGTGTACGCGGCGGGACTGAAGAAGGTCCGGGGACAGATCGCCGCACGACGGCTGGTGCCGCCCGCGGTCCCGTACGCCACCAACACCCTGACCATCATGGTGCCGGCCGGCAACCCGGCGCACATCGCGGACCTCGCCGATCTCGGCCGGCCGGGCGTGCGCCTGGCGATGCCGAACCCGGCCTGGGAAGGCGTGGCGCGCCAGATCCGCATGGCCCTCGAGCGGGCCGGCGGGCCGGCGCTCGCCCACACGGTGTACGTCAGCAAAGTCGCCGATGGACAAACGATCCTCACGCACATCCACCATCGCCAGACACCGCTGTTCCTCATGCAAGGCATCGCCGACGCCGGCGTCACGTGGAAATCTGAAGCGATTTTTCAGGAGCAGATCGGCCACCCGCTGAGCCACGTCGACATCGCGGCGGCGGACAACGTCACGGCGATCTACGCCGCCGCAATGGTGCGCGGCGCACGGCATCCGCGGGCCGCGCGCGCCTGGCTCGCGTTCCTACGCTCGGGCACCGCCGAGCGCATCTTCGCCCGCTACGGCTTCAAACCGGCGCCCCCGAGCGCCGCGCAGCGCCGCTGAGGCGGCACCGGAGCACTCCATGAGCACACCGATCGCATCGACCGCGTCCTCCCCCGAGAGCGCCGGCCTCTGGCGACAGCTCGGCCTCGCGCTGCTCGCCGTGCGCTTCGTGCAAGGGTGGATCTACTGGGGCGGCGGCAGCCGGCGCTTGATCTACGCCCCGGCAAAACTGAACCCGCACGCCGCGAGCTGGATGGCCAACAAGTTCCAGACGGCCATGCCGGGCGCCCTGCTCGGCATGGGCCACGTCGTGGACTACCTGTTGCATCACTTCGCCCTGCTCTATGCCGGCGTCATTCTGTTCAGTGCCGCCGAACTGGTGTTCGGCCTGTTTCTGCTGTTCGGCTTCATGACCCGACTCTCCGCGCTCGTGACCATCGGCCTGAGCGTCGTGCTGATGCTGCTGTTCGGCTGGCAGGGCGCCACGTGCATCGATGAGTGGACCATGGCCTCGGCGAATTTCGGCATGGGGGTCGCGCTACTGCTCGCCGGCGGCGGCGCCTGGTCGCTCGATGCCTGGCTGCTCAAGCGCCGACCGAGCCTCGCGGCCGCCGGATGGTTCCAATGGTTCGGCAGCGGCCCGTGGCCGCTCGAGCGACTGAAGCGCTGGAGTCTGATCGGTGTCACGGTGACGATGCTGTTCGTCGTGCTCACCTACAACTACTACCGGGGCTCGGTGCTGACGCCGTTTCATGGCGGCCCGGTCAGTCCAGCCGCGCACCACATCAGCCTCTCGGCCGGCCGCCTCACCCACGAGGGCACCGTGCGCTTCAGCGCCTATCTGGATGCCGGCACGCCGGCGGCGCCCGCCAATGTGGTGCGTGCGCACCTGCTCGGTCCGGGCGGACAGATCGTGGAGCACTGGGGCAGCCGCGCGCTCGCGGCACTGCCGCCGAGTGCGTTCGTCAACGATTACCCGTACAACCGCTTTGGCGCCGGGTATGCCGGCATCACGGCCAAAGTCGGCGCCCGCGCCACCATCACGCTACCGCCCTCCACACCCGGACTGCAGCTCGCGGCCGGCCGCTACCGGCTGGTGCTGCACTCGGTGAACGGACGGGTGTTCGAACTCGCGCTGACGCCTGGGACCTGAGCCCACCGCGGGGGAAGCTAGCCTTCCCCCGCGCGCCGCCGGCGGCGCTGCACGGCGGTGAGGAAGCCGCGCAGAATGTTCACCTCGTTGCGATCCAGTTCAGCGCGCTGCAGGAAGCGGCGGATTCGCGCCATGAGGTGCGTGCCGCTTTGGGTACGGTCACGAAAGTCCACTTCCTCGAGGACCGCCGCGAAATGCGTGTACAACCGCTCGAGATCCGCCGGTTCGGCGAGCGGACCTGCGGCCGGCGCCGGGTCGACCGCGACGCCGCCGATCCGGAACACCTCGTAGACGACGATCTGCACCGCCATGGCGAGATTGAGCGACGGGTAGGCCTTGCTGGCCGGGATGCTCACCAGCAGATGTGCGGCCTCGAGCTGCTCGTTGGTGAGGCCCGCCCGCTCGGACCCGAACAGTATCGCCACCGGTCCACGGGCGGATTCGAGCGCGAGCCGCGCCGCCGCATCACGTACGTCGGCGATCCGGAAATGCTGGTCCCGTTCGCGCGAGGTGGTCGCCGCGACGAACCCGCACCCCTGCAGTGCCTCAGCGACGGTGTGCACGACGTGCGCGCCCTCGAGCACGTCATCGGCGCCCGACGCACGCGCACGCGCCTCCGGGTCGGGAAACTGCCGCGGGTTTACCAATACCAGCTGATGAAGACCCATGTTCTTCATCGCGCGCGCCACTGCGCCGATGTTGCCCGGATGGGACGGCTCGACCAATACGATGCGAATCTGCGCGGTGTCCATCGTCAATGACCTGACGTGCCAA
>JAKBBE010000124.1 GCA_021826035.1 Pseudomonadota bacterium | reverse complement strand
CGCCGAGCTCCCGGGCCGGGCCCTCACCCTCCTCTGTACGATCGAACGCGGCGGCTTCGTCCGCTCGCGCAACCGGATGGTCTATCTGAGCGCGTACCGGATTTTCCTCATCCTCGGGCGCGACACCACATCATTCACGGTGCGCGGCAGGATCGAGCGCATCACGGCCGGTTAGCCTGCCGCGCGCGCCCGGGCCAATCCCGCGGCGAGATCGGCGCGCAGATCCTCCAGCGCCTCGATCCCGACCGACAGCCGGATCAACCCGTCGGTGAGTCCCGCCTTGGCACGCGCGGCCGGGTCCATGGCCGCATGGGTCATGGTCGCCGGATGCGCCACCAGGCTCTCCACCCCGCCGAGCGACTCGGCGAGGGAGAAATACTCCAGCCCCTCGCAGAAGGCACGCACCGCGGCGAGCCCGCCGGTGAGCTCGAGCGTGACGATCGCACCGAAGCCGCGCTGCTGTCGCCGCGCCACCTCGTGACCGGCATGGCTGGCGAGGCCCGGGTAATAGACGCGCTGGACGCCCGGTTCCCCGGCGAGCCACTCGGCGAGGCTCTGGGCGTTGCGCCCGTGATGATCGAGCCGAGCATGCAGGGTGCGCAGCCCCCGCAGCGTGAGGAAACTATCGAACGGCGAGCCGGTGAGTCCGAGGCAGTTGGCCCACCAGGCGAGCTCATCGTGCACGCCGCGCTCGCGCGCCACCACCGCCCCGCCGACCACGTCGCTGTGGCCGTTGAGGTACTTGGTCGTGGAGTGCACCACCACGTCGGCGCCGAGGGCGAGTGGCTGCTGCCAGGCCGGGGACAGGAAGGTGTTGTCGACCGCCACCCGGGCGCCGGCGGCATGGCCGAGCGCGGCGACCTGCTCGATGTCCGTGATGCGCAGCAGCGGGTTGCTCGGCGTCTCGATCCACAGCAGCGCCGCCGGGCGCGCCAGCGCCGCACGCAGCGCCGATTCGTCGGCGAAATTGACGAACTCCACCTCACGCTCACCGCGGCGCCGCCAGGCATCGAACAATCGGTACGTTCCGCCGTAACAGTCGTGCGGCGCGACGATGCGCCCGCCGGCCGGCACGAGGTACCCGGTGAGCGTCACGCCGGCCATGCCGGTGGCCGTGACGACCGCACCGGCGCCGCCCTCGAGCTGCGCCAGCGCCGCGCCGAGCAGATCGCGGGTGGGGTTGCCCGAGCGCGTGTAGTCGTAGCGGCCCTTCTCGCCGAAGGCGCGGAACGCGAACGTCGAGCTCAAATGAATCGGCGGCACGACCGCCCCGCTCGAGGGGTCGGACTCCAGGCCCGCGCGCACGGTGCGGGTCACTTGTGATTTCGAATCGGGATTCGGGCTCATTCAGCAGGTGCTCTCAAAAAGCGGCGCAAACACGCCGCGAAGCTGTTGGGTTTCCTTCAGGAACGCATCGTGGCCGTAGATCGAGGAGATCTCACACAGCCGCGCCGCGTGCAGCCGCGCCACCAGGGCACGCACCTCGGTGAGCGGCACGAGCATGTCCTCGCGCACCGCCACGGCGGTGGTCGGCACGCAGATGCGGCTCGCCTCGACGCGGTGCAGATCGATCGACTCAGAGAGGCACAGGAACGCCTCGGGCCGGTGCTCGGCGGCGTAGCTCGCCCCGCGCGCGGCCAGGTAGCGCTCGACCGGCAGGCGCACCCGCCCCTCCTCGAACACCGGCGGGCCGGCGAAGCGCGCGGCAAACTCCTCGCCGCTGCGGTAGGTGGACATCGCGAGCGCCCGGGCGAGCGCGAGTGCCTCGCCCGGGCGGCCGGCCTGCAGTCCAAATCGCACGATGTCGCGCTGCACCGCCCGCCAGGCCGATCCCAACGGGTGCGGCCGGTCCGTGGCGCACAGCACGATCAGCGCACCGACGCGCTCGGGGAAGCGCTCCCCGAAGGCGAGTGCGACCATCCCACCGTAGGAGCCGCCGGCGATCGCCCGCAGCGCCTTGATGCCCAGATGATCGAGCAGGCGTGCGAGCACTTCGGCCTGATCGTAGGTGGAGATGCTCGGGAACGGCGCCCCGGAACACGGGCCGGTGCTCTCCCCGCTGCCGCCGAGATAATCGAAGCTCAGCACCCGGCACCGCTCGGTGTCGAGCGGGCGACCCGGACCGGCAATCTCCCCCCACCAGCTCTGGCGAGGCGGCTCGGTGAGACAGACGCGCCGATGGGCGGAAATCCCCCCGAGCGCGCAGACCACCGGCGCCGTGGCCGTACCGGCGAGCCGCCAGGCGATGCGCACATCGGGCAGCCGCCCGCCGTGGTGCAGATGCAGCCCGCCGGGCATCTCGAAAATCCCTTCGCGCACGGACTCACTCGGGGCACCCCGCAGGGGGGACTGCGCCTCGATCGGGCGAACCTCGGCAATCGCGTTCATGGATGGCTCCGCTGTCCTCTCGTGTCACCGAGCACTCGCGGAGCGGCCTGCCAGGGGTCTGGCAGGCAGGCTGCGTCCATCCCCGCACGGGTTCGCGCGGAGCTACACAGTTCGCTCATCTGTCGATGCCTTCCGCGCCCGCAGTCGGGTCCGGATACATCGCAGGAGTTGGCACCTTTACAGACGGGTTAGGTCTGGCGGTTGCCCCGGCGTCTAAGGGCCTATCCCTCAGCCGGTCTCGATGAGTTGAGCCAAAAGTGTAGGAGGAGCGATGGCCCCGGTCAAGCCGGCCGATGCACCGAGCCGCCTTCAGCCCAGTGCGTGCGGCGGAATGTGCGCGCGCACGGCCTCTTCGCCCTGGTGCACCAGGTCCTTGTGCACCTGCGCGACCACGCAACGCTCGAGCTGCACCGGCAGCGTAGCGCGCAGCATCCCGAGGACGTGCGGTTGGGCCATCAGCACCCGCCGCTCGAACCGCCCCTGCTGATGGGCCTGCTCGAGCTGCGCGACGATGCGCCGGACGAAGACGACCGTCGACTCACGCCGCGCCGAGCGCTCCCCACCGGTGTCATGATGGGCCCGCGCGCCGCGACGGGCGCCGGCGGCCGGTGCCCGATCGAACACCCGCCCCGGGCGGTCGCTGACCCGCTCGCGCTCGTGCAGACGCGCACTCGGATCGAGCAGTCGACCGCTCACCTGCAGGGTCGTCGCGGGCGGCGCGAGATCGAAAAATCGCGCCTCGGCCTGATCGGCCACCACGATCCGGACACGCATGACGTTGTGCTCCGCAGCGGGCCTGCCCGAGGCTCCGATCGCACCACTCTACGGGCCGTCGCGCCCCTGCCCATACGGACATCCCCGCCACACCACAGACCTCGCCGCGCAGCGGCCAAGCGGCCGGCCGCGCTCGGCTCACCGCCCCGAGTGCCGGGGCCGTGGACGCATCCTCGCACCCTCTGGCGCTCCTTCGGTGCGTCGTGCTATTGTACTAGCACGTTAATACGATCCACCGGCATGAAGACACACCGCAGCCTCACGCCCCGCCAGGAAGCGCTCGCCGAGCGCAATCTGTACACCGCCATCGCCGCCTTGCGCGACGCCGAGGAGGTCCGCGCCTTCTTCCGCGATCTGTGCACGCCGGCGGAGCTGCAGGCGATGTCCGATCGCTGGTCGGTGGTCGATTACCTCAGTCGCGGCCTGCCGTACCGGGAGATCCACCACCTCACCGGCGTCAGCGTCACGACCATCGGCCGCGTGGCACGCTTCCTCGCCACCGGCAACGGCGGCTACGGACTGGTGGCGCAGCGCCTGGGCAAGTGGCACCTGCACGCCGCGCGCGCCGCGGCCTCGGCCTCGAGCGAACCGACCACCCCGCCCCGCCGCCGGGAAGGAGCCCGCAATGGATGAGCCACGCCTGAAGCTCGCGATCCAGAAATCCGGCCGCCTCACCGACCCGTCGCTCGATCTGCTCACGCGCTGCGGCCTGAAGATCTCCCGCGGCAAGGACCAGCTGATGGCCTTCGGGGAGAACATGCCGCTCGATGTGCTGTTCGTGCGCGACGATGACATCCCGGACCTGGTGCAGGAGGACGTGTGCGACCTCGGACTGGTCGGTCTGAACGTGCTCGAGGAGAAGCGCCACGAGTTGGCTGCGCGCGGGCACCCGGTGCGCTTCGAGACGCTGCGCACCCTGGATTTCGGTCGCTGCCGCCTCTCCCTCGCCGTGCCCGAGGGCCAGCCGTTCGACGGGCCGCGCAGCCTCGAGGGCAAGCGCATCGCGACCACCTATCCGTACCTGCTCGAGCACTATCTGCGCGAGCGCTCGATCAGCGCGCAGATCGTCACGCTCTCCGGGGCGGTGGAGATCGCCCCGCGTCTCGGGCGCGCCGATCTGATCTGCGACCTCGTGTCCACCGGCTCGACGCTGCAGGCCAACCACCTGCGCGAGGTCGAGACCGTGCTCGAGAGCCACGCGGTGCTGATCCGCACGCCGGTCACGCTGCCGCCGCTGAAGAACGAGTGGGTCGAGCGGCTGATGATGCGCATCGAGGGCGTGCAGCAGGTGCGCGAGAGCAAATACATCATGCTGCACGCCCCGCGTGCGGCGCTCGAGGAGATCCGCCGGCTGCTGCCCGGCAGCGAATCCCCGACCATCATTCCGCTCGAGGGCTTCCCGGACAGAGTCGCCGTTCACGCCGTGTGCCGCGAGAACGTGTTCTGGGAGACGCTCGAGCGGCTGAAGCAGGCCGGCGCCAGCGCACTGCTGGTACTGCCGGTGGAAAAGATGCTCTCCTGAACCGATGCGCATCCTCCACTGGAACGCGCTCAACGAGAGCGAACGACGCGCGGCGCTCGAGCGACCCGTGCAGCAGGCCCGTGCCGACATCGAGGCGCTGGTGCGCGAAATCATCGCGGCGGTGCGCGTGCGCGGCGATGCGGCGCTGCGCGAGTACACGCGCCGGTTCGACCAGACCGAGCTCGAAACACTGCGGGTGAGCGCGAGTGAGTTCGCCGCCGCGCACAGCGCCCTTGACGCCGAGCAACGCGCAGCGCTCGAGCGCGCCATCGAGAACGTCGAGCGCTTTCACCGCACCCAAGACCTCAGCAGCGTCAGTCTCGAGACCGTCCCCGGGGTGCGCTGCGAGCGGATCTACCGGCCCATCGAGGCCGTCGGCCTGTATGTCCCGGCGGGCTCCGCGCCCCTGCCCTCGGCCGTGGTGATGCTCGCCGTGCCGGCGCGGATCGCCGGCTGCCCGCAGCGCGTGCTGTGCACCCCGCCGGATCGCAGCGGCCGGGCGCATCCGGCCGTGCTGCTCGCCGCCGAGCTGTGCGGGGTCGAGCAGGTGTTCAAAATCGGCGGCGCGCAGGCCATCGCCGCCCTCGCCTACGGTACCGAGAGTCTCCCGAAGGTCGACAAGATCTTCGGCCCGGGCAACGCCTGGGTCACCGCCGCCAAACAGATCGTCGCCACCGATCCGCTCGGCGCTGCGTGCGACATGCCGGCCGGCCCCTCGGAAGTGATGGTGATCGCCGATGCGAGCGCCGATCCGAACTTCGTCGCCGCCGATCTGCTGGCGCAGGCCGAACACGATCCGCGCGCCCAGGCGCTGCTCGTCACCCCGAGCGCGGCGCTCGCGCAGGCCGTGGCGGCGGCCGTCGAGCGGCAGGCCGCGACGCTCTCGCGCCGGGCCATCCTCGAGCATTCCCTGCGCGCCAGCCGAGCGCTCGTGGTCGAGGACCTCGAGAGTGCCGTGGCCGTGGCCAATGCCTACGCCGCCGAGCATCTGATCCTCGAGGTCCGCGAGCCGCGCGCGCTGCTCGAGCGCATCGTCAATGCCGGTTCGGTGTTTCTCGGCGCCTGGTCGCCGGAACCGATGGGCGATTACTGCTCGGGCACCAACCACGTGCTGCCGACCTACGGCTACGCGCGCGCCTACAGCGGCCTCGGCGTACCCGATTACCTCAAGCGCATCACGGTGCAGGAGCTCACGCCCGAGGGCTTGCGCGCGCTCGGTCCGACCGCGGTCACCCTGGCGCGTCTGGAAGGGTTGGATGCGCATGCGGCCGCCGTCACCTGTCGGCTGCAGGCGCTCGCGGCGGGCGGCCCGTCATGAGCTGGGTCACCGAACTGGCGCGCGCGGACATCGTGGCGCTGCGCGTGTATGAACACGCCGCCTGGCGCCCCGAACTGCAGCGTCTGCACGCCAATGAGCTGCCGTGGGATCCGACCGGCGGTGACGGACGCGACGGGCTGAACCGCTACCCACAGCCCCAGCCGCGCGCACTGGTGCAGCGGCTCGCCGAGCTCTATGCGGTCAGCCCCGCCTCGGTGCTGCTCGGGCGCGGCAGCGATGAGGCGATCGACCTGCTCTGCCGCGCGTTCTGCCGAGCCGGCACCGACGCGGTGCTCGTCTGTCCGCCGACCTTCGGGATGTACTCGGTCTGCGCGCGCATCCAAGGCGCCGAAGTGATCGAGGCGCCGCTGCTCGCCGAGCAGAGTTTTGCGCTCGATGAGCAGCAGGTGCTCAAGCGCTGCACGGCGAGGACCAAACTGCTCTTCCTGTGCTCGCCGAACAACCCCACCGGGAACCTGCTGGAGGAGGCCGCCGTGCTGCGCCTCGCCGCGGCGCTCGCCGGCCGGGCACTGGTGGTGCTCGATGAGGCCTATGTGGAGTTCTCCGGCCGCGCCAGTCTCGCCCGGCGGCTGGGGGAGTTTCCGAACCTCGCCATCCTGCGCACGCTCTCGAAGGCCTACGGCCTCGCCGGCGCACGTTGCGGGGCGCTGCTGGCCGATCCCGAAGTGATCGCCCTGTTGCGCAAGATCATCCCGCCCTACGCCATTCCCCGGCTCACGGTCGATGCGGCGCTCGCGCGCCTCGCGCCGAGTGCGCTCGCGGCCCTGCACCCGCAGCTCGCGACGCTGCTCAGCGAGCGTGCGCGCCTGCAGCGCGAGCTGCCCAGGCTGCGCGCGGTGCGGCGTGTCTGGCCGAGTGATGCGAACTTCATGCTCGCGCAATTCGACGATGCCGGCGATGCACTCGAACGCGCCGCCGCGGCGGGATTGCTGGTGCGCGATGCACGCGGCTACCCCGGACTCGGCTGCGCTCTGCGCATCAGTGTCGGCACGCCCGAGCAGAACACCCGACTTCTGGAGTCCTGGTCATGAGCGCCCCGGTGCCCACTCTGTTCGTCGACCGCGACGGCACGCTGATCGAGGAGCCATCCGATCACCAGGTCGATGCGCTGGAGAAGGTGCGCTTCATGCCCGGCGTATTCGCCGCGCTCGAGGCGCTGCAGCGACGCGGCTACCGTCTGGTGATGGTGAGCAATCAGGACGGACTCGGCACGGCGTCCTTCCCGCGACCGAAGTTCGAAACCGTACACGACTTCGTGCTCGAGACCTTCGCCGCACAGAACATCCGCTTCGAGGCGGTGTTCATCTGTCCGCATCGGCCCGAGGACGGATGCGACTGCCGCAAACCGGCCACCGGTCTGCTCGAGGCGTACCTGCGCGAGGGGACCGTCGAGCGCTCCGCGAGTGCCGTGATCGGCGATCGCGACAGCGATTTGGCCTTTGCCGCGAACCTCGGTGTGCGCGGGCTGCGGGTGCGCCGCGACGGCGCGCCGCACGAGACCTGGCCGGCGGTCGTGGCTGAACTGACGGCGCGCCGCGCGCAGATCACGCGCCGGACGCGCGAGACGGACATCGAGGTGCGGGTCGATCTCGACGCCACCGGACCGCACCGCATCGCCACCGGCCTTGGCTTCTTCGATCACATGCTCGAGCAACTCGCCGCGCACGGCGGCTTCGCACTCGAGCTGTCCTGTCGCGGCGATCTGCACATCGATGAACATCACACGGTGGAGGACTGCGCGCTCGCCCTCGGCG
>JAKBBE010000123.1:1445-7840 GCA_021826035.1 Pseudomonadota bacterium | reverse complement strand
CATCCGCCAGATAGCCGAGCAGGTGCTCGGCATGATTGCGCGCCTGCTCGGCGAGTGCCCGGTTCTGCAGCGCCAGGCGTTCGGCGCGGCGCGCACGCTCGGCGCTCACGTAGGCAAAGAGTGCAGCGGACAGCGCGAGAGCGGCGAGCAGGATGCAGCCGAGCGCAACGGCCCGTGCCCGTCGCAGGGCATGGCGCGCGGCGCGCGCGCGCTCCCGCTGCTCCTCGAGCACGCGCTCGGCCGTCTCGCGCGCCTCGCGCTCCTGGCGCTGGTCGCGGCTCGTCTTGACGACCCCGCAGAGCACATCGTGCGTGAGTTCCACCCGACGCACGTCGAGCCGTTCCTCGATGCGCAGCAGCCGGCGATTGACCAGGGTCGAGAGTGCCTCCGGGGCGGCCCCGGCTGCCTGGAAGCGCTTCAGCAATCGCTCCTCGGCGACGTTCTCGCGAAAGCCCGAGTCGGTCAGCAACTCATCCTCGATGACCCGCCGCACGCCGGCAGGCTGGTCGGCGAGGGAGCGCTCGTAGAAGTTGACCAGGATGCTCTCGTGCGAGCCGCCGAGCAGCTCGAGCGAGATCTCCTCGCGTCCCTGCGCAAGGCGTGCATCGTTCAGCTCGCGGCAGACCAGCGACAGCAGCGAGGGCTCGACGGTTGCCTCGGCGCGCTGCGAGCCGCCGGCCACGAAGCGTACGATCGCTGAGGCGGTTGCCTCAGAGACCAGATGGCCACCGGGCCGGCGCACCGCTTCAAGGGCCTGCGCGCTCGTCATGGGGCCGAGGCGCACACGGTTCTGCAGCAGGCTCGGCATGATCTGCCGCAGGCTCTCGAGGGGAGCAAGGTAGTCCTCGCGCAGCGCGATCAGCACCCGGTAGTCGCTGCGGGCGAAGTCGAAGCGCTCCGCGGCGCTGTCGTCCTCATCGAGCCGTGCCTCGAACGCCTTGGGCGGGCGGTTCTCCACCAGGTCCGCGAGTTCCTCGATGAAGCTCGCCGCGCGTGCGCGACCGAACTCATCGCCTTGCGCGAGGGTGAAGAGCTCCTCGAACTGATCGAAGATGAGCAGCGGCAGCAGTGGGGCCCCGTCGGCATCGCGCAGCACGTCGTCGCGGTGATGCAGGAACTCCCAGAGCGATTCCCCGGCGGCGGCGACGCCCGCCTGCGTCCACTCGCCCGAGACGCTCGCGGCGCGCCGGATGGCTGCCTTGATCTGCTCGGCGGGCTCGGGGCTGTCGCGGCCGTACGCGATGCGCACGTACACCGGGCAATAGCCGTGCCGGCGCAGTCGCGGCAGCAGACCGGCCCGCAGGATCGAAGTCTTGCCGAGTCCCGACTTGCCGAACAGCACCGTCAGCAGCTTGCGCTGCACGCGGCGGGCCAGCTCGGCGACTTCCTCCTCGCGCCCGAAGAAGTACTCGCGGGTCTCCTCGGTGAAGGAGATGAGTCCGAGGTAGGGGTTGCGCGCATCGACGGGCGCCTGCGAGTCGGGTCCGCCTGCCGTGCGCACAGACTCCGCAGAAGCGCTCACGCGCCGCGCGCCTGCATCAGCTGCGCCAACCGGCGGGCGAACTCGGCAGTGACCTCACCGCCCTCGAGCTGGGCAAAGTGCAGCGCCCGGAAGCGCTCCGGAACGAGTGCGCCGATCGGGTTCGTGGCGTCGATGGTCACCGGCAGGATGAACAGCGCGCCGTCGGCCATGTTGCGCGTGCGATCGAGCGCATAGCTCCACTCCCGGCGGAAGTACGCCTCGAGGCGGCGCTCGGTGGTCTGCGAGACCACCGCGATGAAGTACGCGCAGCGGGCGATGTTGCGCTGCACCTTCAGGTCATAGTCATCGCCGCTTTCCAGCCGCTCGAGGTCGAACCAGGTGGTGATGCCGGCCGCTTCCAGGCCCGCCTTGATCCGCTGCACCGCCGGCAGGTCCTCGCGCGCGTAGCTGATGAACACCGCGTTCTCGGGCATCTCCTTGGCGGGGGGCAGGAAGCGGCTGGGATCGGCGCTCGCGCCGACGGGTTTGCGCCGCGCCTGCCAGCGCTCGTGCAGCTCCGCGACGAAGCGTTCCGCGCCGCAGTAAATGCGCGTATGCACGCTCACCTGCTGCAGAAAGCTCACCAGCCGCGGCTCCTCGCCGATCAGGTCATCGGCCAGCACCTCCCCGACGTCGCGCGGGGCGGAGAGCCGCTGGCGCTTGGCCATGCGCAGAAACAGCCGCGCGACCCAGTTGCTGAGCGAGCCGCCGATCACCAGCAGGTGGCTGTGCTCGAGCTCGTAGAACAGTCGCTCGGGCGCCAGGTGTTCATTTTGCAGCGCGCACAGATACTCGAGCAGGTCCTCCTCCGAGACGACGTAGGTCGGGGAGGCGGAGATCTTGCCAAACAGGTGATACACCATGGGCCGGGTGAGCCGCTCACGCTCGGCGGGCAGATCCGTCACGCGATTGGGCGAGTAGGAGAGCGACTCGGTCGAGTGCGCCCCATCGAAGCGGGCGAGGTTGATCGCCGTCTCGAGCAGCGAGTCGAATGTGGTGGAGACGTACAAGTCGAAGTCGGTGATGGCCGCGAGCTGTCGCAGCGCCGTGGGCGGCGCGACGTCCAGGTCCTTCAGCACCCCGCGCAGCCGAACGTAGGCCTCCTCGCGCCGGCCGCGATGGGCGAGAAACCGGCACACCACATCGTTCAGCGAGTAGCCCGCGGGGAGCTCTCCCGGGTCAACATTCAGGCGTGTCGCCAGGCGCTCGGCGAGCAGATCGTAGAGCAACCGAGGCTGATCGGCGCTGGTGACTTTGAGCAACTCCGGGCCGACGATCGGGATGACCCGACGCTCCTCGATGAAGCTTAGGAGATCGTCCCACGCGTTCTCGTCCAATGCCGCCTCGGGCGGCATGGGGGCTGCGGCGTTCATGATCTGCGGCGGTGCGGCCTTGTCGTTCTGCGCGGCATGCTACGCCGGGGCTTGAGCCTGAGTCCAACGCCGGGCGGCCCCCCGGCCCGTGCCGTGGGCGCGTGAATTTGTCGATATTCCTTACACCGTTGAGGTCCAGACCGCGCCGCAGCTGACACAACTCTATGAAACTGTTGGGTTAAGTCAAAAAGGCATAAAAATTGCTTAATATCACTTTCGAGCACGGAAAATCGGGTTGCCGCTCTAGGTTAGGAGATCGGGAATGTCGATACGCTTGCCGAAACTGGTGCTGATCGCCGCGTCAGCCGGTGTGCTGTGCGGCGGAACGGCGCTCGCCGGTCCCATCGAGATGTTCCTCTCGAGCGGCAATCACACCACTCCGCTGCTGATTGGCGGCACCGGCACCCCCTCCTCGGTGTCCTACGTCGGGACGCTCAATGGCTGGACCATCGAGCAGGGTACCGGTGGAACGAGCTATGCGCCCAATCAGGTCGGTCTGAATCTGAGTGATTACGTGGTGACGTGCGCCGGCGGCGGCTGCTCCCAATCCCCGCTGACCGTCGTCATCAGCGCCACCGGGTTCACCGTGCCGATCAACCTCAACCAGTTTCAGCTCGGGTTGAGCGGGAACGTGGCCGGGGGCGTGATCACCTCATCGGCCTATTACGACACCGCCAACCAGTATTTTTGTGGCGGCGGCGACGTCGATGATCAGGACCATGATCACGGTTGGGGTGACGATGAGCATCATCATCACCACGATCACGATGAGGGTGGCGGAAACGCCCGCAATCAGTGCGGCGCCAGCAATCTCATCGGCTCGCTCACACTCAGCGGACCGAGCACGGGCATCACCGTCAACGGGGGGCCGGACCCGATCCGCTCGTACTCGTTGACCGTTGCCGATACGTTCTCCTTCACCGGTGCGCTCGACCCGAGCTTCCAGGTGCAATCCACCCTCGTCCAGGTTCCCGAGCCCGCTTCGCTTGCGCTGTTCGGTGCGGGGCTGCTCGGCATGGTGATGCTCGTCCGACGACGTCGTACGCGACATCACTGAAGCTCACGGGACGCGCCGGGACCTCCATCGCCGGATGAAATGCCTCGCGGGCGCATGCACGTCGCTGCGCCGAAGCGTCGCGCCGCCGCGGTGTTGAGAAATGCAAGATCCCGGTGCCGGCGATCGGGTACCGTGGCGCTGCAAACGACACCGCCGCGCACCGGGAGGCGCGCAACTCGCTGAGTTCGATCGGCGTTGACCTCCGGGCTGCGATTCACTCCAACGTGCCGCGCCTCGGATTCACTGCGCCATGCGGGCCTCTTTCCCGCGAGCGATGCTCACGAGTCGTTTACCGCGAATTCGCCATCGTGTGCGCCACCTTGGAATGGCACGGTGTTGGCGAGGCTCCAGTTAGGAAGAATTCGCAAGGAAGCACTGGGCGGCGGCTTCCCGCCGCATGCGCTGAGCCGGCGGTGTTTGCCGCATTGCGGCCTATGGCGGAATAGGCGTGCCTTGGTGGAATCTCAGCTGCCACCCGCGCGACGTCCTCGACCATATTGAGCTGCGTCGCGCGAGCACCCGGCCAGCGGCGCTGGCGGATTCGCTGATATACGTGAGCTGTGCAGTGTTGTCATCGAGCAGCCGGATTTCCAGTTCGCGCAACGGCAGCACGGCGGCGATGAGCTGGGGCGCGGCGCTGAGGACGGCATCCCGCGTGTGCAGCTGTCCGGATCTGCCGACCTCGAAGAAGTCCGATGCCAGCGTAGCCTGCATGAACGCCTCGTCATACCGAGTGGCCTCAATCCACATGGACTCCTCGAGTCGCCTCAGCAGAGCGTGATCTTTCGCCGACAGAACCGCGTTCATGGCGCATGAGTCTACTGCAGCGGAATGCGCGAAACGGAGGTTATCGGGAAACACGGGCGGTCGGCCGGTTCGGCCGGAACCGCATCGAGAAGGTCGAGCGGCACTCGCCTGTCCAGGGCGGCCGTTGAGGCGATGGCCTGCCGCGCCAGGCGGTGCGCATTCCGGCCCGTCTCCTCGGACCCGGTCAAGGCCAGGGCGTGCATCGTTGGTGTGCATCCGTGGTGTGGCTTTCTGCGACTCAAAGTCGTGCCGTTCGATGGCCCGGTCCGGACAAGTACTCATTGCGCAGGGGTCGACTGGCGCCTCTGATAGCGATCCATGAATACCCGCATGCGAGACGACCGGCGCTCGATCTCGAGCGGTTGCGCGCCGCAGGAGCCGGCGGCTGTCGTTGGCCCCGAGTCGATACCCGTCACGCTCGAGGTCAACGGCACGGCGTACGCGCTGTCGCTCTCGGCGAGGACGACGCTGGCCGAGGCGCTGCGCGAGCATCTGGATCTGACCGGCACGAAGGTGGCGTGCGACCGCGGGTCCTGTGGCGCCTGTACGGTGTGGCTCGATGGCGCGCCGGTCGCCTCGTGCATGGTGTTGGCCGTCGATGTGGGCGCCCGCGCGGTCACCACCATTGAAGGCTTGGCCCAGGGCGAGAGGCTTCACCCGGTTCAGTCCGCCTTCATCGCGCACGACGCGCTCCAGTGTGGCTTCTGTACCCCGGGTCTGGTCATGACGTGCGCGGCATTGCTCAGGCGCAATCCGCATCCCACGGAGGAGGAGGTGCGGGCGGCGATCAGCGGACACCTGTGCCGTTGCGGCACCTACCCGCACGTAATCGCGGCCGTCATGGACATTGCCGCGCGCGGGAATAGCTGATCATGGCCGCGGAGACCCGCAGCGACCGCTATCCGCTCGGCATCGCCGGCGTGTCGCTCGGTGAGGTCGACAGGCACGTCGCGGCGAGCGAAGCGCCGCCGCTGCCGCCCAATGCCGAACTCACGACGGTCGGTCGCTCCACGCCGCGCAGCAACGGTCGGGCCAAGGTGACCGGCCGCGCAACGTTCACCGTCGATGTGCAGCTGCCCGGCATGCTCCATGCGCGTCTGCTGCGCTCGCCCCATCCGCACGCCCGGATTCTCGCGCTCGATGTCGCAGCGGCCGAGCGCCATCCCGGCGTGCTCGCCGTGCAGGTCATCGACAGGCCCATCGGACGGGCGGTCGAGCTTGCCGGCGCGAGCGACGGGCAGCCGACTCAGCGACACCTGCAGTACGTGGGCGATCCCATCGCCGCGGTCGCCGCGCTCACGCCGCAGGCCGCGCAGGAAGCCATCGCGCTCATCGGCGTCGATTACCAGCGGCTGCCGTTTGTCACCGAGGTCGACGCGGCGCGCAGGCCCGATGCACCCTGGGTGTTTGAGCACACGGTACGCACGGAGTTCTTCGGCGGTCCGGCGCGGCAATTGCCCCAGCACGGCAATGTCCATGGCCCGAACCTCAGCGCCTCGCGCGGTGATGTCACTGCAGGACTCGCCGCGGCGGAAGTCATCGTCGAAGGGCAATTCCGTACGCAGGTGCAGACGCATTGCTGCCTCGAGACGCACGCCCTGGTGGCCGACTGGCGCGCAGAGGGGTTGACCGTCTA
>JAKBBE010000123.1:0-1345 GCA_021826035.1 Pseudomonadota bacterium | reverse complement strand
TCACTGCAGGACTCGCCGCGGCGGAAGTCATCGTCGAAGGGCAATTCCGTACGCAGGTGCAGACGCATTGCTGCCTCGAGACGCACGCCCTGGTGGCCGACTGGCGCGCAGAGGGGTTGACCGTCTACATGTCGACGCAGTTCACCGCCGGCATCCGCGCCGAGCTGGCCGAGGCGTGCGGACTGCCGCAGAGTCGCGTGCGCGTGGTGGCCGATGCGATCGGTGGCGGGTTCGGATCGAAATCGCGCATCGACAACTACGTGCTCGCGGCCGTGGCGTTGTCCCGCCGGACCTGTCGCCCGGTGCGCCTCGCACTCGATCGGCACGAGGAGCAGATCGACAGCGGCTACCGTCCCTCGACGGTGCAGCGCATCCGCGTCGGGGCGCGCCGCGACGGCACGCTCACGGGCGTCGAGATCGAGGCCTACGGCTCAGCGGGGGTTGCCCTCGGCGCGGGTGTCGGCAATTTCGCGCAATCGATCTACGAGTGCGCCAACTTCTCCCTCGCCCAGTCGGACGTGTTCACGCATGCCGGCCCCGGCTGCGCCATGCGCGCGCCGGGCAATGTGCCCGGCGCCTTTGCCTACGAGCAGATCATCGACGAGCTTGCCGAGCGGCTCGGCCTCGATCCTCTGGCCTTGCGCGAGCGCATCGATGCGAGCCCGGTGCGCCGCGAGGAGCGCCGCCGGGGCGCCGAGCGCATCGGCTGGAGCCGCCGGCGTCCGCCCGGCAGCGACCCAGGCCCGATCAAGCGCGGCCTCGGCGTGGCGCAGTCGCACTGGCCGGCGCTGGTGCACGTCAACTCCAGCTGCGAGGTGCGGATTCTGCGCGACGGCTCGGTCGAGGTGCTCTCGAGCGTCCAGGATATCGGCACCGGCGTCGCGACCGTGCTGGCGCAGGTGGTCGCCGAGGAGCTCGGTCTCGCCCCCGAGGACATCGCCGTGCGCATCGGTGACACCGACTTTCCCGCCGGCCCCCCGTCCTACGGCAGCCGCACGACGGCCTCGATCACGCCACCGGCCCGCAACGCGGCTCACCGGGTGCTGCAGAGGCTGCTCGAGTCGGTGGCGCCGTCCTTCGAATGCCCTGCCGGGCAGCTGCTGGCCCGGGCGGGTCGGATCGGCACCGCGGACGGCGCCCGGAGCATCACGTTTCGCGAGGCAGCGGCGCGACTGCGCACCGAGCAGGTGAGCGCCGTCGCGAGTCGCTCCGACGATTACGGTGGATTCGGGCAGCGGATGGGCGATGCGGCGGTAGCGCGCAGCGGGCTCGGCGGGGTGCAATTCGCCGAAGTGACGGTCGACTGCGAGACCGGACGGGTGCGCGTCGAGCGGATCGTGGCCGT
>JAKBBE010000122.1 GCA_021826035.1 Pseudomonadota bacterium | reverse complement strand
GGTGACCGCCGGACGCGCTCAGCGCCGCCCCACGCAGAACCGTGAACTCGCTCAACGGCCCGTCAGGGCCAAGACCGCTCGAGTGCTGTCAGGAACAGCGCGATGAGCGGTCAGGACGGGACTCTAATTCAAGCCAGTTGCGAACGACTTCGATGGCTTTGCCGAGAACGAGCATTTCTGTCTCGAGCTCGCGCGCCGTGTGGGCCTGCCTTCCGCGCGTACTCACTGGCGCTTGATCGGTGACGTCCCCACGCTCATCGCCGAGCGTTACGACCGCGTGGTGCTCGGAGGCCGATGGGTGAGAATCCACCAAGAGGACTGCTGCCAGGCGCTTGGCATTCACCCCGCGTCCAAATACGAAAACGAAGGTGGTCCGGGTTTGCGGGACATCATGGCACTCCTTGAGAGTGCTGATGATCCCATCGCCGATCGCACTCGACTCATGCGCACGGCCTGCTTCATCTACTTGATTGCCGCGACCGACGCTCATGCCAAGAACTATTCGCTTCTCGTGGCTCGCGGCGCCGATCGCCCGAGCATGCGACTCGCTCCGCTTTACGATGTGGCGAGCGCATGGCCTTACCGCAGGCGCATTCCCGTGCAGAAAATGAAGCTCGCGATCCGGGTGGGCAACTACTACCGCTTGAGGCAAATCCAACCGCGACACTTCGATGATCTCGCACGAAGCTGCCGTTACCCACCGGAGGAGCTTCGAGGCTCGCTCATGGAGCTGACGCAGGTCCTACCCGATGAGGCCGCAGCGCTCGGCGCGAGCTTGCGCGGGTTAACTGCGGCAGGCGAGACTCTGGGCGTTCTGGTCGATGCGATTGATAGGCAATGTCGAGCGGTCCTCGGTCGTCTTGCCGCTGCGCCCGCGCGGGTGGCGGGGGTCCGATGAGTGGCCACTCCACGACGAGCTGACCCTGAGGTCCGCGGATATGCGCACTCCTCCGGCCGCAACGACCTTGCCTACCCGCGAAGGACGGAACCAGAGCTGGAATCGATGGCGCCGGAAACATGGAACCCATTGATCGAGGCGGAGCGTCGATGTCCGCGATGTCCGCCGAGGTGATCGTCACGGCGAGGCGTGAGCCGAGCTTCGGGACCAGGTGGCTGTGCAGGTATCGTCCGCCTGCGGGTCTTCGCCGCCGGCGAACCTGGCCGAGAAATGCTCGAACCCTTTTTGCGGGCTTCCGCCAGGGTCAGCGCGTCCGCCCGACCGAGTGTGGCCAGGCGCTTGCGGTACTTCACACCGTAGCTGACGACATCCGTCCGACGATCCGCCGGGTAGCCTCGCAGGCCGAAACAGGGGATGTCATCATCCCAATAGATGCACGGTGAGTTGTGCGCACCGACATACGCGAGGGGCCGCACGGTGTCCTGGCGCAGTTTGGCGGTGGGCATTTGCGAGTCCTACCGTCATTGGAGTGACCAACATGAAACGTACTTGAGCGCATTCGGACCTGAAACGACGCAGGCGTATGATTGTAAGCCATTGAATTCAGCAGAGTATCGTAGTTCGGCGACCTGCCGCGTAGGCCATGCGGTGGGCTACGAACCGTGAGCTCGGGCGTTCGAATCTCTCCGGGCGCGCCATTTTTCCTTCCGCGCCTCGCGCCGCCGAGGCGATCCGATCCCCGCTCCTGTGCCGTCTCGCCCCAGCCGGTTGCCGCTCGCATGGGGCGCGCAGCGTCACGCGTTGCGAGCGAGTTTGAATTACCATAGCCGCCCATCATGCGTTGCAGAATCCCATCCTATCTACTGGCCGCCACGGCTCTGTTCGCGGCACTGCCGGCGCACGCCGAGTGGGGCGCACTCGCGCGCCTGCAGCGCCAGGGCGCGCTGGTCACGGCGTTGGCAGTCGACCTGCGTACCGGCCGGGTCATCGAGCAGCTCAACCCGGACCGGCGCCTGACGCCGGCCTCGCTGACCAAGCTTGCGACTGCCGCTGCCGCCCTGCAGGCATGGCCGCCGAACGAACAGTTTCAGACCCGGCTGCTGGCGATGCAGCCGCTGCGCGCGGGGGTACTGCACGGCAATCTGGTGCTTGCCGGCGCCGGCGATCCGTCGCTCGATGACCGTGCGCTGTGGGAACTCGCCGCCGAGGCGCGTGGCGCCGGGCTTCACGAGGTCACCGGCTCGCTCATCGTCGATCCGCTGCCGTTCGGGACGGTCGCCTGCGGCAACCGCGACCGCTGTGCGGCGCTTCTGCGCAGCGACAATGCCTACAATGCGCCGCTATCGGCGATCGGCGTGGATTTCGGCACGTGGTGCGTGCGGGTCGTGCCGAGGCGCCCCGGACTCGCCGCCCGCGTCGAGGGCTGCGGGGTGACGCACCTGCCGATTCCGGTCACGGGCACCATCCGGACCGTCGGCGCACGCGCGCGCCAGACGTTCTGGGTCGAGCGGCGCACCGAGAACGGCGAGGATACGCTGGCGGTCGGGGGCGATGTGCCCCTGGGCCGCGGCCAGCGCGTCTACCGGGCCATGTCTGATCCGGCGCGCGGCACGGGCCTGCTGCTGAAAGAGGCGTTGCGCGAGATCGGTGTGCGGATCGCCGGACCGGTGCGCGTGCGCTTCGAGCCGCTGCCGACCGGTGTGCACCTGCTGGCGCGGGTCGATGGGCTCATGGTGCGCGAGCAGCTGTGGCGGATGCTGCAGTACTCCAATAACTACATCGCCGATGTGCTCACGCTCGACATGGGCGCGATCACGCAGCCGCACGAGACGCTGGCCTCGGCGAGCACGCTGCTGGAGAACTTCGTGGCGGGCACCGAGTATGGCGATCCGCCGAATCTGGGCCCGCCGCCGCTGTTCAGCGGCAGCGGTCTGACCACCGGCAACCGGCTCTCGGCGCACGACCTGGTGCAGCTGCTCAGCCACGAGTACCACGACACGCGCCGGTTTGGCGCTTTCTATGCCGGACTGGTGGCCCCGCACGATGCGCCGTTTCTGTTTCTGCGCCAGGGCAATGCCGATTGGCTGAACCGCGTGGCGCTGAAGACCGGCACGCTGAATGATCCGCGTTCGGTGTGCGGTGTGGCCGGTTACCTGCGCTCGGCGCACGGCGGTTGGATCGCCTTCGCGGCCATCGTCAACGGCGGTCCGCGCTGGCGCCACGTGCCGCTGTACCAGGCAATCGGCGCCGAACGGTCCGACATCGAGGCGCTCGCACGACGCTATTGAGGCGCGCGAGTCGGACGGGCTTTGCTATCCTCGGAACATTTACCGGAGGAAGCCCGTGGCGCCAGCGCTCGGTGAACGTCAATCGGCCGTCGCGGACCAATGGGGCGAGCGCATGCCGCGCACGGTGGGGCTGTGGAGCGCCGTCGTGGTGCTGGTGGGGGTCACCGTGGGCAGCGGCATCTTCCGCGTCCCGGCCACGGTCGATGGTCTGCTGCACTCCCCCGGCCCGGCCATGTTGTGCTGGGCGCTCGGCGGCCTGGTGGCGCTCGCCGGGGCGTTGTCCGTCGCCGAACTCGCCGCGGCGATGCCGCGCTCGGGCGGGATCTTCGCCTACCTGCTCGAGGCCTATGGTCCACTGCCGGCATTTCTGTTCGGCTGGACGGAGCTCGCGGTCATTCGCGCCTCGGCGCTGGGGGCGACGTCGACCATCTTCGCCGAGTACCTCGGTTACTTCATTCCGCTCACGCCCGCGCAGATCCACTGGGTTGCCGCCGCCACGATTCTCACCGTCGGCACGATCAACTACATCGGCGTGAAGCGCGCAGTCGCCGTGCTCGCGCCGGCCACGGTCGCCAAATTCACCGCGCTGCTGGTGCTCGGCCTGCTGGCCTTCACCGCCGTTTCCGGCGGCACCGCCGCACCTGCGCACCGCATCATCTGGCAAGGTGGGGCGCACTTGTCGCTGATCGCCACCGCGCTGGTCCCGGTGATGTGGACCTACGACGGCTGGGCCGATGTGTCATTCATGGGGGGCGAGGTGGCTCGACCACAGCGCACGCTGCCGCTCGCGCTGATCATCGGGACCTGCTGCGTGATGCTGGTCTACCTGGTGGTCAATCTCGGGTTCCTGTACGCGCTGCCCGCCGAGGCGATTGCGCATGCCCCGCTCGTGGCCACCACGGTCGCGCAGCACATCCCGCTGATCGGCAGCGCCGGTGCGGTGGTGATCGCGGCCGTCGTGCTGCTCTCCACGTTCAGCGGTCTGCACGCATCGCTCATGACCGGCTCGCGGGTGATTTTCGCCATGGGCGATCGCGGTCTGCTGTTTCGCAGCGTCGGTCGTGTCTCGCCCCGCTTCCAAAGTCCCTCGGTGGCGATCTGGATCGCCACCGTGCTCGGCTGCGTGTACGTGATGCAGAACGACTTCGCGCAACTCGCCGACCGCTTCGTGCTCGGCTTGTGGCCGTTTTACGTGCTCACCGTAGCCGGGGTCTACGTGCTGCGCTACCGGCAGCCGGATCTCGAGCGCCCGTACCGGACGTGGGGCTATCCGATCGTGCCGGCGGTGTTTCTGCTCGCCTCACTCGGGATGCTGGCCAACGCGCTGGTCACCGACCCGCGCGATACCGGCGTGACGCTGCTGGTCATCGTGGCCGGCATCCCCATCTACTACCTGTGGCGGCGCTTCACGACTCCCCGGGCGGCATAGCCTCGAGTTGCTCGGGAGCGTCCAATTTGTCGCCGAGGATGCGCCGCACCGTCACGTAGCACAGCGGGATGATGAGCACGCCGAGGACCACGGCGCTCAACATGCCACCCACGACACAGGTACCGATATCGTGGCGTGCATTCGCACCGGCGCCGCTCGAGACCACCATCGGGAAGACGCCGAGGATGAACGCGAACGAGGTCATCACGATTGGCCGGAAGCGCAGCCGCGCCGCCTCGAGTACGGCGTGATGCAGGTTGTACCCCTGGCGTTGCAGCTCGACGGCGAACTCCACGATCAGGATGGCGTTCTTGGCGGTCAGGCCGATGATCGTGATCAGCCCGATCTTGAAGAATACGTCATTCGAGAGACCGTGCAGAGTCGCGCCCAGCGCGCTGCCGATCAGGCCCACCGGAATCGCAAGCAGCACGGCCGCGGGGATGCTCCAGCTCTCGTACAGCGCCGCGAGCGCCAGGTACACCACCAGGATCGACAGCGCGAACAGCATCGGTGCCTGCGCGCGCGAGAAATTCTCCTGTAGCGACTGACCGGCCCAGTCGTAGCCGAACCCGTGCGGCAGATCGCGCGTCACCAGGCGCTGCATCTCGCTCATCGCCTGGCCGGAGCTGTAACCCCGACCTGCCGCACCGATGATTTCCACCGCCGGATACCCGTCGTAGCGGGTCAGTGCCGGGGCGGCGACCGTCCATCGGGTCTGTGTCACGGCCGACAACGGCACCATGGACCCGGTGCTGCCGTCGACGTAGAACTGCTGCAGATCGCGCGGCCCCATGCGATACGGTGCGGCGGCCTGCACCAGCACCTGTTCGACACGGCCGTCGTAGATGAAGTCGTTGGCGAACACCGGTGCGAGCATCAGCTGAATGGCTTGGTAGGCTTGCTGCGTCGAGACGCCCATCGCACCGGCCTCGACCCGATCGACGTGCAGGTGCAGCTCCGGCTCGGGCGCCAGCCCGTTGATGCGCACGTTGTAGAGCAGCGGATCGTGGTTGGCCTGGGCGATGAGCTTGTGGGCCGCGGCATCGAGCGCGGTGCGGCCGAGCCCGGCCCGGTCCTCCAGATAGAAGTCGAAGCCGCCGAACTGGCCGAGTCCCTGGATGGTCGGCTTATTGACCACGAAGATCTTCGCGTTGTGGATGTGCTGCTTGGCCTGGCGGTTGGCCCAGCGGATCACCTGATCGGCGGTCTCGGAGCGATCGCTCCAGGGCACCAAGTGCATGAACGCCCGGCCGGCGTTCTCAGAGTTGCCCGCGAAGCCGCTGCCGGCGAGCTGGAACACATCGTGCACCGCCGGGTTCTTGATCATGATCTGATAGAACTGGTGCAGCACCGCCTCGGTGCGCTGCAGCGTCGCACCCGCAGGCAGCTCGACGCTCGCCATGATGTCACCCTGGTCTTCGTCCGGCACGAAGCTGCCCGGGAGTTTCACGAACAGGAACAGTCCGAGCGCGAGCATCACGGCGAATCCGGTCATCCAGCGCGGCAGGTGCTTGACGGACTCGAACACGCGGCGCACGTACGCCGCGCGGGTGCCCTCGAACGCCCGGTTGAAGTAGCGGAACACCACGTTCGCCTTCAGATGCTCCGGGCGCATCAGCGAGGCGCACAGCGCCGGGGAGAACGACATCGCCAGCAGCGCCGAGAACCCGATCGACAGCGCGATGGTGAGCGCGAATTGGCGGTAGATCACCCCGGTGCTGCCGCTTTGCAGCGCGCTCGGAATGAACACCGCGGCGAGCACCAGCGTGATGGCCACGATCGCCCCGGTAATCTGCCGCATCGCCTTGCGGGTCGCCTCCATCGGCGGCAGGTGCTCCTCGCGCATGATGCGATCGACCGCTTCGACCACCACGATGGCGTCGTCGACGACGATGCCGATGGCCAGCACCATGGCGAACAGCGTCAGCTGGTTGATCGAGTAGCCGAGCGCGTAGACCCCGATCATCGCCCCGAGCAGCGCCGTCGGTACGACCAGCATCGGTACCAGGGTGGCGCGAAAGCTCTGCAGAAACACCAGCATCACGATGAATACGAGCGCGAAAGCCTCGAGCAGCGTAATCGCCACGTCCTTGATCGCGGCCTTGATGAAGATCGTCGAGTCGACCGGCGTGAACCAGGTGACACCGGGCGGGAAACTCTTCTGCAGCTGCGCCATCTTGGCATTGATCAGCTTCATCACCGTGAGCGCATTCGCCCCCGGCAGCAGCTGCACGCCGAACGGCGCGACTACGGTGCGGTTGACCTTGCCGGCGAAGGAGTAGTTCTGCAGGCCGAGCTGAACGTCGGCGACGTTCTTCAGATAGACCGACGTGCCGTTGGTATTGGTGCGCAGCAGGATGTTGCGGAACTGCTGCGGTGTGTCGAACCACCCCTGGGTCGTCACGGTAGCCGTGGTCTGCTGGCCCGGGACCGCCGGAGCGGCGCCGATCGAGCCGGCGGCAATCTGGATGTTCTGTCCCTGAACGGCCGCAAGCGCGGTGGCCGCCGACATGTCGTAGGCGTGCAGTCGCGTGGGGTTCAGCCAGATGCGCATGGCGTAGTCGGAGCCGAACAGATTGGCCGAGCCGACGCCCGGGATGCGCGCGATCTGATCGATGATGTGCGCGGCCACCCAGTGATTGAGTTCGGCGCGATCCGGGCCGCCCGGTCGGGCACGCAGCGCGAGTACGGCCAGGAACCCGGCGCTCGACTTGTCGACGTTGATGCCCTGCTGATTGACCTCGGTCGGCAGCTGCGGCTCGGCGAGCGCGACGCGGTTCTGAGTCTGCACCTCGGCGATGTCCGGGTCCGTTCCGGTGGCGAAGGTGAGGGTGATCTGCGACTGCCCGTAGCTCGACTGCGATGTGAAATAGAGCAGGTTGTCGATGCCGGTGAGCTGTTGCTCGATGACCTGCGTGACCGTCGACTCGACGGTCTTGGCGTTCGCACCCGGATAGTTGGCGCTGATGATGACCTGGGGTGGGGCCACCTCGGGGTACGAGTCGATCGGCAGATGAGACACGGCGATCGCGCCGCCGAGACAGATCAGGATGGCGATGACCCAGGCGAAGATGGGTCGGCCGATGAAAAATTGAGGCACTCGCAGCTCCTAGCGATTGGCCTGCGCGGCGGCATGTCCCGCCGGCTGCAGATCGACCTTCGCGCCTGGTTGGGCGTTCTGGAGGCCGGAGACGATGACGCGCTCGCCGGCGGCGAGACCGCGCCAGACGATCCAGTCGCTGCCGGAGGTGCCCTCGGTCTCGACGGGCTTCTTCTCGACGGTGTCGCGACCGT
>JAKBBE010000121.1 GCA_021826035.1 Pseudomonadota bacterium | reverse complement strand
AGACGGGCGGATTTCGCGTGCAGGGCCGCGAGGACGCCGCCGCGCACCAGCTGATCGAGGACGCCAAGCGGCTCGAGTCGGCCGGTGCCGACGTGGTGCTGCTCGAGTGCATTCCGGCGGCGCTCGGGATGCAGATCACCGCGGCGCTTGCGGTGCCGGTGATCGGGATCGGCGCCGGGCCCGACACCGACGGCCAGATTCTCGTGCTGTACGACATTCTGGACATCACCACCGGGCGCAAACCGCGCTTCGTGCGCAATTTCATGGCCGGCGCCGGGGACAACCTCGAGGCCATCAAGCGCTACGTCGCTGCCGTGCGCGAGCGCGCCTATCCGGCTGCCGAGCACTGCTTCTAAGCCCATGCGCAACGTGACTCGCATCGCCGAGGTGCGCGAGGCCGTGCGCGAATGGCGCCGGGCCGGTGAGCGCGTGGTGTTCGTGCCGACCATGGGCAATCTGCACGCCGGGCACATGAGCCTGCTCGAGGCGGCCCGTGCCCACGGCAAGCGCTTCGTCGCCAGCATCTTCGTCAACCCGATGCAGTTCGGTCCGAACGAGGACTTCGCGCACTACCCGCGCACGCCCGAGCGCGACGAGCGCATGTTGAGCGATGCCGGCTGCGACCTGATGTTCATGCCGGAGGTCGCGCAGATGTATCCGAACGGCTCCGCAGCGGCGACACGCGTCGAGGTGCCGGGGCTCTCCGACATCCTCTGCGGGGAGTTTCGCCCGGGGCATTTCCAGGGCGTCACGACCATCGTCTGCAAGCTGCTGCACATCGTCGCGCCCGATGCGGCGGTGTTCGGCGAGAAGGATTTCCAACAGCTGACGCTGATCCGGCGCATGGTGAGCGAGCTGTGCATGCCGGTGCAGATCGTCGCGGCGGCGACGGTACGCGATGCCGACGGACTCGCCCTGAGTTCACGCAACCAGTACCTGACCGATGACGAGCGCGCTCGGGCCCCGGCGATCCACCGGGCGCTGCGCGAGGCGGCAGCGCATCTGGCCGTTGGCGACCTTGATGTCGCGGCGATCGAGCGCGACGGGCTGCGCGCGCTGACCCAGCAGGGGTTCCGTCCCGATTACTTCGCGGTCAAACGGGCCGCCGATCTGGGTCCGCCGCAGGCCGACACCCGGCACTGGGTGGTGCTGACCGCCGCTCACCTCGGCAAAGCGCGCCTGATCGACAACGTGCAGGTTGAGCGCTAGGGGCGACTCTGGCGCTGCAGCGCCCAGTCGATGTGCTCGCGCAGCAATGCCGAGGCATGCTCGCGCCGCGCCAGCAGCGCACGGCGTACCTCGGCATCGGGCGGGGCGTTGCCGAGCGCCACCGCGATGTTGCGCGACCAGCGCTCGTAGCCGATGCGGTAGATGGCGGAGCCCTGCATGCGCGCCTCGAACTGCGCCTCGCTCCAGGCAAACAGTGCCGTGAGCTGCGGCGCATCGAGCGCGTGGCGGACCTTGAAGTCCGGGTGCGAGGCGGTGCGCGCGAACTTGTTCCACGGACAGACCAGCTGGCAGTCGTCGCAGCCGTAAATGCGGTTGCCGATCGCGGCGCGCAGCTGCGGCGGAATCGGTCCGTCGAGTTCGATGGTCAAGTATGAGATGCAGCGACGTGCATCGAGCCGGTAGGGCGCGACGATGGCCGCGGTCGGACAGGCCTCGATGCAAGCCGAGCACGAGCCGCAGTGCGCGCTCGTGGGAGCATCGAGCGGTAGCGGCAGGTCGGTGAGGATCTCGCCGAGAAAGAACCACGAACCGGCCTCGCGTGCGATCAGGTTGGTGTGTTTGCCAATCCAGCCGAGACCGGCATCGCGGGCGAGCGCCTTCTCCAGAACCGGTGCGCTGTCGACACAGACTCGGTAGCCGAACGGACCGATCTGCGCGGCGAACTCACGGGCGAGCCGCGCCAGCGCCGCACGCATCACCTTGTGATAGTCGCGCCCGAGCGCATAGCGGGACACGTAGCCGGTGAGTGGATCGGCGAGCACCGCCGCGGCGGGCGCGGCGTCGGCCGGCCAGTAATCCATACGCACGCTGATGACGCGCAGCGCGCCGGGCAGCAGTTCGGCGGGCCGGCTGCGCAGCGTGCCGTGACGCTGCATGTAATGCATGTGCCCGTGCATGCCCGCCTCGAGCCAGCGCACCAGGTGGCGCTCGTCCTCGGCCAACTCCACCCCGGCAATGCCGAGGCGAGTGAAGCCGAGTGCGCGCGCGCGCTCGGCGAGTTCGCGCCTCAGAACCTCGGGCGGGGGGATGTGTTCGCTCATGGGGGCCTCAGGGGCCAGTATAATCAAGCCCATGTCGCTGCCCGTCTCGCTGTATACCTCGGCCCAGGTGCGCGCCATGGATCGCGCCGCGATCGCGCAGCTGGGCCTCACCGGCTACGCGCTGATGGAGCGGGCCGGCGAGGCGGCGCTGCGCGCGTTGCGCGAGCGCTGGCCGGGAGCGGGGCGGATCACGGTGGTGTGCGGCCCGGGAAACAACGCCGGCGACGGCTACGTGCTGGCGCGGCTGGCGCGCGCCGCCGGCTGTGCCGTCACCGTGCTCGCGGCGAGTCCACCGGAGCGTCTGCGGGGGGAGGCGCTCGAGGCCTGCGCGGCCTGGCGTGCGGCCGGCGGGACGATCGAGCCGTTCGAGGCGCAGGCGCTGCGGGAGAACGAGGTGCTGGTCGATGCGCTGCTCGGCACCGGGCTTTCCGGCGCGGTGCGCGCGGAGCTGGCACAGGTCATCCGTGCCCTCAATGCCAGCGGCCGGCCGATCCTCGCGCTCGATGTGCCCTCCGGTCTCGATGCCGACCGCGGCCTGCCGCTCGGGGAGGCGGTGCGGGCCGAGTGTACGGTGACGTTCGTGGCGCTGAAGACCGGGCTGCTGCTCGGGGAGGGACCCGAGCATTGTGGCGCGCTGGTGTTCGATGGCCTCGGACTCACCGGCCGGCTGTCCGAAGTGCCGACGGCGCGCCTCGAGCGGCTGGTACAGGCCGATCTGGAGCGGGCGCTGCCGCGCCGCGCCCGCGGGGCGCACAAAGGGGATTTCGGTCAGGTGCTGATCGTCGGCGGCGGTCCGGGCATGCCCGGAGCGGCGCGGCTCGCCGGGGAGGCCTGTCTGCGCGCCGGCGCCGGAAGGGTCACGGTCGCGGTCGCACCGCAGAACCTGGCGGCCGTCGTGAGCGGGCGCCCCGAATTGATGTGCGTGCCGCTGGAGCAACCCGAGACGGTGCGGACTCTCGCCGCGCGCTGTGATCTGGTGGCTGTCGGACCCGGGCTCGGACAGGACGCCTGGGCGCGCGCGGCGTTCGAGGCGGCGCTCGACTGCGGTAAGCCGCTCGTGGTCGATGCGGATGCGCTGAACCTGCTCGCGGGCGCGCCGCGCGGCGCACCGGCCTCAGGGTGGGTTCTGACGCCGCATCCGGGTGAGGCCGCGCGCCTGCTCGCCACGAGCACCGCGCAGGTCCAGAGCGACCGGCTCGGCGCCCTCGAGGCGTTGCTCGTCCGCTATGGCGGGGTGGTGGCGCTGAAGGGCGCCGGGACGTTGGTGGGCCGCCTGGGGACCGTGCCGGCCGTGTGCGAGCCGGGCAATCCCGGCATGGCCAGTCCCGGGATGGGCGATGTCCTCACCGGACTGATCGCGGGGATCCTCGCTCAGTGCCGCGACCCGTGGCGCGCTGCGCGCGCCGGGGTGCTCGCCCACGCGCGGGCCGGAGATGCCGCGGCGCGCGGCGGGCAGCGCGGGCTGCTCGCCGGGGATCTGATCGAGGAGTTGCGCCACTGCGTGAATTTCTGAACAGCGCGGCGGATACCGAAGCGCTGGGCGCGCGCCTGGCGCGCGCGCGGCCCGACGGGCGCGCGCCACTCGCGGTGCTGTATTTGTGCGGCGATCTGGGCGCGGGCAAAACGACGCTGGCGCAGGGGTTTTTGCGCGCGTGCGGTGTCACCGGCCCGGTTCGCAGTCCCACCTACTCGCTGGTGCAGTTGTATCCGCTCGAGGGGCAGACGGTGGCGCACCTGGATCTGTACCGCCTGCGTGCGCCCGAGGAGTTCGAGCACCTAGGGCTCGAGGCGTGGGCCCTGCCCGGATGTCTGTGGCTCATCGAGTGGCCGCAGCGGGCCGAAGGTGTCCTGCCGCCGCCCGATGTGACCGTGGCACTCAGCGTCCTCGGGGCCGGGCACGAGGCCGCGGTCACGTACGGCACCGCTGCAGGTGAGGCTTGGTGGGCGCGCTCCGCGCGCAATTCGAGTTGAAATGAGGGCGCGCGGCTCGTAGATTACGCCTCAACGAATGCCGCGAACCTTATGATCAGGAAGGTATTTTACATCTGCATTGCGACGCTGGGCGTCGTCGCCACCGGCGCGGCGCACGCCGGGGTCGACCATTTGGATCGGCTGTGGGTGTCGAATGCGCCCCAGGCCGCCACCGTGCGGCTCGAACTCGGGGGCTTCACGCAGGCCCATTATTTCCGGTTGACGAACCCGGACCGGGAGGTCATCGACCTGCTCGGCACGCGCGCCGGCGCCGGGCTGCGTCTGCCGCAGACGCGAGGCTGGGTGCGCGGGGTGCGCATGGGCCTGCAGCCCAACGGCGCACTGCGCCTGGTGTTCATCACCGGCTCGGCGGCCCACATGCGCCTGGTCTGGTTGCGCCCGACGCGCACCGGGCGGGAACTGCTCATCGAACTGCACGGCTTCGGCCCACTCGCGCCGCACCGAGCCGTCGGGCCCCCGCGTGCCATCCGCACCCGGTTGGGACCGATCGATGACGGACGCGACATCATCGTCACCGTCGATCCGGGCCACGGCGGCATCGATTCGGGCACCATCGGGCCGCACGGCATGATGGAAAAGACCATCACGCTCGCCATCGGCAGGCTGCTCGCGCAGCGCATCGATCAGCAGCGCGGGATGCGTGCGACCCTGACGCGCGACAGCGACGTCTACCTGACGCTCCGCGACCGCATGCGCATTGCGCGCCGCGATCATGCCGATCTGTTCGTTTCGATTCACGTCAACGACTGTGATGATCCGAACGTCGAGGGCGCTCAGGTGTACATCCTGTCGCTGCATGGCGCCTCGAACGAAGCGGCGCGCATTCTCGCGGCCCGGGAAAACGCCTCCGATGATCTCGCCGGGGTCCGTCTGCGTAACAAATCGCACACGCTGGCCACCGTGCTGTTGAATCTCTCTCAGACCACCACCATCGCGCACAGCGTGGTGGCGGCCCACGACGTCCTGCTCGCGCTCGACCGGTCGGTGCCCGTGAACAAAATGACGGTGCAGCAGGCGGCGTTCGTGGTGCTGAAGTCGCCCACCATTCCCTCGATGCTGGTCGAGACGGATTTCATGTCGGATCCTCGGCAAGCGGCCAAATTGCGCCAGCCCTGGTACCAGAAGCGCATCGCTGATGCGATCTTCGGCGGGATCCTGGCGTATTTCCGCAACCATCCGCCGGCTGGCACGCTGTTCGCCGAGGAACGTGCGGCTCGACTGCGCATGCTCGTGGCGCGCACCGCGCACTGAGGCGCTCGTCGCGGCTCCTAGGCGCGGTCCCCGGTTCGGTGAGACGTGCCAGCCGACCGCTCCAGAGGAGCGTCCCGCGGCGAGAGGTTCGCCTCGGTCACACGTCGGTCAGGAGTGCAATCTCACTCCAGACGGGCGCCTGCGGCCGGCGGGATTCCTTCGGCGCGTGCGTGCCCAGATAGAGATCATTGGAGAAGAGATCCCCGCCCGTGACCTTGAGGCCCTCGAACGGGCCGATGCTCTTGCGTTGGCCGTCCGCGCCGGTCACGCGCAGGTACAGCGCGGCGCGGCACTCGAGCACTCTGTGGTTGCGGCGCGCGACCTGCCAGAGGCCGCCGGTATAGCGGGCCGCGATGGCGTTGTCGGGTCCGCGCAGCGTCGCATCGGCGCAAATCCTGAAATAGGCGCCACGCACGAAAGTCATCGACTCGTTGCTCAGTTCCCAAAACGTGAGCGTGATCACTCAGCGCGCTCGAACGTTCAACACGCCAAGCGCGCGCGCACTCGGCATCCGCGCGGCGAGGATGCCGTGGGGCAGTCGCGGCGGCGCTGCGCGCGCCGGTGCAGGCGAGAGAGCCGCGCCGCCGGTGGGCGCAGTCCCTGCGGGTCGCTTGGCGAATCTGAGCATGGTGCAGTCTGCCGGCCGGGCGGGCGTCAATTCGGTCTCGACGCCGGTGCGCTGAACGGGGAGTGGGGATGAACGTCGAGGGCGATCGCCAAGCGCAGCGTGCCGAGCGCGGCGACCTCATCCGGCGGCAGTTCGATTCTGAACATCTCGCGCGCAAACAGGCTGACCAGCAATTCCGCCACGCCGCCGTCGTCGCTCAGTTGCTTCAGGAACGGTTGCGCGCGACGCAGGTGATTGAGCGTCTTGGAGATCACGGATTCGACCGTGACCCCGTCGCCGGAAAGCTGCGGTTCGCTCATCAACCGTCCCATCCAGTAGCTGTCGCGATGCGATCCGCCGAGAAGCGCGCCGGCATCGTCACGGCGCGGCTCGCCGACCCGCCACGCATGCTGCGGCTCGATGCCGAGCGCTGCGCTGATCGTGTGCGGATCGAGTGTCGGATGGCGAATCCGCAAAGAGACGGTGAATTCGTACTCGCTCATGGGCGTGACGGATCGGGGCAGGTGGACGGGCCTCTCGAGCAAGCCCGCCGGCGAGCGCGGACTCTCAGTGCGCCGCACTCAGTCGCTGCCGCTGTTCTTCGGCGAGGCGGTGCGGTCCGGGCCGGTCACTTGGGTGGCGAATGCGCGCAGACAGTCGCGTGAGCAAATGATGACGGGCGCCTCCTGGTCATCGAGTGAGCCCCGATTGGGGTGGCGGCTCAACCGAAAGTGCTCGTTCGGGCGCCGTCCGTCTTCGAAGCCGACGTCGCGTTCGCAGACGTCGCACGTCATCACCAGAATTTCTTCCGCGGGACGGTACCGTCCCGTCTTGCGCCACGCCATGGCACGGACCTCGCAGCAACGATATTCATTGCAGCCGCCCCGGCCGTCACGGCCGGGGCGGCTGCAATGGGCAAAGCTCAGTAGCGACGCGCGCCGCCGCCGCCGCCGCGGTTGCCACCACCGCCCGAACGCTCGCGATCCTGCGCCTCGTTGACCCGCAGCGGGCGGCCATCAAAGTCCGCCCCATTGAGCGTCTGCATCGCGCGCGCCGCATCGGCGTTGGGCATCTCGACGAACGCGAAGCCGCGCGGTCGACCCGTCTCGCGGTCGGTGATCATGGAGACTCTCTCGACCGTCCCATGCTGTGAGAACAGAGCATTTACGGCTTCTTCGGTGGCCGTGAAGGGGAGATTTCCAACGTAAAGTTTGGTCACTGCGAGATACTCTTGAGAATAACGGGTGTGGAGCCGCAGGCATCTCCTGCGACGTGGTTCGCGGAGCTTTGCGCGGGTGGCAGACATTGGCAGGTGGGGCGCGCCGCAGAGCAGCGCGTGACGCCAAGGCAGACAAGCCGAAAAGATACGAGCCGCCTGACAGGCTACAGGATCGCAGCCAAGCTGCCAAACTTTTATGCGCCGCGCTCGGCGTCGCCACGAGTTCTCGCTTGCGTCGGCGTTGCGGTGCGCGCATGCTGGTTCTACTCGTTCGCGCGCGACGGCGCCGATACACGAGCCGTCCCGAGCGGGTGCTCGTCAATCGCACCCGGCCATCACGACGATGTTGTGCGACAAGATAAGGGGGCGGACTTTGGCGGGAAGTCCGGCCGGTATTGCCTGCGCCCCTAGCTGCCGCCGTCTTCATCCGAGTCGGGTTGGCCGTCGTACGGTACGGCGCGGCACGTCAAGACGACGGATTTGGGCCGGCCGGCCCACCCGGCCCACGGGTGCGACGGTCGATTCGGGCATTCTTCCAACGGATCAAACTCAGGAGCCGATGCGCGTGATGAACCTTTCTCTATTTGACGCGTTCGGCAAGTTCGGCGCCAAGCCGACCAGCCGATTCGGCAGCCTCT
>JAKBBE010000020.1 GCA_021826035.1 Pseudomonadota bacterium | reverse complement strand
GCCAGTGACACGGCCTGCGCCTTGTAATCGGCCGTATATTGAGCACGAACCTGACGTTCCATAGTGACCTCCAAAGGGTGGGTTTAATCCATCCATTAGATGTCCGTCAACGGGGGACCACTTCAGACAGACTGTTTGCTTCGTCTGGCCATCACGCTATCGGTGAGCCAGCTTCAGGACGACATCCACCCGTCGTGACTAATAGTCGACTGCAGCGATGGCTCATCCACTAGCGGAGGTGGCTCGGCGATTGAAGACGGCTATCCACGATTCGTGCTCCGCTTTGAGTGAGCCGACCAGTGCAATCACACTGGCATCGTCGATAGCTTGCGGTTGACCGTGAGAGAACTCGTTCCGTCTTTTGTGTAGCTCCAGCAGCAGATCTGCCACGTCAGCAAATCCAAAGGCTCGCAAGTCGTCGAAGTATGTTTGGCCGAAGACGATTGCATATAGCTTGTACACTCTAGCACCGATGGCTGAATATCGGTCAAGCAGGTCTTCACGAACGCTCTCCGGCAATCTGCGCATTCCGTTCCTGAGTAGTCGTTCAATCCGCGTTTCGAAGTAGCTCCAAAACAATAACGCAAGGGCAGCGCGCGCCGATGGACGCTTGCCGTTCCTAAGATGGGAGAGCTGCTCAAAGTCCGGTGCTGGACGCTCCCACTCGCGCTGAAGCATTTGCAAGTACACATAGTCTTCATACCGCCCCTCAGCGCCAGCCAACGCCATAATAACCATTTCCTCGGTTCCATCTTCGCGCCGGACCCTTACCGGCTCGCTCGATGGGGGCGGCGCACCGCACGCCGGACAATTGGCTTGGACTTGTCGAATTCCGGTACAGTGCCCGCAAAGAACGTAGCCCGACCAGAGCGACGCCCATGACTTGCCAGGCGGAATCTCGTCGTACCACATTTCAGCGTGCATCTCCGCTCACGCCCACCACTCCGTCGGTTTTGCAGTTCCGGTACGAGACGGCGTTCGACAGAACGTTCCCTGTTCGTTACCAAGCCCCTCCCGTGCAAGTCCTCGTCTCACCAGGTACCGAAGAGCATGAAGCACATCCCAGGGGATCTCCCCTAAAGCGTCTGCAACTGCAACGAAAGACTGAAATCCTGTTGACGGGAGGCATCCAAATGCTGTTTCTGCGAGGCGAGCGGTTTCATGATCACTGCTCGGCGACTCGAAGTCTTCCTCACGCTGGCCGAAGAGAAGTATGTTATTGCGCCAGATGATGAAATGACTGCGGCAATCCGTGTCTCTCCACACCGATGGAAAGAGGCTCATACCCCATTTTTGACTTCTATACAGGCGCCATGCCTTACCAGCGCGGGCATCGAGATTGATGGGGAGCACGGCCCCACACCCGCAGGGGCATGCCATTAACAACCACCGCGGAACGCCCCGTTCCACCAATACCGCATCGCCTGGCGACCGCAAATGTCGTTCGGCCCTACTGCGCGAGTCCACTACCCCTTTCAGCTGCAGGTGGTGATTTCGGCTCACGGAGTGGCCCTGCTGTACGCAGCCACTACCCGCCTGAGGATGCGCTCGCCAAGAACATAAGCTCCCGCGCGGAGAGCGTCACGTCTGTCCCTGAAAATGTGCTCGTTGCAACTCTTTCTAACCAGAGCAATTCCCAAGGCTGCGGCGTACTGTCCAGCCTCGAGTTCGAGCTGCTTCGATTGAGCTCGGATCTGTCGGACACAGTCATAAAACCAGGAGGACCCGTCTTTGGGATGACACGGCACACGCCACTCGAACAGCTCGTGACTGTCGTACAGGTTCTCTATCGACTGCAGCCATTCTTTCGGTTTGCGCTTGTCCATCGCAAATCCATCGACAAGAAGGCCCGCTTCGACCGAGGCCGCGTCATAAAGCAATGGTCGCCCCTCTTTTAGCTTTTCAAAGTCAATGAGTATGGCGTCCGAGAGCCTAATCAGAACATTGGAGGGATTTAAGTCTCCATGAATTGTGCCTATGAGCACGGGCTTCGCGTCACATTTCTTCAACAGTTCCCTAATTTCGGGCACGTCTGCCGTGACCTCGAACTCTCGTGTGATGATCGCCTTTCTTTCAGCCGGTATATCCCAACCGGACGGCAAAAACTCCGCCAGTACTTGCCCGATGGAACGCGCATGGTCCTTCTCCGCATCGTGCCGCCAAGCAGCTAGCGTTCGACTAAATAGAGTTCCGAGCGCATGTATAGCCCTCCCTGCGCGCGCCGCGTCACGTAACGGTTCCGCCTGCTCGACGAAGTCACCGACGATTATTCCTTCACGTGCGCCCAAGCCGCATCGCTCGAGAGTCAATCGCGGCGCAAGATAGAACGGAATGTATTCAAGCGCGTGTCCTTCATAGTGGAAGTACTCTCGCCAAATCGTGCTGCGTGCACCGATCTTCACGAAGTACGACGCCGGCCACCTAGCATTCAGCCCTGCAGTTTGCTTCGTGTAGGCGCGGTATACGCTCACCCCTGAAAGGCCATCTTGCATTCCGCGTAAATGCACTTCGCTGCAGTCACCGAATGCCCGCTGAAGTAGAAGGACGCTCTCCGGGTTGAGCCTTAGTTTCCTACCGTCCGAGGTGACGGCGTTGGGCAGAAGATCCAAGTTCGGCGGATCGCCGGCCGGGTTCTCAGAGATCATCTGAGCGATCACTTCCCAGGTCCAGGATGTATCGCATACGCAAACGTAAGGAGCGAGGGGATACCCTTCGCGCTCGCGAAGCTCGCCGTCGTCTATAGATGCCCACTCTTCCCGTCGAAGCGCAGCTCCGGGCAGTCGAAGCTTTCGGATCGCGTTGACGATCGTAGTTCGCTCGCGCCCCTGTATCGTCAGACCGGGCGCGACGCGCACATAAATCCGACAGTCAAATGCAAGGAGTCTGTCAGCGTAGCGCTCGAGGTCTAGATACACTCCCTTCAGATTATTGGCATCCTGAGTCAAAACAACGGAGTCTGTCACCGCCAGCTCTCTGGGAGCACGCATCGAGGCCGTGAATTTTTCAGGCCGAAGTCCCCGACTGGTGAATGCCGCCAATCCCGGACTGTCGGGCATTGCTCCCCAAAAGCAGACCCGCGTCCGCCTCTTTGCCGCAGCGTATTCCCTGATCGCCACTAGTCATCCCTCGCATACAAGGCTACAGAATCACCGCGCGCGAGAACTCCGGCTCGTGAGCAGATGTAGCAATTCTCGGTCGGTGTTGCTCGCACGTTCCTCAGCGTCGACTTGAGCGCGTTGTAGACCAAGTATCGAGCAGAGCTCGGCACACCCGCGACGATTGCCATAAACATGGTTGAAGCAAGCGACGAGACGGTTCCATTGATCGATATGACAGATGGCGCCGGGATGCGCTCTCCGCTGATGTATGGATCCATCTTCCTCTCGAACGGGCTCATCAAGTCGCGCCGCACCTCCTCCGAGTCCAGAAGTCCCGAGCAACTCAAGCATGAAAATCCGGGCGCTAGTAGCTGCACCCGACCGAAGACCCCAGTCAGACTACCGTCAGTAGTGGTGATAGTAGACCCCATATCGACGCATGGGATTAAATACTGGTAGGCGATTTGCTGAATAACGGAGCGGCTACCATGCGAGTCCGTGCAGCCAAATATGAAGTCACCTTCCGTCAGCACTCGGGCCACTTGAGCACGAACCACGTCTCCCTTGATGCACTCAACGTTCGCGCGCGGCGCAATGCGGGCAATAGCATCGGCCGCAATATCAACTTTGGGCCGGCCGATATCAGCCGCCGAACTCCCGACAACCCGGTTGAGGTTGCTCTCTTCTAGGATATCCGGGTCCACGAGGACAAAGCCACAAACACCCAAATGGGCCAGTTGCTCGGCGACAATGGAGCCCGTGCCTCCTAGACCGACAATTGCTACACGCAATGCCTCCATTCTGCTCTGGCCCGCCTCGCCAAATGCGCGGATCTGCCTATCAAATCGACCGGGCGGTGCCGGCGTTGCCTCGACGGGGTCGAACAAAACGGAGCGACTCTCGCCAAGTGATACGACGCGCGCTTCCTCGCGTGCGCCCAAGCGCCTCGCACGAACTCCGCCGCGACTCATGACGAGAGCCGCATGAATGATGCCGGGATTTCGCCACGCGAGAAAGCGAGCGAGGTGTTGTTCACCATCATCGTCCACCCACGAAAACTCAGGAGGTGAAGTCCCCGGATGGCTATGAGCAAATATCAAGGATTGCTGCTCGCGACGAGCACGCTTGCTAGCGCGGGCTACGCAAATTGGCGTTAGAACTGCCTGGCACTCTCCTTGAGCGATATAATCGTCTTGATCTGGGAGCTCGATCGTTCGCACAAGCAGCCTTACAGAACCGTCCTTTCGACGGGTTTGCGAGGCATAGAGAATGGCGCACTGTTCAAGGGCATTGGTCGATAGAAGTGCAGTCTCGAGGGTGTGCGTATCCTCAGCGCTGAGCGTGATCTCGATCATCGTGCCGGTCTCAAGCGATTCATTATGACGTTGAAAAACGTCAACAACGAGTCCGTATTCGGGTTCCAGGTTTGCAGGTGCCATGAGAACCAAGTTGTCCTCCGCCCTGGAACATCGTCCCCCGGTATGGGGTTCGAGTCATTCGTGTTCTGGGGCGTCCCTCCTCCAGCGAGACGTAACCCGGACGGCTCCACCCAGAAGCAATCCGGTCGCGCCGCAGGATAGCCCGGCGGCGCGAGAAACAGAATGGTCACGGTGCGCTGATTCCATCCCGGTCCAATGTCAACCCCCGGCACGGAAATCAGATAGCCCCCATTTGGCAATCGGCGAGCGGTGGGCTCAGGGGCTCCCCCCCGTTTCCGCTGGCTGACCAATTGGGGCACTTGAGAGTCGATCATTGGTTTCCAAAAGTAGCGGGTGGAACTGCGAAGAAGTGCTTCGGCTCGCCTTGAAGGTTAATACTCTCTCCATCCGAGATAGCGCGATCAGGTCGATCACCTTCCTCTTCGAGAAAAAGCTGGTATTGGGGCGGTACACTCGCCTGCGCTTTGATCTGGGCGCCGGTTAACGCCGTCTGGTCGGTCTCATATGGCTTTGCATCCACAAAGAACCGATTCTCGTGATGTTTGTTTTCAGGCTCATTCATGAGGATACCTCTCCTCTGCAGTAAAGATCATGATGCTCACCTTGACGTAGCCTCCGCAATTATTGGCTGGAGTTCGCTCTGATTTACCCACTCGAGTAATTCGATCTTGTTGGACGGGACGGTATCTCGATCGAGGGAAAGCTGGCGGATAAAGTAGTGCACCAGGGATTCTCTAATTCGGACTCGCAATTCGCCCTCACTCATGCCGAATTCGGTCTCAACGGCTATTCGCTGGCCTCGCGTGAGAGCTCTGTTCGCGCGCAGAACGATGGTGACAAACGAGTGCCATCGAGCATCTTGGGTCGCGTCGATTCGGGATGGCCGAACGCGGTGGATCTCTTGGATCCTCGCAAGCACAAAGTCCTTGAAATACTGATTCTCATGGCACCAGGCGCGGGTGTGCCATCGCACTCCGTCAAAGGCAATGGCGTGTGGCGATATCCACCGACGGGTCATATCAGGGCGCCGCATCGACTGATAGGACACCTCAACGTCTTGGCGATCACGGATTGCCCAGATCACCTGCATCAGAGTGTCAGGGCGAATCGATCGCGTGGGATATCTGACGATATCGAACGGGGGGCGCCAACCGATGAAGGACAATGCCGAGGGGCCGACGGCCGGACTCGAGAGCTGGTTGAGAAAGGTTTGAGCATCCGGTTGGGTGAAGACGACGCGGATGCTCGGACTCGCTCTATATACCTTGCTGCTCCTGTCGTAATCGAGATTGCCCGGAGCCAGTTCAATGTAGCGAGCGAGATCAAGAGAAGCCTGCTGTATTGAAATACCGAAGAAATCGACTAGCTCTCCCCGGTTGATTTTTCCGTCCCAAAGGAGCCGAAACTCAATGAACTCCAGCCTGCGTTCTTGTCCCCAGGCGGCACCCGTAGGAGTCCGCTGCTTCGCCTCGATTGTCTGCCTAGCCAGCATCGCAAATTGGCCCTGATCTGCCGAGTTTCTCGATCCATCCAAAAAGTGTACGTATATTATCACGATGTATCGCCTTGGACAAGGCGAGAAGCCTGGCGGTGATCGGGCCGGCGGGGTCGGTAATGGCAGGGTATGGCCGGTCGGGGGGTATGGGAAATGGGAGTCATAGCCGGAGAGCGGAGGTCACCCGAGACGGTGGCGGAGATTTTTTCCTCAAGTCCGCTCAGACTCGGGGCGATATCGCTCGGCGCTCGTGACGGCTCTCATCGCTTCCGGCCGGATCGATGCCGCAAGGCTGTTTACCGACTCGTTTAGAGCTGCCGCCTACGATGCGAAGGCCCGCGCACCAGCACCCACGTTCGATCTCACAAGTTCGTGGCTGTGCGAACGCCTCCCAAAGGCTCATCGGGTTGGGTGTTGATCGAGGACAAGGGAATTGCGGGTAAGCTGTTTCAGCTCGTGGACAACGAGCTCCTTCTCTGTTCGCGCCGGCCGCATTTGCGTCAGGAAGCGGATGACCTCGGCAGCAAGCGCGGGGCGACCTTGGGCAATAAGTATGGCGCTGGCAACGCGCCAGCCGCTTTCCACGGCTTTGCGGGTCTCCATGATCTTGGATTTACCTGGTTCGGCACGTAGATGGCCTTTGAGGAGCTCGGCGGCCACGGCCTCGGTGCGGGCACGCATGTGAGTAGATTCGCCACGCACAGTGGCGCGGTAAATGCCATCGGTCTTGCGAGTGCGGCCCTCGCCACGGACGGCGCGTTCGGTGGCGTTTGCGGGAATGCCTTGCTCTCGCAGGTAGCGGGCAAACTCGTGGCGCCATTCGCGCAGCGTTGCCGGGTTGATATGCAACCGCACGCCCTGCTCGCTCACGGCCTTAACGACGAGATGCGCGTGGGGATGCGGCTCGTCGGTGTGTAGGACCAGCGCGTAGCGGTGTTTGAGGGCAAATTCTTCGCGGGCAAAGTTGCGCGCGGCTTCGAGCACACCCTTCGCTGGCGTGCCAGGGGGCATCGATAGCACGATCTTGTGGACCAGCTTGGGTGATCGGCCGGACACCGAGGCCAGTCCCATTTCCTTGCGGTATTCCTCGAGGTCAAGATCCCAATCGTCGAGTAGACGCTGACTGGCGTCCTTGCCCCTTACGCGCTCGCCGTCGTCGGTCTCCAGTTCTAGGCTACCGTCGCGGCCGATATAGCTTAAGTGCCGACTCACCGACCGCAGATTGTTGCTGTCCTTCGGTAGGACTTTAACCATCACCTCCGGCGTCCGCCTAACTGTGCGCTCGATTACAGCGAGCTGCTCGGCGGAGAGGCGGACACTTCCCTTTGGTCCCGCACGCCCGTGCGAAGCGATGTCGAGCAGCGGTCGATCCCAAAATTCAAGACGCATCTTGGGCATACCCGGTCGCCCAGCTGGCAGTATTCGCCTTGATGAGAGTCTTGGTGTGATCGCGCAGGGCTTCGCAGATCTTCAGGATAGATTCGAATTCTGCGCGACCAGCGCCGGTGACCCGCGAGCCCTGATTGACGGAGCGGGCGATCTGGTTGAGGTTGCGGCCGATGGCGCCGAGCTCACTCACGGCTAGCTTGAGAGCAGCGAGTTCGTCTTTGGGCAACGGCGTCAACGCCCGCAGGTGTGACCGGACCAGCACGGAAACATAGGTCGCTGACGCCATTCCCCGGGCCGCGGCTCGCTCGTGGAGCAGCAGCCGGTCTTCCCGCATCATCCGCACGTAAAGCCGAGAAGCCGGGCCGAGATTCTTGGAACACGGCCCGCGCCTCGTTAGGGTAGCGCCGGCATATCGCGCAGTTGGCTCGCGCAAGGGGACGGAGGTCTGGCTCTCCCGGAGTTCCTTCGCGACGATACGTCTGAGCCACACGGCCTCACTGAGCAGCTCAGCCTGCGTGATTTCCGCGACACGCGCCTTCGTCTCCGGTGTCACCCGTGTCTTGAGAATTTCGGTAGCCGCCATGGGTCGCATTGTGACCCAACAGCCGCTACAACAATATCCTGCGTTTCACCCTTTTTTCGGGCGATACTGCCAATTCGCAGCCCGCCGTTAGTGCGTCGGCCGAGCGCGCCGAGCCGTCAATTGGCGCGGTGACCGCCTCCGTACCGTCGACCGGGTCCCAGGATAGAATCCTGGATATGCCGAGCATTAGGAAAGCGGAATCTCGGGACGCCGGCGCGATCGCCGCCATCATCCTCCCGGTCATTCGTGAGGGTGAGACGCACGCGCTCGACCCGATCCTGAGCGAGGCCGAAGCACTGGCCTACTGGATGCCCCCGATAAGGAGAAGTTCGTAGCCGAGCAGGACGGCGTCATTGTCGGCACCTATTACGTGCGCCCGAACCAGGCCGGCGGCGGACGACACGTCTGCAACTGTGGCTACATGACGAGCCCGGCAGCCACCGGGAGGGGGATCGCTCGCGGAATGTGCGAGCACTCCCTGAAGCACGCGCGCTTGCGCGGCTACCGGGCCATGCAGTTCGATTTCGTCGTCAGCACGAATGAACGCGCCGTGAGGCTCTAGCTGTCCCTGGGGTTCGAGTTCGTTGGCCGCCTGCCAGGCACCTTCAAGCATCCCTCAGCGGGCTACGTAGACGCGTTCGTGATGTACAAGCAGCTTTGACAAGGGCACGCCCGGGCCGGTGCATATTAGACCTTCTCGACCGCGATGCGCAGGCCGAGGACGATGAAGAGCGCGCCGAGACCCCTTCGAAGCCATAGGGTGACCGATCCGTTGCGGCGCAAGCCACGGGTAATCCGGGCTGCGCAACAGGCGATCGCGATATTGGTCGGCAGGCCGATGACGTTCACGGTCGCGCCCAGCAGAATGATCCGCAGGGTCGGATGCGGCGCATTGCGGTCTACGAACTGCGGCAGCAGGGCCAGGAAGAACAGGGCGACCTTGGGGTTCAGGACGTCGCTCAGGAAGGCCTGCCAAAGGATGGTTCGGCCGCGCCGGCCAGCGGTGGCATCTGTCTCAACCGCAAGGGGTCCCTGCTTGCTCCAGAGCGCGCTCAATCCGAGGTACGCCAGGTAGGTCGCGCCGATCCATTTCACCACGGTGAACGCAGTGGCCGATGTGGTCAGGATCGCCGAGAGGCCACGGACAGCCGCGGTCAGGTGGACGTACCCACCCAGGTTGAACCCGATCGCGGAGAGGATGCCAGCCCGGCGTCCTTGGGCGAGACAGCGCCCGAGCATGTACATCATGTCCGGGCCGGGCACGAGAATGAGCGCGACGGCGGCGAGGACGAACAGCAGATAGCTGTGCAGGGACATCATCGCACTACTCCTGGAACATCACGAACACCACCGCCCTACCCGCTTGCCGGCGACCTATTCCAGCACCCGCGAAAGCAGTTCCGTGGGTTCCTTGCCCAACGCCCGGGCGATCTCGATGAACTCGACCACATCCACGCGCCGCTCCCCGACTTCGAGCTTCGCGATGAAGGACTGCGAGCGCTTGAGCCTGCGCGCGAGCTCCTGCTGACTGAGCCCGGCGCTCTTCCGAGCCTCCACGAGCGCGTCACAGAGGGTCCGGTGGGTACGGGATCGAAGCGACTTCAATGGCGCACTCCGCTGGGCGGGAGTGCGTACATATAATCCCAAACTGGAATTATCCCGTTTTGGACTAGACAGAGCCACGAGAGGCGCGTAGCATCCGAGATTATCCTATTTTGGACTTGACGAGCCGGTCCAGAGGAAATCCTGGAAATGACTTCCGCGTCTCTCGAGAGCAGCGATCCAATGCCGCACACGGAGGCGGCTGAACGCTCCCCTGCCGCTGCTGATTGCCCGGAATTCCTTGAACTCCTCGGCGACCTCAGCGACGCGATCTCCGTAATCACCGTCGTTCACCGCTCGCTCGAGGCCAAAGAGATCGCGGAAGTCGGTGACGAAGAGGTAGCGCTTCGTCATGGACTCGCCCTGCTTCGCGCCGCATACAGCGCGCTCGACATGGCTTCTCTGCGCTTGGGGTAGTCCTCGAGCACTTGGCTTGAATCCAATGTAAGGGGTAGTGAGTATGCAACACACAGAGGCCAGAACGATTCTCATGTCCCTGATCGAGGGACGCAACCCGGAGTCGGGAGAAAGGCTCCCGGCTGAGTGTGTCGTCCATCGTTCCGACGTAATCCGCGCCCTGCTCCTCGGGATGGGCGCAATCGACGCCACAAACGCACGGGCGAAGCGACGCGCGCAACTGCCCAAGAACGTCGGTCGGGACTGGACGACCAAGGAAGAGGAGCAGTTGCGCTCCGAATTCGCTGCGAAGGAACCGGTGTCCGCGATAGCAGCCCGGCACGGACGGACGCTGCGCGCAATCGAAGCGCGCTTGCAGATGATGGGCTTGATTACGGCGGAGCAGCGTACGACTCGCGGAGGCTTCACCTCTCCGGACTGACACGGCCCCGGCAGTTTCGCCGATATTTCCGGCGAAACGCCCTCTTCCCGTTTTCCGCAAGCCTGTCATCATCGCGCCTGAGTGACAACTCGTCTCTAAACGGCCGGAACCACATGAACTCAATCCATCATGGCCATCGACGAGTCCGGGTCGCAAACCCTCGATCGGGGGCGCGCCCCGCGCGTGTCCCTCCCGAAGCGGAGCAATGAGAGATTCCCCACCCTCCAGGAGCTCCTGACCGCCAACGGTAGACCGAGCGCGGCCCATACAGCCCTACACGAATCAGAGAGCTGTACGCGCCGCGCGGCAGAGCCCTGCGTCAGCAGCAGGCGTTTCATTCGCCTTCGGGATGCCCCGTCCTATCTCGGCATGGACAAGAACCGCTTCAACCGCGACGTCCGTCCGCGGGTAACTGTCATTCCAATCGGAACGCAAGGCATCGCCTTCGACCGCCTTGACCTCGATGCATGGGCCGACGACCATAAGCGACGCAACGGGCGTCCCGCGGCTCAATCCGAAAGGAGGAAGTCATGGGACTGCAAAAACCGCCCGGCCTCACCCTGCGTGGCGAGACCTGGCACATCGACAAAGACATCTACGGAACGCGCATTTGCGAAAGCACTGGCACAGGCGATCTCAGGGAGGCGGTAGAGATTCTCTCGCGACGGATCGAGGAGGTCAGGGCACGGAGGTTCTTCGGCGCTCGCAAGGCACGTACCTTCCGGGAAGCGGCGACGCGGTTCCTGGAGGAGAACCAGCACAAACGAAGTCTCGAGCGGGATGCCAGATCGCTGGCGGCGTTGGATCCCTATATCGGCGCGCTGACGATCCAGCAGGTTCACTCTGGCTCCTTGCAGGAGTTCGTTCGAGACAAGTTGCAGGCTGGCAAGAGTCCGGGAACGGTCAACCGCGACTTGGCGGTCGTGCGGCGAATCCTGAACCTCTGCGCCCGCTTGTGGCGGGACGAGGATGATCGGCCTTGGTTGGACACGGCACCCTTGATACAGATGCAACGTCACCCGGACAAGCGCACGCCTTATCCTCTCTCGATGGAGGAGCAGCGGCTCTTGTTCTCGGAGCTGGCGCCGCATCTCGCCAGGATGGCGCTCTTCAAGGTCAATACCGGCACACGCGAGCACGAGGTCTGCACCCTGCGATGGAGTTGGGAGGTCCGGGTTCCCGAGCTCGACACCTCCGTCTTCATCATTCCTCGCGATCACGTGAAGAACGGTCTCGAGCGGTTCGTGGTCTTGAACCGCATCGCCAAGTCCGTGATCGAGGGCTGCCGCGGCGAGCACGAGGAATTCGTGTTCACGACGGAGGAGCGGGACGGCTCGCGGCATCCTCAGTTCAGGATGAACAACTCAGGCTGGAAAGCGGCGCGCAGGCGCGCGGCGGCGAGATACGGGTCGCCCTGCCCGGCTGGATTCCGGTCCATCCGGGTGCACGACCTCAAGCACACGCTCGGGTATCGCCTACGCGCGGCGGGCGTGTCGTTCGAGGACCGCCAGGCCTTGCTCGGACACAAGGCGGCGCACATCACGACGCACTACTCCGCGGCCGACATCAGCAACCTGATTGCGTGCGCGGAAAGCGTCTGTGATCTCGCCTCCCGCAAATCTCCCGCACTCTCGATCGTGCGATCGGCAGGACGCCTGCAAGTGGCTGAAAATGCTGGTGGAAAGGGAGGGACTCGAACCCTCGACCCCGGCATTATGAGTGCCGTGCTCTAACCAGCTGAGCTACCTTTCCACAAAGCCGGGGCCGCCGGCGCAGGCCGACGGTAGCCTCCCCAAGAGGGGGGCGCATTGTCGGCGGGGGATACCGGGGGTGTCAACCGCCTAGACATTGAATCGGAAGTGGACGACGTCCCCCTCCTGCATCACATATTCCTTGCCTTCCAGACGCAGCTTGCCCGCCTCCCGGGCTCCCGCTTCGCCCCGGCAGGCGATGTAATCCGCATAGCCGATCACCTCGGCCCTGATGAATCCGCGCTCGAAATCCGTATGAATCACCGCCGCAGCCTGCGGCGCAGTGGCGCCGACGTGCACAGTCCAGGCGCGCACCTCTTTCTCCCCGGCCGTGAAATACGTCTGCAGCCCGAGCAGCTGGTAGCCCGCCCGGATGACCCGGTCAAGACCCGGTTCCTCGAGGCCGAGTTCGGCCAGAAAGCCCGCACGGTCCGCTGCCTCCAGTTGAGCGATCTCCGCCTCGATGGCTGCACAGACTGCGACCGTGACGGCGCCTTCGGCTGCCGCGCGTTGCGCGACCCGCTCGAGCAGCGGATTGCCCTTGAACCCGCCCTCGGCGACGTTCGCGACGTACATGACCGGCTTGGCGGTGATCAGCTGCAGCTCACGCACGTCGCGCGCTTCCTCCGCCGAGAGGCTCATGGCCCGGACCGGCTTCACCTCGTCCAAATGCGCCTTGACCCGCTCGAGGAGCTGCTTCTTGCGCAGCGCATCCTTGTCGCCGCTCTTGGCCGCCTTGGCGGCGCGCTCCAGCCCCTTCTCCACGGTCGAGAGGTCCGCCAGCGCGAGCTCGGTGTCGATGACCTCGATGTCACTCAGCGGATCGACCTTGCCGGCGACATGCACGATGTCCGAGCTCTCGAAGCAGCGCACCACGTGCGCAATCGCATCGACCTCGCGGATATGCGAGAGAAACTGGTTACCGAGTCCCTCGCCTTTGGACGCACCGGCCACGAGACCGGCGATATCGACGAATTCCACGGTGGCCGGAACGAGGCGTTCCGGATGAACGATTTCGGCCAGCGCATCCAGGCGCGCATCCGGCACCGGCACCATGCCGACGTTGGGGTCGATGGTGCAGAACGGATAATTGGCCGCCGCCGCGTTCTGCGCCTGCGTCAGCGCATTGAACAGCGTCGACTTGCCGACATTCGGCAGCCCCACGATGCCGCAGCGGATAGACATGTCTGAAACTCCTTCGAGCCCGGGCTTATGCCGGGCGATCTGATGATGCGGCGTCGGAGCGCGAATGCAATTGGTTCATTGCCTTTTGCGCGCCCTCCTCCAGCATCACGGGCAGGGCGTCGGCCGCATCCCGCAGTGCCGCGCCGATCACCTCGGCATCGGCCGCGGCCGGCCGGCCGAGCACGTAATTCAACACCGCATCGCGCGCACCGGGGTGACCGATGCCGATGCGCAGCCGCCAGAACGCCGGGCCGAGGCGCGCCACGATGTCCCGCAACCCGTTGTGACCGCCGGCGCCACCGCCGTGCTTCAGCCGCACCACGCCGGGCGGAAAATCGAGCTCATCGTGCGCCACCAGCACCGCCTCGAGCGGGATCTTGTAGAAGCCGGCCACACTCTGCACCGCGGCTCCGCTCAAGTTCATGAAGGTCATGGGCTTGAGCAGCCACACCTCGTGTGCGCCGATTCGGGCCCGCCCGAGTTCGCCCTGATGGCGAGGCTCGGCACGCAGACTCGTGCCCGTGCGCCGCGCCAGCTCCTCGATGAACTCGAACCCCGCATTGTGGCGAGTACGCGCATAGGTGGGGCCCGGATTTCCGAGCCCCACCACCAGCCTGAGCGGCAGACCTGACATGCGCCGCTGCGCCCTCCTCGGGGCTTACTTCTTCTGCTCGCCCTTGCCGGCCTCGGCCGCCGGCGCAGCTGCGGCCGGCGCCGCACCTTCGGCCGGGGCGGCCGCCGCCTCGGCAGTCGGCTCCGGCTCCGCGACGCGCGGGCTGTGGATCGACACCACCGCCGCATTGCGGTGCGCCAGATGCGGAATCGTCACGCCGGGAGGCAGCGGGATGTCGGCAAGGAACTTCGTGTCGTTGATGCTCATCTCGGACAGGTCGAGTTCCAGGTACTCCGGCAGGTCCTTCGGCAGGCAGACGATCTCGACGTCGGTCATCATGTGCGACACGACGCCACCCTGGGTCTTCACGCCCGGACTGCCGGCCTCGCCCTTGAAGTGAATCGGCAGGTGCAGACGAATCGGCTCGTCCTCGGTCACGCGCTGCAGATCCAGGTGCACCACCTGGTGCTTCGCCGGGTGCATCTGCAGATCCTTGACGATCGCCGCCTGGGTGCGGCCGTCGACCTCCAGCTGCACGATGGAGGAGTAGAAGCGCTCGTCCTCGATGACGACGAGCAGCTTGTGGTGCTCGAGCGCGAGCGTCTCCGGCTCGGCTTTACCGCCGTAGAGAATCGCGGGGACTTTACCGGCGCGACGCAGGCGGCGGCTCGCACCTTTGCCTTGCATCCCGCGCGCGTCCGCGCTGAAAGTGAATGAAATTCGCATGATATTCTCCGATTCTACGATGACACCGTGCCATGACCCGCGACCAGGCCACGACACACCTTTGAAAATCTCAAGCCGCGCGCAGGCGCGGCTCAGTCGACGTACAGCGAGCTGACCGACTCCTCGTCGCGGATGCGGCGGATCGACTCCGCGAGCAGCGCCGAGACCGACAACTGCCGGATACGCTTACAGGCACGCGCCGCCTCGCTGAGCGGGATCGTGTCGGTCACGACGAGCTCATCGAGCACGGAGTCCGAGATGCGCTTGATCGCCTCGCCGGAGAGTATCGCGTGCGTGATGTAGGCGACCACTTTGACCGCCCCTTCATCCTTCAGTGCCTTGGCCGCATGGCAGAGCGTGCCGGCAGTATCGATCATGTCATCGACCAGCACGCAGACTTTGCCGCGAATGTCGCCGATGATGTTCATCACCTTCGATTCGTTCGGCCGCGGCCGGCGCTTGTCGATGATGGCCAGATCCGCATCGTCGAGCCGCTTGGCGAACGCCCGGGCGCGCACCACGCCGCCCACGTCGGGCGAGACGATCACGATGTTGTGGTACGCCTGCTTCCAGGCATCCCCGAGCAGCACCGGCGAGGCGTACACGTTATCGACCGGGATGTCGAAGAACCCCTGGATCTGATCGGCGTGCAGGTCGATCGTGAGCAGCCGGTTGACCCCCGCGATCGACATCATGTTGGCCACCAGCCGCGCGGTGATCGCCGAGCGCGTCGCGCGCGGCCGACGATCCTGGCGCGAGTAGCCGAAGTACGGCACCACGGCGGTGATGCGGGCCGCCGAGGCGCGTCGACACGCATCGACCATGACCAGCAGTTCCATCAGATTGTCGTTGGTCGGCGGGCAGGTCGGCTGCACGATGAACACGTCGCGCCCGCGCACGTTCTCCATCAGCTCGACGTTGATTTCCCCGTCGCTGAAGCGCCCGACATAGGCCCGGCCGAGCCGCGTCTGCAGGTGGCGCGCGATCTCGGTCGCCAGACCCGGGTTGGCGTTGCCGGCAAACAGGGCCAAAACATCGCTCGTGCTCATGAGTACGTCACTTCAGCCAAACACCACGGCGCCGCCCGCAGCAGCGCCTCGATTGAGGAGTTGGCTGGGGTGGAAGGATTCGAACCTCCGAATGGCGGGATCAAAACCCGCTGCCTTACCACTTGGCGACACCCCAGCACTGCAAAAGCCTTCCACTGCACCGGCCGCACGTCGCGCGGACGCGCCTAGATCAGAAGCGCGTTCAGCGGGGACACGTTCAGGCCCCGCGCCACGAAGCTGCGCCACGTGTCCGGAACACGTGCCGCGATGCGCTCTGCCTCGCTGGGACTGGCCACGGACGCGAAAATGCACGAACCGGTTCCGGTGAGGCGCGCCGGCGCATATCGCCCCAGCCAGTCGAGCGCCTCGGCCACTTCCGGCCAGTGCGCCCGCACCACCGGCTCGCAGTCGTTGCGTCCGCCGGACTCGAAGAAGGCGCGTATTGTGATGATGGGTGAATTTCGTGTCAATTCAGGGCTCTGGAACACCTCACGGGTCGGCACGCTGACCCCTGGGCGCACGATGACGTACCAACGCTCCGGCACCATCACCGGCTCGAGCCGCTCCCCGATGCCTTCCGCCCAGGCCGAAAAACCTCTAACGAATACAGGCACATCCGCGCCGAGCGGTAGCCCGAGCTCGGCCAGAGCGTCCCGGGACAGTCCGCCGCCCCACAGGTGATTCAGCGCCAGCAGTGCCGTGGCCGCATCGCTGCTGCCCCCGCCGAGTCCGCCCCCGACCGGGATGCGCTTGATGACCCGCAGCGAGGCGCCGAGCCGCGTGCCCGTGGCCGCCTGCAGCGCTCGTGCGGCCCGCACCGCCAGGTCCTGCTCGGCCGGGACGTCCGGGAGTCCGCCGACCCGCTCGATGCGCCCATCCTCGCGCACCTCGATGGCGAGGGTGTCGCACAGATCCACGAGCTGGAACAGTGTCTGCAACTCGTGGTATCCGTCCGGCCGCCGACCGGTCACGTGCAGAAAGAGATTCAGCTTCGCCGGCGCCGGCCAGAGCGTCTCGCCCGCCCTCATTGCAGATGCCATGCGTCCACCACCATGCGCAGGCGCACCGCCCCCCGGCGCACCGTCAGCAACCGCGGCAGCCACTCCGCGCCGACCGAACGGTAGGCGAGATAATCGACAGACCAGCCGGCCTGCTGCAGGTGCGTCAGGCGCTCGGTCGCGTCGAGGGTGATCCGGGCGGGCGTGGACGGATCGGGCACGCCGAGGATCCAGTAGCGCAGCGTGCGCAGCGGCGGGTCGAATCCGAGTTCCCGCTCGAGTGCGGCGCGTGCCGCGGCGTTGCCGAGGTGCTGGCCGTGCGAGGTGATCACGCCGAGCTCACCGGCGCGATCACTCACCTGCGTCGCGCCGGCGCCGAACGGGCCGCTGAGGACCATGCGCGTACCCGTACCGCGCTGCACCCAGCGCAGATCGGCATTGAAGCCCTGCGTGCCGACCGCGACCGCGACGCGCCCGGTGAGCGTGAAGCGCTGCTGCGCCTGCAGCAGCGGCCGCCTGACGTGCCAGGCGGTGATGGGCGCCGGCGGCACCGGCACGGTCTGACAGGCGCTCAGCGCCACGGCGAGGAGTGCGCCGAGGGCCGCCAGCGTGCGCGCCCGCCCGGCGCGGGGGGAAGCTTCGAGTGACATGGGGCGGCACTATAGCTCAGGCGGCCCGACCCGCCGTCGGCACGATGCCTTGTCGCGGCGGCGATGATCCCGGAGAATGCCGCGCCCCGTTCGATCCAGGATCATGAAGGACTCCATCCGCCAGCGGCTCGAGAAGCTCTCCGACCGATTCGAGGAGGTGGGCCGGCTGCTGGCCTCGCCCGACCTCGACGGCGGCTCGGCGCAGTTCCGCGAGCTATCGGTCGAATATGCCCGGCTGCAACCGCTCGCCGCGCAGATGCTCGCCTATCGTGCGCTCGAGCGCGACCTCGCCGCCGCGCGCGACGTGCTCGCCGATACCGACCCCGGCATGCGCGAGCTCGGCGAGGAGGAACAGAGCCGCGTCGCTGCGGCCCTGAGCGTCGCCGAGGCGGACCTCAATGCACTGCTGCTGCCGCAGGACCCGCGCGATGAGAAGAACATCTTCCTCGAAGTGCGCGCCGGCACCGGCGGGGATGAAGCGGCGCTGTTCGCCGGGGATCTGTTTCGCATGTATGCACGCTACGCGGAGTCGAAAGGCTTCACGGTCGAGGTGCTGAGCGAGAGCGCCGGGGAACACGGCGGCTACAAGGAGATCATCAGCCGCATCGTCGGACGGGGTGCGTTCTCGCGGCTGAAGTTCGAATCCGGTACCCACCGCGTGCAACGGGTGCCGGCGACCGAGGCCCAAGGCCGCATCCACACCTCGGCCTGCACGGTCGCGATCCTGCCCGAACTCGATGAGATCTCCTCCATCGAGATCAATCCGGCGGAGCTGCGCATCGACACGTACCGCTCCTCCGGGGCCGGCGGTCAGCACGTGAACAAGACCGACTCGGCGGTGCGCATCACGCACCTGCCGAGCGGCATCGTGGTCGAATGTCAGGACGAGCGCTCGCAGCACAAGAATCGCGCGCGCGCGATGGCGCTGCTGCGAGCGCGGCTGCTCGCCTCAGAGCAGGAGAAGCAGGCGAGCGCCCAGGCGCACTCGCGCCGCCTCCAGGTCGGCAGTGGCGATCGCTCCGAGCGGATCCGCACCTACAACTTCCCGCAGGGCAGAGTCACGGACCACCGAATCAACCTGACGCTCTACAAGCTCGCACAGATCATGAACGGAGAGCTCGAGGAGCTGCTCGATGCGCTCGCGCACGAGCACCAGGCGGAACTGCTCGCCGAGATCGAGTCCTGACGATGCCGCAGCGTGCTCAGCGCACCCCGTGCGGCGGCCGGTGCGAGTGCAGGTATGCCGGGCCGCCCAGATCGCTCATCTGATGCAGCAGCCACTGTTGGCGCCAGCGGACGAACGGCGAGGGATCCGCAACGTGCCAGTGCACCGGGTCGGGCAGCACGGCGGCGAGCAGCGCCGCCTGGGCGCGCGTCAAATGCGCCGCCGGTTCGTGGAAGAAGCGCTCGGAAGCGGCCTCGACGCCGAAGATCCCGTGGCCGAACTGCGCGATGTTCAGGTACGTCTGGAGCACACGCTGCTTCGGCCAGAGCACATCGATGAGCACCGTCAGGTACGCCTCGACGCCCTTGCGCACCCAGCTGCGCCCGCCCCAGAGGAATAGGTTCTTAGCCACCTGCTGCGTGATCGTGCTCGCCCCGCGCAACCGTCCGCCGCGCTCGGCGGTACGGATGGCGTCGTCGATTTCCTGAAAATCGAAGCCGTGGTTGTAGGGGAAGGTCTGATCTTCCGAGGCCACCGCGGCCAGCCCGACCTCGGGGGAGATCTGCCGGTAGGCCACCCAGCGATAGTCGGTGCGGTAGTACCGCTGCCCGGCATGCAGCGCCCGCCACTTCGCCTCGAGCATGAAGGCGCTGGTGAAGGGATGCACCCAGCGCAGCGTGAGCACCGGCAGCACGGTGAGGGCAAGCCCGGCGAGCAGCGCCTTCAGCAACGCCCGCCGCAGCCACGGCCCGAACCCCCGCTGACGCATGCCGGTACTCCCCTCTTGGCCCGCAGGGTGCGCCGCAGGCGCATCCTGCGGCACCGAACGGGGCGTGCGCTCAGGCGCCGAGGCGCCGCGCCGACTTGATCACGACGTCTTCGAGCGGCGCGTCCTGATAACCCTTGCGCCGCCCGGTCGGCACGCTGGCGATCGCGTCGATCACCGCCATGCCGTCGCTCACCCGGCCGAACACCGCGTAACCGAAATCCCGCCCGCTGTGATCGAGAAATGCGTTGTCGGCGAGATTGACGAAGAACTGCGAGGTGGCGCTGTCGATGGCGCTGGTGCGGGCCATCGAGAGCGTGCCGCGCAGGTTCTTCAGACCGTTCTTCGCCTCGTTGCGGATCGGATCGCGCGTCTGCCGGTTGGCGAATTGCGCATCGAGTCCGCCGCCCTGGATGACGAAGCCCGGCACGATGCGGTGGAAGATCGTCCCGTCGAAGAACTCCGCATCGACGTAGGCGAGGAAGTTCGCCACGCTCTCGGGCGCCTCCTCAGCGTACAGCTCGACCGTGAAATCCCCGTGCGACGTCTCGAATCGAATCAGCGAATTGCCGGCCATTGGCCCTCCGTCATGCGCTCGCGCCCCGCCAGATCGCGGTGGGTGCGCACTGTAACAAAGCCTCGCGCCGCAAGCTCGTCCGCAACGGCCTCGCCCTGCTCCGCCCCGTGCTCGAGCAGCAGCCAGCCGCCGGGGGCAAGGTGCGCCGGGGCATCCGCGATGATCTCGCGCAGCGCCCCGAGCCCGTCCGGCCCGCTCACCAGCGCCAACGCCGGCTCGAAGCTCAGCGCGCCGAGCGCCGGGTCCGCCGCCGCGATGTACGGGGGATTGCTCACCAGCAGATCGAACGCGCCTGCGGGCAGTGCCGCACACCAGCGGCCCGGGCGCAGCTCGATTCGCCCCGGCGCGAGCCGCTCGGCGTTCCGCCGCGCGAGCGCGAGCGCCTCGGGGGACAAATCGCTCGCCACCACCGCCCACCCGGGCCGCTCGAGCGCAAGCGCGATGGCAATCGCGCCGGAGCCGGTGCCGAGATCGGCGAGCCGGCCGTGCACGTCGGGCCGCAGCGCCAGGGCCCGCTCGATCAGCAGCTCGGTCTCGGGGCGAGGCACGAGGACCGCCGGGCTCACCTCGAGCTCGAAGGTCCAGAACCCTTTGCGCCCGAGCAGATAGGCCACCGGCTCCCCGGCTGCACGCCGTTCGATCAGCTCCTGGAAGCGCCGCAGCGCATCGGCGCCGGGCCGCGCTTCGGGGTGCGCGGCGAGGTAGGCTCGCGACTGGCCGAGCACCTCGGCGAGCAGCAGCTCTGAATCCAGTTCCGGGGTGCGGTTCGCATCGGCGCGCAGCGCCGCGGCAAGACGCCGGCGGGCCGCGGCGAGCAGCGCTGCGAGCGTGGGGGTGCTCGGCTCAATGGCGGTTCGCGTCATGGCACAGTTATGATTGGCGGATGGCCATTACACTTTATCCTCCCACACGCCCGCGTACGCTCGCGGAACTGCTCGACTCGAGCCTGAAGATCTTCCGCGCCACGCTGCCGAAGTGCATGCCGTACGGCTCGTTGGCCATCTTACTGCTGCAGCTGCCGACGCTGTACGAACTGTCGCGCGGGCGGATGCCTCCGCTCATTCCCTCGGCCGCGCAGATGAACGATCCGGTGTGGATCACGCTGTACACGGTCGGGTATCTGCTCTTCTGCATCCTCTGGATGGCGACGCTGCTGCGCCAGGCGACCGTGGCCGCCGGGCGCGCAGCCGGACCTGCCGACCTGCTCGAGGCGCTCAAGCAAACGCCGGCCATCGTGGCGATCATCCTGCTCGGCAACCTGCTGATTCTGGCACTGCTCAGCTGGCCGCTCTCGCTGATCGAACCGTATCGCTCGGCGCTGTTCGGCGTGATGTTACTCGCCTCGATCTACGCGCTGGTGGCGCTCTCCCTCGCTCTGCCGGCGCGCATGCTCACCCACAAGAGCGTGCTGCAGAGCCTCGCGTACAGTGTGCGGCTGGTCCGCGGCAACTGGTGGCGGACGCTGGCGCTCTACGCCATCGCCGCCTCGATCATCATCACCGTGTTGTTCTTCGCCGAAGTCATGGCGGCACTGATCCTGCCGGGCGCGACCCATCAGCCGGCCGCGCGGGCGCTGATCGCGGCGGTGATGCTGGCGCTGCTCGCGATGGGCGGGATTTTCTTCACCGCCATCGTGCTGAACACCTTCAGCGATCTTGAGCTGCGCCAGAGCGGCAAGCCCGGCTGAGCCGCAGCGGCTCAGCCGCTGTAGCCGAGGTTCGGTGCGAGCCAGCGTTCGGCCTGCTCGGGCGTGAGGCCTTTGCGCTGCGCATAGTCCTCGATCTGGTCACGGTCGATCTTGCCGACCGCGAAGTAGTGCGCGTCGGGGTGCGCGAAGTACCAACCGCTCACCGCCGCGGTCGGGGTCATCGCGAAGCTCTCGGTGAGCTGCATGCCCGTCGCCCGCTCGACGTCGAGCAGCTCCCAGAGCTTGCCCTTCTCGGTGTGGTCCGGGCATGCCGGGTAGCCCGGCGCCGGCCGGATACCGCGGTACTTCTCGCCGATCAGCTGCTCGTTGGTCAGCTCCTCGACTCCGGCGTAGCCCCACAGCTCGCGGCGCACCCGCTCGTGGAAGTGCTCGGCGGCGGCCTCGGCCAGCCGGTCGGCGAGCGCCTTGAGGATGATCGCCGAATAGTCATCGTGCTCGCGCTCGAAGCGCTCGATGTGCGGCTCGATGCCCAGTCCGGCGGTGAGCGCGAATGCGCCCAGATAGTCGCGCACGCCGCTTGATTTCGGGGCGATGTAATCGGCGAGGGACTCGTGCGGCTGGCCGGCCGGCTTGTCCTTCTGCTGACGCAGGAACGAGAGCGTCATGAGCGGCTTGCCGCGCTGCTCATCGGCGTACAGCTCGACGTCATCGCCGAGTGCGTTGGCCGGGAACAGCCCGATCACCGCCTGACACTTCAACCAGCGCTCGCTCACGACCCGATCGAGCATGCGCCGCGCATCGGCATACAGGTTGCTCGCCGCCTCCCCGACCGTCGGATCGGTGAGCAGGTCGGGGAACTTGCCGGAGAACTCCCAGGCATTGAAAAACGGCATCCAGTCGATGTAGGCGAGCAGCTCGGTGAGCGGATAGTCGGCGAAGCGGTGCACCCCAGGCACGCGCGGCACCGGCGCGCTGTAGCTCGCCCAGTCGATGCGCCGGCGGTTGGCACGCGCCTCGGGGAGCTTCAGCGCCGGGGCCTTCACTTTGCGCCCGGCATGCTGCTCGCGACGCCGTTCGTGCTCGGTGTCGACCTTCTCGATGAACGCACCACGCGAATCGGGATTGCTCAGCGTCTGGCAGACGCTCACCGAGCGCGAGGCATCCTTCACGTACACCACCGCCGAGCGGTACTCCGGCGCAATCTTCACCGAGGTATGCGCCGGGGAGGTGGTCGCCCCGCCGATCAGCAGCGGCACCTTGAAGTCCTGTCGCTGCATCTCGCGCGCAACGTGCACCATCTCATCGAGCGAGGGAGTGATCAGCCCCGAGAGCCCAATGAAATCGGCGTTCTCGCGCCGCGCGGTCTCGAGGATGCGCTCACACGGCACCATGACGCCCAGATCGATCACCTCGAAGTTGTTGCACTGCAGCACGACCCCGACGATGTTCTTGCCGATGTCGTGCACGTCGCCCTTGACGGTCGCCATCACGACCCGACCGTTCGAGCGGCGCGCGCCGGCCGCCTTGCTCTGCTCGATAAAGGGCACGAGATGGGCCACCGCGCGCTTCATGACGCGCGCGCTTTTGACCACCTGCGGCAGGAACATCTTGCCGGCGCCGAACAAGTCCCCGACGGTGTTCATCCCGTCCATCAGCGGCCCCTCGATGACCTGCAGCGGATGCGGGAAGGCGAGGCGGGCCGCCTCGGCATCCTCGAGGATGAAATCATCGATGCCTTTGACGAGCGCGTGCTCGAGGCGCTGGGCCACCGGTAGCGAGCGCCACTCGAGGTCATCCTTGCGCTTCACGCCGCCGCCGGACTTGAATCGCTCGGCGAGCGCGAGCAGCCGCTCCGTGGCGTCCTCGCGCCGATTGAGGATCACATCCTCGACCGCCTCGCGCAGCTCCGCGGGGATCTGTTCGTAGATCGCCAGCTGCCCGGCGTTGACGATGCCCATGTCCATGCCGGCCTGGATGGCGTGGTACAGGAACACCGCGTGCATCGCCTCGCGCACCGCGTCGTTGCCGCGGAACGAGAAGCTGACGTTGCTCACCCCGCCGCTCACCATGGCGTGCGGCAGCTCGGCCTTGATGCGGCCGGTCGCCTCGATGAAGGCGACCGCGTAGCCGTTGTGCTCCTCGATGCCGGTAGCCACGGCGAAGATATTCGGATCGAAAATGATGTCCTCGGCCGGGAGGCCCACCTGCTCGGTGAGCAACCGATAGGCGCGCGTACAGATCGCGACGCGGCGCTCGACCGTGTCGGCCTGCCCCTGCTCGTCGAAGGCCATCACCACCACGGCCGCGCCGTAGCGGCGCACGGTGCGCGCATGCGCGAGGAAGGTCTCCTCGCCCTCCTTCAGGCTGATCGAGTTGACGATGCCCTTGCCCTGCAGGCATTTCAGGCCGGCCTCGAGCACCGACCACTTGGAGGAGTCGAGCATGACGGGCACCCGGGCGATATCCGGCTCGGCGGCGACCAGGTTCAGGAAGCGCACCATGGCCGCCTCGGAGTCGAGCATCCCCTCGTCCATGTTGATGTCGATCACCTGCGCGCCGCTGGCGACCTGCTGGCGGGCGACCTCGAGCGCCGCGGAGTAGTCGCCGGCCTCGATCAGCTTGCGAAAGCGCGCCGAGCCGGTGACGTTGGTACGCTCCCCGACGTTGACGAACAGCGATTGGTCGTCGATGTTCAGCGGCTCAAGTCCCGCGAGGCGGCACTTCACCGCCACCTCCGGCAGCGCCCGGGGGCGGTGCCGGCTCACCGCCGCGCGGATCAGCCGGATGTGCTCGGGTGTCGTGCCGCAGCAGCCCCCGACGATGTTGATCAGGCCGGCCGAGGCGAACTCCCCGATGATCTCGGCGGTCTCGGCAGCCTGCTCATCGTACTCACCGAACGCGTTCGGCAACCCCGCATTGGGGTAGGCGCAGATGTGCGTGTCGCTCAGCCGGCCGAGTTCATCGATGTAGGGGCGCAGCTGGCGTCCGCCGAGGGCGCAGTTGAAGCCGACCGCGAGCGGCCGGGCGTGGCGAATCGAGTTCCAGAAGGCCTCGGCAGTCTGCCCCGAGAGGATGCGCCCGGAGGCATCCGTGATGGTGCCGGAGACGATGATCGGCACCTCGATACCGCTCTGCTCGAACAGCTCGAGCACCGCGTAGATCGCCGCCTTGGCGTTGAGCGTGTCGATGACGGTCTCGATCAGCAGCAGATCGATACCCCCGGCGAGCAGCGCGAGCGCCGAGTCCCGGTAGGTGGCCACCAGATCATCGAACGAGACGCTGCGAAAGCCCGGATCGTTGACGTCCGGGGAGAGTGAGGTCATGCGGCTCGTCGGCCCGATCGCGCCGGCCACGAACACCGGCCGACCGTGGGCGAGTGTGAATTCGTCGGCGACCGTGCGCGCCAGACGCGCCGCGCGGTAGTTCAGCTCCGCCACCAGAGCCTCGGTGCCGTAGTCGGCCTGGGAGACCGCGTTGGAGTTGAACGTGTTGGTCTCGATGATGTCGGCGCCGGCCTCGAGGTAGGCCCGATGCACCCCGGCGATGATCTGCGGCTGGGTGAGCGTGAGGATGTCGTTGTTGCCCTTCAGGTCGCGCCCGTGGTCGGCGAAACGCGTGGCGCGAAAAGCCGCCTCATCGAGCCGATGGCGCTGCACCATGGTGCCCATGGCGCCATCGAGCAGCACCACACGCTCGGCGAGCAGCCGGCGCAGAGTGCCGATGCGCTCGCTGCGCAGCGCCTCATCCGGCGGCTCGATCACGAAGGGTACGGCGGGCACGCTCGCGACCGGCGCGGTCGAGGACGGGGGCGATGCGGCAGTGCACTCGGGGTGCGAGCAAACGGTCATTTCAGCTCTCCTGAGGCCGGCGCGAGGCCCGCTGCGGCCGGCGGTGAGGCCGGGGGACGCAGCCCGAGCGCGTGGCAGATCGCGTAGGTCAGTTCGGCGCGATTGAGGGTGTAGAAGTGAAAATCGCACACGCCGTGACGCTCGAGCAGCGAGACCTGCTCGATCGCCACGCTCGCGGCGATCAGCCGGCGGGTCTCCGGGTCATCCTCCAGGCCCGCGAAGCGCTCAGCGAGCCACTGCGGGATCTGCGCCCCGCAGCGCTCGGCGAACCGGCGCACCTGCGCGAAGCGGGTGATCGGCAGGATGCCCGGGACGATGGGCGCGCGGATGCCCGCGGCCGCGCAGCGGTCGCGGAAGCGCAGGTAGTGCTGCGGGTCGAAGAAGAACTGCGTGATGGCCCGCGAGGCGCCCGCATCGAGCTTGCGCTTGAGGTTGTCCAGGTCGAAGTCCGCCGAGGACGCTTCCGGGTGAGTCTCGGGATAGGCCGCCACCGAGATGTCGAAGTCCGCCACGCTGCGCAGGCCGGCGACCAGATCGGCCGCGTAGGCAAAGCCGTCCGGATGCGGCGCGTAGTGCTCGCTGCCCTGCGGCGGATCCCCGCGCAGCGCCACGATGTGGCTGATGCCCTGCGCCCAGTACTGGCGCGCGATGTCGAGCACCTCGCCGCGGCTCGCCCCGATGCACGTCAGGTGCGGCGCCCCGGTGAGCGGCGTTTCGCGCTGAATGCGACTGACGACCTGGTGGGTGCGCGTGCGCGTCGAGCCGTCCGCACCGTAGGTCACCGAGACGAAGTGAGGCTTCAGCGGCGCCAGACGCTCGACCGAGCGCCACAGCGTCGCTTCCATGGCCGCATCGGCCGGCGGAAAGAATTCAAACGATACGTTGATCACTGCCTCTCACCTCTGTCATGTGCGGCGCCTCGCCGCAGCGTGTGCCGATCCCACTCAACCGACACGGCTCACCGCAAGTGCGCCGCCGGCGATGGCGGAGGCGCCGAGCACGTGCTGGCCGTCCGCCTCGATCGGCCGGATGCGCTGACACTCCAGGCGCGCCTCGGTCAGTCGCCGGCGCAGCCCGGCCAGAGGATGCTCGACGACCCGCTCGGCGAGCGCCGGCGGGTAGCGCTCGAACAACCACAGCCGCCCCCCCGGGACGAGCACCGCGCGCGCCGTGGCGAGCAGCATCGGGCTCGCCCCGGCCGCAAGCGCCAGATGATCGATCACCACCGCCTCGAACGGCGCGCCGAGGCGCTGCACGTCCTGGGTGCTGATCCCCTCGGCACCGGTGGCCTGAACGATCCGGCACGCCCGCCGCAACCGCGCCAGCGTCGCGCGAGCCGCCTGCGCCGCGCGGCGCGAATGCGCGAGCGCGGTGCATTGCCCGGCACGCTCCGCCACGCTGAGCAGCAGCTCCGGATGCTCGACGCCGATCAGCAACACCGAGGCCGGCGGCGGCGTCATCTCCGCCTCCAGCACGGCGCGCAACTCGCGCCCGAGACGCGAGACGGCCGGGGCGGCGCCCGGCGCCGCCCCGGGCGCCCGCAGGCGCTCTCGGTCCTGCGCGAGCACCGGATCGCTGCGCTCGAGCTGCCCGAGCAGGCCGCGCACGAAATTCGCCGCCGGCGTCGAGTGCGCCAGACGGTAATGCACCCACTGCCCCTGGCGGACCCGCTCGACCAGACCCCCCTCGGTCAGGATGCGCAGATGCCGGGAGACCCGCGGCTCGCTCTGGCCGAGCACTTCGGCCAGATCTGAGACGCTCAACTCACGCTCGGCACACAACGCCAGCAGCCGCAGGCGGGTCGCCTCGGCCGCAGCCCGCAGCCAGAGCAGGGTATCGTCGAACGGCAGCATGTGGATTTCAAGAATTGCACAAATCTTTAATAAAAAGATAGCATAATCCCGCGGCGCGGGGAATCACTCAGAAATTGTGCCGGGTGACCCGCCGATCGGCGGGTCACCGAACGTCAGTGGATCAGGGCCGACACGTCCGCCGCGCCGCTGTCCGTGAACAGCGCCTCGACGGCCTGCGCATCGAACCGGTAGGGGCGGTGGCAGAACTCGCACGTCACGGTGACCGCGCCTTCCTCGGCGAGGATTTCGCGCACCTCATCGGCTCCGAGCGCCCGCAGCAGCGACGTCACCCGCCCTTCTCCGCAGCGGCACTCGAACGTCACGGTCGAGCCGCTGAAGAGGCGCACGTCGTGCTCGGGCAGCACCGTGCCGAGCACCGCCTCCACGCCGGTGTCGAGCAGCGCCTCGGGCGCGAGCCGCTGCATGCCGCGCAGCACGGACTGCCAGAGCGCCTCGGCACCGGCGCTCGCCTCGGACTGCGGCAGCTTCTGCACCAGCAACCCGGCGCAGCGCGCCTCGTCCGCGGCCAGCTGCACGCAGGTCGGCAGCTGCTCCGAGGCACTGAAATACGCCTCCAGGGATTGCGCGAGCGACTCCCCGGCGAGCGGCACGATGCCCTGGTAGCGCAGGTTGCGCTCGTCCGCCTCGATGGTGACGGTGAACCGGCCGCCCTCCCCCACGAGCGCGCGGAACGTCTCGCCCGGGGAACGCTCGGCGTCGATCGCTGCGGCGAGTGAGTCGTCGTAATGCGCCACGGCCCGCACACCGAACTCGTGGGTGCATTGCGCAACGAGCAGACTGACGGCCCCGTGCCCCTGCATTTGCAGCGTGAGTCGTCCGCGGAACTTCAGCGTTGCCGCGAGCAGTACCGAGGCGGCCACGGCCTCACCGAGCAACGCGCGCACCGCCGGCGGGTACTCGCCGTTGGCGCGCAACGCACGCCACGCCTCCTCGAGGTGCACCCAGTGCCCGCGCACCGGCTGCTCATCGACGAGGAAGCGGCGTACCGTGTCGTAACCTGTGTCAGCGTCCATGCGCGCAGCATGGAGCATTCTCAGGCGCGACTCAACCGGGCAGCTTCTTCTTCAGCAGCTCGTTCAGTTGCGCGGGGTTGGCTTTGCCCTGGGTCGCCTTCATGACCTGACCGACGAAGAAGCCAAACAGCTTGTCTTTGCCGGCGCGGAACTCGGCGAGCTGAGCCGGGTTCTTCGCCATGACGGCCTCGATGGCCTGCTCGATCGCGCCGGTGTCGGTGATCTGCTTCAGGCCCTTCGCCTCGATGAGCGCATCGGCGCTCTCACCGCTCGCCCACATCGCCTCGAACACGTCTTTGGCGATCTTGCCCGAGATGGTTTCATCGGCGATGCGCGCGAGCAGGCCGGCGAGCCGCTCGGCGCTGAGCCGGCCGGAGTCGATCTCCAGTCCATCCTTGTTCAGTGCCGCGGACAACTCGCCCATCACCCAGTTCGCCGCGAGCTTCGGCTGCGCGGGCACGGCGCGCACCACGGCCTCGTAATAGTCGGCCAGATCGCGACTGGCGGTGAGCACGAGCGCATCGTAGGCCGACAACCCATACTGGGCGACGAACCGCGCCGCCTTGGCGTCCGGCAGCTCCGGCAGCGCCGCGCGCACCGCCTCGATGTAGGCCTCATCGATCTCGACCGGCAGCAGATCCGGATCGGGGAAGTAACGGTAGTCGTTCGCCTCTTCCTTCGAGCGCATCGAGCGGGTCTCGCCTTTGTCCGGATCCCACAGGCGCGTCTCCTGGATCACCTTGCCGCCGGACTCGATCAGCTCGATCTGGCGCGCCACCTCGTACTGGATCGCCTTCTCGACGTAGCGGAACGAATTGATGTTCTTGATCTCGGCGCGGGTGCCGAATTTCTCCGTACCCACCGGCCGCACCGACACGTTCGCGTCGCAGCGGAACGAGCCTTCCTGCATGTTGCCGTCGCAGATCTCCAGGTAGCGCACCAGGGTGTGCACCTTCTTCATGTACGCGACGGCCTCTTTCGCCGAGCGCAGCTCGGGCTCCGAGACGATCTCGATGAGCGGCGTGCCGGCCCGGTTCAGGTCGATGCCGGTGAGCGCCCCGAGCCCCTCGTGCAGCGACTTGCCCGCATCCTCTTCCAGGTGCGCGCGCGTCACGCCGATGCGCTTGACCGTACCGTCCTCGAGCACGATCTCGATCGCGCCGGTGGCCACGATCGGCAGCTCGTACTGGCTGATCTGGTAGCCCTTGGGCAGGTCGGGATAGAAGTAGTTCTTGCGCGCGAACACCGACTGGCGCGCGATGCGCGCGTCGATGGCGAGCCCGAAGCGCACCGCCATGCGCACCGCTTCGGCATTGAGCACCGGCAGCACGCCGGGGTAGCCGAGGTCGACCAGGCAGGCCTGGGAGTTCGGCGCCGCACCGTAGGCGGTCGCCGCCCCGGAGAAGATCTTCGAGCGAGTGGCGAGCTGGGCGTGGATCTCCAGCCCGATGACCGTTTCCCAGGCGCTCATGCGTACGCCTCCGGGATGCGCAGATGCCAGTCGGTCTCGCGCTGGTAGCGGTGCGCGGCGTTGAGCAGGCGCTCCTCGGCGAAATGCGGCCCGATGATCTGCAGACCGGCCGGCAGACCCGCGGCGAACCCGCAGGGGACCGACATCGCCGGCAGCCCGGCCAGGTTCGCGCTGATGGTGTAAATGTCGTTCAGATACATGGTGATCGGATCGGCCACCTTGGCGCCCAGCTCGAACGCGGGCGTGGGCGTCGTCGGCCCCATCAGCAGGTCCACCTCGCCGAAGGCGCGGGCGAAGTCCGCGGTGATCAGGCGGCGCACACGCTGCGCCTTGAGGTAGTACGCGTCGTAGTAACCGGCCGAGAGCACGTAAGTGCCGGTCATGATGCGTCGCTGCACCTCGGCGCCGAAGCCCTCGGAGCGGGAGCGCTTGTACAGGTCCTCCAGGTCGCGCGCCTCGGCGCAGCGGTGCCCGAAGCGCACCCCGTCGTAGCGTGCGAGGTTCGAGGAGCACTCCGCCGGAGCCACTACGTAGTACACGGGCACCGACAGCGGGATGTTCGGCAGACTGATCTCGCGCACACTCGCCCCGAGCCGCTCGAACACTCCGATCGCCTCGCGCACGCAGCGTTCGTACGCCGGGTCGAGCCCGGTGTCGAAGAACTCCTTGAGCAGGCCAATTTTCAGGCCCTGGAGCGGCTGCTCGAGCCCGGCGAGGTAATCGGGCACCGGCGCATCGACGCTGGTCGAGTCGCGCGGATCGAACCCGGCCATCTCGCGCAGCACCCGTGCGGCGTCCTCGGCGCTCGCGGCAATGACCCCGCCCTGATCGAGGCTCGAGGCGAAGGCGATCATGCCGTAGCGCGAAACGCGACCGTAGGTCGGCTTGATGCCGGTGACCCCGCAGAAGGCGGCGGGCTGGCGAATCGAGCCCCCGGTATCGGTCGCGGTGGCGGCCGGCAGCAGTCGCGCGGCGACGGCCGCCGCCGAGCCGCCCGAGGAGCCCCCGGGCACCAGTGCGGGGTTCCAGGGGTTGCGCACCGGACCGAAGTAGCTGGTCTCGTTCGAGGAGCCCATGGCGAACTCATCCATGTTGAGTTTGCCGAGCATCACCGCGCCGGCGGCCTTCAGCCGGCTCACCACGGTGGCATCGTAGGGCGAGATGAAGTTCTCGAGCATGCGCGAGCCGCAGGTGGTGCGCACCCCGGCGGTGCAGAAGAGATCCTTGTGCCCGAACGGCACGCCCTCGAGCGGCCCGCCGCGACCGGCCCCGAGCGCCCGGTCGGCGGCCTCGGCCTGCGCGAGCGCCTGCTCGGCCGTGACCGTGACGAAGGCGTTCAGGGCGCTCTGGCTCGCCTCGATGCGCGCCAGGAACGCACGCACCAGTTCGACGCTGGAGACTCTGCGGGCGCGCAGATCGGCCGCGAGCTGAGTGAGGGTTTGACGGTGCATCACGGCTTCGGCGGCCTCATTCAATGACCTTGGGCACCAGGTAGAGCCCGGCGGCCACCTGCGGGGCGTTTTTCTGGTACAGCTCACGCTCGTCGGTCTCGGTGACCGCATCGGCACGCAACCGCTGGGTCAGTCCCGGCAGCGGATGGGACATGGGCGGCACGCCCGCGGTCTCGGCCCGATCGAGCTCGCTGATGAAATCGAGGATGCTCGAGAGGTTCTGCTGGAGGCGCGGGATCGCGGCCGGCTCGAGCTCGAGGCGGGCCAGGTGGGCGATGTTTTGGACTTGCTCGCGGGTCAGGGCCATGGGTGCTTCGGGCGCGGCGTGAATTGGGCTCGAAATCATACATGTTGCCTTGCTCAATGTGCTATCGGTTGCTAGATTACGCGCCACTTTGTAGAGGTGCCTCTTCGGAGGCTCTCCATCCACCGCCTCATCCGTATTCGGACGCTTCATGCTCAAACGCTTGCGCGGCTACTTCTCCAGTGATCTGTCGATCGACCTGGGGACGGCCAACACCCTCATTTACGTCCGCGACAAGGGCATCGTGCTCAACGAGCCGTCGGTCGTCGCGGTGCAGGACGAGCCGTCGCGGGGCGGCAAGATCATCGTCGCGGTCGGCTCGGAGGCCAAGGGGATGCTCGGGCGCACCCCGGGGCACATCACCGCGGTGCGGCCGATGAAGGACGGGGTGATTGCCGACTTCACCTATACGGAGAAGATGCTCCAGTACTTCATCAACAAAGTGCACGGCAACCGGATGCTCAAGCCCTCCCCGCGCGTGCTGGTGTGCGTGCCCTTCGGCTCCACCCAGGTCGAGCGGCGCGCCATCCGCGAGTCGGCCGAAGGCGCCGGCGCCCGCAACGTCGGCATCGTGAGTGAGCCGATGGCCGCAGCGGTCGGCGCGGGACTGCCGGTGCACGAGGCGCGCGGCTCGATGGTGCTCGACATCGGCGGTGGGACCTCCGAGGTGGCCGTGCTGTCTCTGAATGGCGTCGTCTACGCGAATTCCGCGCGCATCGGCGGGGACCGCTTCGATGAGGCGATCATGAGCTACGTGCGGCGCAACTACGGCATCCTGATCGGCGAGGCGACCGCCGAGCGCATCAAGATCGAGATCGGCTCGGCCTATCCGGGCCAGCAGGTGCGGGAGCTGTCGGTCAAGGGCCGCAACCTCTCCGAGGGCGTGCCGCGCGCCTTCACGTTGAACAGCAACGAGATCCTCGAGGCGCTGCAGGAGCCGCTGCAGAACATCGTGAGTGCGGTCAAGCAGGCCCTCGAGCAGACGCCGCCGGAGCTGGGTGCGGACGTGGCCGAGCGCGGCATCGTGCTCACCGGCGGCGGGGCGCTGCTGCGCGACATCGACAAGCTGCTCACCGAGGAGACGGGCCTGCCGGTCGTCATCGCCGACGATCCGCTGACCTGCGTCGCCCGGGGCGGCGGGCGGATCTTGGAGCTGATGGACGAGATGGGCCCCGGCCACTTCGGGCTCGAGTAGCCGCGCGCCCCGTGGCCGGTTTCGGCACCCGGAGCGGATCGCCGTACAGTCGCGGGGGCTCCCCGGGGTTCCGCTTCACGCTCTACGCGCTCGCCTCCATCGTCATCATGGTGCTCGACCAGCGCATGGACGTGCTGGAGCGGGCTCGTTACGTGCTGCAGACGCTCACCTACCCGGTGGAAGTGGCGGTGAATGCCCCGGTCGCGGGGTGGCACTGGCTGCAGCGCTCCTTTGCCTCGCGGGCGACGCTGGAGGCGGAAAACCGCACCCTGCGCACCCGCATGCGCACCCTGGAGGTGCGCACGCTGCGCTTTGACGCGCTGGCGCGGCAGAACGCGGCGCTGCTCGGTCTGAAGCACGCCGTGCCACCGGTCGCCGAGCGTTGGCTGCCGGCGGACATCGTCGACATCGAGCTCGGTCGGCTGCGCCAGCGCGTCCTGATCGACCGCGGCACCCGCAATGGAGTGTTCCGCAACCAGGCCGTGCTCGATGACTACGGGGTGGTCGGCCAGACCATGCACGTCGGGCCGTGGAGCGCCGATGTGCTGCTCATCACCGATCCGGAACACGACTTGCCGGTGCAGATCGCACGCACCGGCTTTCGCACCATTGCGGTCGGCACCGGGGACCCGAATGCGCTCGCACTGCCGTACCTGCCCGCCAATGCCGACGTGAAGGTCGGCGACGAACTGGTCACCTCGGGGCTCGGCGGCATCTTCCCCGCGGGCTATCCGGTGGCCCGCATCACGCAGATCCACCGCGGGGCGATCCAGCGGATGAGCCAGGTGATCGCGCAGCCGTTCGCGCACCTGCAGACCGACCGGGCGGTGATGCTGCTGTGGTTCCGGCCCGGCAGCCCGGCCGCCCCGGCGCCGCCGAACCCGCGGCAGCTGCCCACGGGCACGGCGGGTGCGCAGCCGCTCGCGCCACCGCCGCCGCCCGCCCCGCCGCTGTGCACACCGCCGGCCGCCGGCAGCCCCGCAGCAGGCGCAGCGGGGAGCGGCGCGCCTGCGGGCACGCCCGCAGCGAGTGCACCGCCCCCCGGAACACCCGCCGCGAAGCCGACCGCGCGCCCGCTCAAACCCGTCGCTTCGCCGCCGAGGACGCCATGAGCACCTCCCCGGGCGGAGCCATCTTCAAGTCGGTGCTGGTTGCGCTGCTGCTGACGCTGCTGCCGCTGCCCTCGTGGCTGGCGGTGGCGCGGCCGGACTTCCTGGTCCTGGTGGTGTTCTACTGGGCGATCCAGACCCCACGCAGCGCCGGCATCGGTCTCGGCTGGGTGTGCGGACTGCTCCTCGATGCCTTCCAGGGGCCGGTGCTCGGCGAGCATGCACTTGCCGTCGCGCTGGTCGCCTACCTCGGAGTACGTGAGCACCAGCGCATTCGCACCAAGCCGCTGATGCAGCAATCGCTGGTGGTGCTGGCGGTGCTCGCGCTGTACCAGTTCGTGCTCTGGGCGATCGACGGCTGGAGCGGTCACCCGCTCACCACACCGCTGCGCTGGATACCGGCGTTCACCGGTGCACTGGTGTGGGCGCCGCTCGCCGGTGCGCTCGCGCGCACCTACCGCCCGCGCACCTGACGGTCGCCCCTGGAGACCTAACCCCCGTGCGGATCAAGGATCACTGGCGCGAGCAGCGGATGTTCAACCGCCGTGCGTGGTTCGCCGGCGCCGTGATGGTGCTCTCGGTGCTCGCCGTGCTCGGGCGCCTCTATTACCTGCAGGTCCTGCGCCATCATTACTACGACGTGCTGTCGCTGGACAACGGCGTGCGCACGCTGCCGATCCCGGCGGCGCGCGGACTGATCCTCGATCGTAACGGCGAGGTGATCGCCTCGAACCGCCCGACCTTCGATCTGGACCTGACGCCCGATGAGGCGCCGGACCTGAAGGATGAGCTCGAGCACCTGGTGCGGATCGGCCTGCTGCAGCAGAGCGACCTCCCGCAGCTGATGCGCACCATTGCCTCGCACGAGCGCTTTGACACCTTTCCGATCCGCCTCGACCTCTCGGCCCACGAAGTGGGACGTTTCGCGGTACGCCGCTACGAGTTCCCCGGCATCGACATCAGTTCCCGCCAGGCACGCTGGTACCCCTTCGGAACGCTCGCGGTCGATGCGGTCGGCTACGTGGGCACCATCAGCGCCAGCGAGCTGGCGCACCTGAATCCGGCCGAATACGCCGGTACGGCGGTGATCGGCCAGACCGGGGTCGAGGCAACGTATGAGAAGGACCTGCACGGCACCAACGGCTATCGCCAGACGCTGGTCGATGCGCTCGGTCGGCCGGTACGCCGCCCCGGGGTGCTCGGCAAGGAGCTGCACTTCAAGGCGCCGGTCCCGGGCGATGACGTCGTCCTCTCGCTCGACCTGAAGCTGCAGCGGCTCGCCGAGCAGCTGCTCAAGGGACAGGACGGAGCGGTGGTGGCGATCGATCCGTGGACGGGGGATGTGATCGTGATGGCCAGCTCTCCGGCCTTCAACCCGAACCTGTTCGCCCGCGGCATCACCGAGAAGGAATATCAGGCGCTGATCGATGACCCGCGCCGCCCGCTGTTCAACCGCACGCTGCGTGCGCAGCTACCCTCAGGCTCGACGGTCAAGCCCGCGCTCGCATTGGGAGCGCTGAGCGACGGGGTGATCGACGCACACCAGAAAGTGCTGTCCGGCTACGCGTATCACTTGCCCGGCAGCGCTCACCTCTACCACAACGCGAATCACGAATACTGCGGCGAGATGACCATGCGCACGGCCATCATCATGTCGTGCGACGTGTATTTCTACCGGCTCGCCCACCTGATGGGCATCGATCGGATCTCCTCCTGGCTGCCGGAGTTCGGCTTCGGCCACCGCACCGGCATCGACATCCCCGGGGAGGACCGCGGCCTGGTGCCCTCACGCGCCTGGAAGCGCCGCCAGTTCGCCAGCCCCGCCCAGGGCGAGTGGTTCCCGGGCGACACGGTGATTCTCGGCATCGGCCAGGGGTACTTTCTGGTCACCCCGCTGCAGATGGCGCACTACACCGCCATGCTCGCCACCCGCGGCCGGAGTTACGAGCCGCGCCTGGTGACGGGGTTGCGCAATCCGCGCACCGACCAGATTCACTGGAAGCGCCCGGTGCTCAACGGCAACCTCACCCAGATCAGCCCCGCGGCCTGGAAGGTCGTGATCAAGGCCATGGTCGGGGTGACCACCCAGCCGAAGGGCACCGCATATTGGGAGATGCACAACAGCACCTACCCCATCGCGGGCAAGACCGGCACGGCGCAGCTGGTGCGCGAGGGCGCCAAGGGCTACGCCAACGAAGGGTCGTATCATGCGCAGAAGACCCTCAAGCAGCTGCGTGACGATGCCTGGTTCATTGCGTTCGCACCGGCCAACGCGCCACGGATTGCCGTGGCGGTGCTGGTCGAGCATGCCGGCTGGGGTTCGACGGGCGCGGCGCCCATTGCGCACAAACTGATGGATGCGTACCTGCTCGGTCCCGACGGCAAGCTCCTGGCGCACCCCGGGCACGGTCCGTTCTCGGAGCCGGCGGGCCTGAAGGCGCGCGTGATGCCGGGCGTCGACCCCCACATGACCCCGGAGCAGCGGGCCGCCGCACCATGATTCACGAAGAATTCTCGACGGATTCGCGCACGCGCCGCACGCTCAGCGGCGCCGCCCGGGTGCTGCTCGCGCTGAAGGTCGACGGCCCGCTCGCCGTCGGACTC
>JAKBBE010000120.1 GCA_021826035.1 Pseudomonadota bacterium | reverse complement strand
CACCTGGCGCAGCAGTTCCTGCATCCCGCGGTCATCCAGATCGAGCAGGTTGTCGAACACGAACACCAGCTCCTCGATGCGCGCGGCGAGCGCCTCATCGCTCTTGGCGACCTGCTCCATCAGGACACTCTCCTGGCTCGGTTCGAGGAAATTGATGATATTGGCGGCCGCCTTGGCACCGCCGAGCACGGACGTCTTGCCGGTCGACTTGCCGGCGAACTGCTTCTCGATGATGTCGTCGAGCTCACTGAGCGCACTCGGCTGCACCCCATCGAGCAGCGCGATGCGCGCCACCACTTCTGAGCGCATGTTGGCCGGCAGCAGCGTCAGCACCTCGGCGGCCTGATCGGGATCGAGATAGGCGAGCACGATGGCAATGGTCTGCGGATGCTCGAGTCGAATGAGTTCCGCGACCGCGCGCGGATCCATCCATTTCAGCGCCTCGAGCCCCTTGGTGCTGCGGCCGATGCTGATCCGATCAATGATGCTCTCGGCCTTGTCCGCGCCGAGGGCATCGACCAGCACCTTGCGCAGGAACTCATCGGCGCCGACGCCGACCGAGGTCTGTCGCTCCACGCTCGCGGTGAATTCGGTGATGACGCTCTGCACCTCATCGAGCGAGACGTTGCTCAGACGCGCCATGGCCGCGCCGATGCGCTGGACCTCCTTGGCGCCCATGTGCTTGAGCACCTGCGCGGCCTCACCCTCCCCGAGTGTCAGCAGCAGGATGGCGGCTCGCTCAGTGCCGCTGCGCGCGGCATCTTTGCCGTTGCGCTCACTCATCGTTGCCTACCCAGCCGCGCACCAATTGCGCAACGCGCTTGGGATCCTGCCCGACCATGGTACGGGCGTTGGTGAGCTGCTGCTCGTGCGTGAGCGCCTTGACCACCGCCTCCTTCTGCGCCGTCGGCGCGCCGTCGATGAGACCGTCGGCACCGATCCGCCCCGCGGCGGCCGCGAGCGGCCGAACCGGTGTGAGCAGCGAGCGCACCAGCGGCCGCAGCACTGCCACGACCAGCACGATGATCCCGATCAGACCGGCGGCGATCTTCAACAGGCTCCAGAAAATCGGCCGCTCCCACAACGGCGTCGACTGGAACGTTCCCGTCGCGGTATGCGGCAGATCGAGCGGCTCATTGACGACGCTCACGCTGTCACCGCGCGCGGCGTTGTAGCCGACCGAATCCTTCACCAGCTGCGTGATGCGCGTCAGCTCCTGGGCCGAGAGCGGCACCTGGGTCACTTTGCCATCGGCTCCCTTGACCGCGCGGTACCCGACCAGCACCGCCACGGTGAGACGGCGGATCTGACCGGGCGGCTGGCGCGAGTAGGCCAGGGTGCGATCGATGTCGTAGTTACGAGTCACGTTGCTCGAGAGCACGTTCGCACCGCCGGTCGCTCCCGGAGCGCCGGGGATCGGCGAGACGGCGCCGAGCGGTGCACTGGCCGCAGGCTTCGCCGCCGCGCTCGTGGTGGCCGCGGCGCCCGCCGCGGGTGTCCCCTTGGGCGCGGCGACGGTGGACTTCGCCTGCATCGGCGGCGCCAGCACGCCCGGGGCGGGCGGTTCGTTCGAGAGCGAGCCCGGCACGCCGCCGGGGCCACCGGCGCCGCTGCTCTGCTGGGAAATCTGTTCGCTGCGTACGATCTGGCTGTTCGGTTTGTAGAGCTCCTGCGCCTGCTCGCGGGTGCGCAGATTCAGCTCCGCGACCACATCGGCGTGGACCAGACCCGGGCCGACGAGCGGGGTGAGCAGAGCGACGATGCGCCGCGAGTCCTCGTTCTCGATGCGGTGCACGAGATCGAAGTTCCGCTCATCCGACGCGTAGGCGCTGCTGCCCTGCGGCCCGGAGAGCAGCTGACCGTTCTGATCGACCACGGTGACGTGCGCGGGCGACAGGTCCGGCACACTGGAGGCGACCAGGTTCACGATCGCCTGCACCTGCTCAGGCCCGAGCGCGCTGCCGGCGCGCAGTTGCACGAAAACCGAGGCGCTGGCGGCGGTCTGGTCACTGACGAACACTGACTGGCGTGGCACGGCCAGATTGACGCGCGCGGCGGACACCTGCTGCATGCTGGCGATCGTATGCGCCAGTTCCGCCTCGAGCGCGTGCTGGTAGCGCACGTTTTCGATGAACTGGCTGACGCCGAAGCCCGAGCCCTTGTCGAGTGCGGCAAAGCTGTCGCCCTGGGTGACGCCCTGGCCGGCGAGTTTCAGACGCGCCGCATCCAGTTGCTGGGCGGGGACCTCCACCCCGTTGGTGGTCGGGTCGAGCTGATAGGGGATCTGCGCCCCTTGCAGCGCCTGGACGACCTGCGACTCCTGCTGCGGCGAGAGGTTCGCGTACAGCAGGCTGTAGGTCGGACCGCGCGACCAGAGCACGATCCAAACACCGGCGGCGACCGCAGCGGCGATGCCGAGCAGCAGCAGCAGGGGACGGAGACTCGCCGGCAGGGCCGGCATCGCGGGCAAGGCAGTGGATTCGGCGGCCATGTCGACTCACTACATCTGCATGTTCATAATGTCGGTGTAGGCGGTGATCAGGCGGTTGCGGACCTCAGTCAGAGCCTGAAAGGACACGCTCGCCTTCTCCATCTGCAACACCACCTGCGGCAGCGACACCCCGGGCGTGCCGCGCGAGAATGCGTCGGCAAGCGCACTGGCGCGCTGCTCACTCTGATTGACCGAATTGATCCCCTGTTTGAGGATCGAGGCAAACTCGCTCGGTCCGCTCACCGGGGCCGCGGCGCTCTGCGTGCCGCCGAGCGGCATCGGCTTGGGCGCATCGAGGCGCACCTGCGAAGACATGGCGCGGATCTGCGCCAACACCTGGTCAATGGCCATCTGGCTCATGCGAATCCCCTCAGGCCGCCGGAACTTCGACGCCGGCCTCGCGCAGCCGGGCCAGTTTGTAGCGCAGGGTGCGCGGGCTGATGCCGAGTCGTTCGGCCGCCTCGCGCCGACTACCCTGGCCGCTCTTGAGCGCATCGAGAATCAGGTCCCGCTCAGCCTGGATGAGCGAGCCGGCCAGCGAGCTGACCGTGCTCTCGACGGTCGGCGGCTCCTCGTGCGCCGGGGCCTCGTTGACGAGCTCGAACTGGATATGCTCGGCACCGATGACCGGGCCGTTGAGCAGGATCAGGGCCCGCTGCAGCAGGTTATCGAGCTCGCGGACGTTGCCCGGCCAGGGATAGGTGAGCAGACGGTGCGCGGCCTCGGCGCTCAGTGCGGGGATCGGTTTGCCCGGGCGGCAATGTCCGGTGAGCAGTTGCATGGCGAGCGGCAACACATCGTCGCGGCGCTGGCGCAGCGGCGCGATCGCGAGCGGGAATACGTTAAGTCGATAGAACAGGTCCTCGCGGAAGTTCCCCGCCGCAACCTCCTCGCGCAGTCGCCGGTTGGTGGTGGCGATGACGCGCACGTCAAGACTGATGGTCTCCCGTCCGCCGAGCCGCTCCACCTCGCGCTCCTGCAGCACGCGCAGCAATTTTGCCTGTAGCCCGAGCGGCATCTCGGTCACCTCATCGAGCAGCAGCGTGCCGCCCTGGGCCTGCTCGAACTTGCCCGGATGGGCCGCGTGCGCACCGGTGAAGCTGCCGCGCTCGTAGCCGAACAGCATCGCTTCGAGCATGTTCTCAGGGATCGCCGCGCAATTGACGCCGACGAACGGACCGTTGGCGCGCGGACTGCGCCGGTGGATGTAGCGAGCGAGCACCTCCTTGCCGGTGCCAGACTCGCCCCAGATCAACACGGTGCAGGCGCTGGCGGCAACCCGGCGCGCCAGTTCGAGCAGATGCTGCGAGCTCGCGGCGCAGGCGACCGGCTCCGGGACGCTCTGGGCAGTGGTGTTGACGGCAGGTTGTGGTGCGTAGGCTTCGGACATCGATTCCCCCAATTGCAGGGATGCTGCAAGGGGGGAATGCAATTGCCGTGCCTGGCGCCGATGTGCTCCTAAAGCGTGACGTGGGTCACGCGCGCGGCATGCGGCCGCGCCCGGGCCGTCAAACTTCCGTCGCCGGCTCGGTGAATCCCAGCTTGCGAAGACGCTCGACTAACGTCGTGCGGCGCAGATTCAGCAGGCGGGCCGCCTGCGCCACGGTGCCATTGGCACGCGCGAGCGCCTGCTGCACCAGCGCCCGCTCGATCACGAGCAGATGTTCGCGCAGATCGATGCCTTGCTCGGGCAGCGCGCACGGATCGGTGGCACTGCGGGCCGAGGGCACGGACTCGAGCAGCTCGAGCGCGTCGCGGTCGCTGAGGGTGGTCTCGGCACCGGCCGTCACCGGCTCGTCGAGGATCTCAGCGAGCGCCGACTCACCGGTCCACTCCTTCGGCGGCTGATATTTTGGCGGCAGATCAGCCAGATCGACACTCTGGCCGGCGCGCACGATCGAGAGACGTTCAACCAGGTTGGACAACTCGCGCACGTTGCCGCTCCAGGCGTACACCCCGAGCGCTGCAAGCGCGCGCGGGCTGAACCGAATCAGGCCGCGGCCTTCGGCCGCGTTGCGCGCGGCGAACTCGTTGACAAGCGCCGGCAGATCCTCGCGCCGCTCGCGCAGCGCAGGCATCTCAATCGGAAAGACGTTCAGGCGATGGAACAGGTCCTCGCGGAACGTCCCCTGGGCAATCGAAGCCTCGAGGTTGCGGTGCGTGGCGGCAATGATGCGCACGTTGCAGCGGATCGGCAGGTGGTTGCCGACGCGCTCGAACACCCGCTCCTGCAGCACCCGCAGCAGCTTGACCTGCATCGAGGGGCTCATGTCGCCAATCTCATCGAGGAACAGCGTGCCGCCCTCGGCGATCTCGAAGCGGCCCTTGCGCGCCGCGATCGCACCGGTGAAGGCCCCTTTCTCGTGGCCGAACAGCTCCGATTCGAGCAGATCGGCCGGAATGGCGCCGCAGTTGACCGCGACGAAGGGACGATTGCGCCGCGGGCTGAGCTCATGGACGGCGCGGGCGGCGACTTCCTTGCCGGTGCCGGACTCCCCGAGCACCAGCACGGTGGAGTCGAACCCGGCGACCTGGCGAATCAGACCGATGACGGCGCGGATGGCCGCAGAACCCCCACTCGGCAGGCGTGCGCCCTCATCGGCACTGGGAACCCCTGCCCCGGCGATACCTTGGTGACCATCGTGGTCGAAGGCGAGATCCGGGACACATTCGCTGGCGGCCATCAGAGTACCCATTTTTGCTTGCTGTTCTTTCCGGAGGCGTGCCCGGATCGGACCGGACGCGTGTTCCCCGTGCGGCCGTACTGTCGCCGATTCGCGCAGGGGGTTTCTGTGACCGGCCTCCAGATTGTTCACTTTTGGCGACACCTCTGAGTACAGCGTCTTGTCCTCACGGAGCTACGGACGGCAGTGACGGAAGTCCGACGCCTCGGCGCTCATGTGATCCGCCTCACACTCGGCTCTCAGGTAAATTTCTTTGTATTTCCTTCTGTTACACGCAAAACAGAGCCCGTGGCACAGCCATTGCACTGCTCGGTCGCACCCGTATTTCACGGACTGGAGTCGCACTACTCATGGCCACCGCACCCGAAGCCACCGTCCCCGCCGACGTCGCCGAGGCCCCTGAAGAGAAAAAGCGAATCCTGCCTCTGTGGCTGACGATCACCCTGGCGGCTGTGCTGATCTGCATCGCCGCCGGCGGGGGCTTTTGGCTGATGCACTCGCGCGCCGCCGGCAAAGCGAAGAGCCCGGCGGCCCACCACCCGTCCGGCCCGCCGCACTACCTGCCGCTGAAGCCTTTCGTCGTCAATTTCCAGGGCGCCCAGGGGGCTCGCTACCTGCAAGTGGCCCTGCAGATCATGTCGCGCGATCCGAAGACCCTCACGCTCATTCAGCAGAACGATCCGGTGGTCCGCAACAACCTGCTGCTGCTGCTCGGCTCGCAGCAGGCCACCGTGCTCGCCACCGAGGCCGGCAAGGAGCAGCTGCGCGCCAGCGTGCTCGAGGCGATCCGCAAAATCGTCGCCGACGCCGGTGGGCACCCGAGTCACGTGGCCGCCATCTACTTCACCAGCTTCGTGATGCAGTAACCGAGCTCGATCCCACACCTCCATGAGCAACGAGAAGATACTCGATCAGGCCGAGATCGACGCACTGCTGCACGGCGTCGACACTGGCGCCGTCAGCACCGAGCCGCCGAGCAATCCGGGCGACGCTCGCAACTACGATTTCGCCAACCAGGTGCGCATCGTGCGCGGGCGCATGCCCACGCTCGAGATGATCAATGAGCGCTTCGCGCGCCTGCACCGCGTGAGTCTGTACAACCTGCTGCGCCGTGCCCCGGAAGTGGCTGTCGGTCCGGTGCAGATCAAGAAATTCAGCGAATTCGTCCACACCCTGCACGTGCCGACCAGTCTGAACCTGGTGCGTTTCAATCCGCTGCGCGGCACTGCGCTGGTCGTGCTCGACCCAAAACTGGTGTTTGCGGTCGTCGACAACTTCTTCGGTGGCAGCGGCCGGCACGCCAAGATCGAAGGCCGCGAATTCACCGCCACCGAACAGCGGATCATCCACCTGGTGTTGCGCAGCGTGTTCAACGACCTGCACGAGGCTTGGTCGCACGTCGCGGACCTGCAACTGGAGTATCTGCAGTCGGAGATCAACCCGCATTTCGCCAACATCGTCTCGCCGTCGGAGATCGTGGTCGTCACTTCCTTTCACATCGAACTCGACGGCAGCGGCGGCAATCTGCACGTCACCATGCCGTACGCGATGATCGAGCCGCTGCGCGAGGTACTCGATGCCGGCGTCGCCAGCGACCGGATGGAGAAGGACGAGCGCTGGATACAGTCGCTGCGGGAGGAGATGGAGGACGCCGAGCTGGCACTGACCACGCTGGTCGGTCACACCCAGGTGTCGCTCGCCGAGCTGCTGAACCTCAAAGCCGGCGACATCCTGCCGTGTGACTTCACCGGTCAAGTCACGATGATCGCCGAGGACGTGCCGGTCTTCCGTGGCTCGCTCGGCACCTCCCGCGGCCACCAGGCGGTGAAGATCGAGGAGCGCCTGCGGCGCGCCCGCACCGCCGCCGAGCCGATTCAATTCAACCGCAAGTGAGCATCCTCATGAATGCCAATGTTCAGGCCCAACCGGCCGAGTTTCAGGATCTGACCGATGAGGGCGGAAAGCAGGACGCCCGTGACGTCAATCTCGAGGTGATTCTCGACGTCCCCGTGACGCTCTCCATGGAGGTCGGGCGCACCCGCATTCCGATTCGCAACTTCCTGCAGCTGAACCAGGGCTCGGTGGTCGAATTGGACCGCACCGCCGGCGAACCGCTCGACGTCTACGTCAACGGCACTCTGGTCGCGCACGGCGAGGTGGTCGTGGTCAACGAGCGCTTTGGCATTCGTCTGACCGACGTCATCAGCCCCGCCGAGCGGCTGCGCAAGCTCAAATGAGCCATTTGTTCGCCGCCCCTGCCGCCGGCAGCGCCGCACCCGCCGTCAGCGCCGGCGGACTGGTGTCGGTCACCTTCGCTCTGCTCATCGTCCTCGCCGCAGTCTTTGCGCTCGCCTGGTTGGCGCGGCGGATGCGCATGGTCGGCCACCGCGCCGGCCACGCGCTCGAGATCCTCGCCAGCACCCCGCTCGGACCGAAAGAGCGCGCGGTGCTGCTGAAGGTCGGCGAGACCCAGGTCCTCCTCGGCGTCGCACCCGGGCAGGTCACCGCCCTGCACGTGCTCGCCCAACCGATTGAGATCGGCCCCTCCGCCTCGGTGACGCTCGCTGCGGTGCGTCCCACGTTTGCGGCACTGCTGAAGCGGAGTCTGGGCAAATGAGCGGTCTGCGCAAGAGTTGGCCGTTGCTGCTGCTCGCACTCGCGCCGGTCGCGGCGCTCGCTGCGCCGGGCATTCCGGCGTTCAGCGTCCAGACCCACGGCGGAACGCAGACCTACACGCTGACGCTGCAGGTTCTGGCGCTGATGACGGCGCTATCGCTCCTGCCGGCGATCCTGCTGATGATGACCTCGTTCACGCGCATCGTGATCGTGCTCGGCATCCTGCGCCAGGCGCTCGGCGCCGGGCAGACCCCGCCGAATCAGGTCCTGCTCGGACTGGCGCTGTTTCTGACCTTCTTCGTGATGTCCCCGGTGATCCGCCAGATCAACCAAAACGCCTACCAGCCGTACTCGGCCGGGACCATCAGCATGAGTGCGGCCCTGGCGCGCGCGGAAGTGCCGCTGAAGGAGTTCATGC
>JAKBBE010000019.1 GCA_021826035.1 Pseudomonadota bacterium | reverse complement strand
CCGGGGGCACCGTTGCGTTGGCGGGAGAATCGTACGCACTGGTCCAGCGCCCGTCGGCTTTGGCTGCTTCTACCTCCTTGAGACCTGCAGGCGTCATTTGGCCTCCCTGGATAAGCCGATCCACATGTGCAACATTTATCTTGGACCAACCGCTTCTCGCCCTGCGCGGAGTGAATTTCTGCACCCAGGAGATTGCGTCAAACGGCAGCTTCTGGCCATCTATCCAACCGAAACACAGCGCTTGGTCAAGCGCCTCGGCATACGTGACCGAGGGAACACCAGAATTTTTCTTGTAAATTCGCAGGAGCAGGTTACGGGCCCTCGTATTGCCTCACATAATTCTGTTACCGGCTGCGTCATCAGTGATGTTACCGGAGACATCTTCCCGTTCGCTCTTGGCCGGGTTGCAACCGGCAAAAGAGGAACGTCAGCCTGCCGCCAAAGGCGGCCGGTTCCGCCCGGGCCGTGTGCATCACATTCATGCCCATGGACACCTCCGCAGGTGACGGGGCGACATGATGCAGCTCCGGCCGCTGGTAGCATTTCAGGTGAGGCAACGATCCCAGCCGGTAACATTTTGAGTGACGCAATGCGAGGGGTTACGGGTTCGGGCGTGCGTCCAGCACCATCATATGACCGCCCCTGGCTGGTTGCGGAAGCTCCGAGTCATCGTCGGTCTCAGGTCGTTGGTTGATGATGAGTTGAGGGATGGCTATCGCAGTCTCTGATTCGCACTTGAAATTTGCGGCCGGGGCCATGTGCGACTGTGGGCGCGAATGTTGAAGTGAGGCCCGGAAATCCGCGGCAATGACCCGGGCGAGCCCGAACGGGCTCTGGCCATGGAATTTCCCCAGCCATCAGAAATTTACCGCTGCTGCTGTTGCCGCAGGTTGCCGTGCATCGCCTGGGAATGGAGCGGGTGATGGGAATCGAACCCATAGACTTCTCGAGAAGAATCATTATCTTAGACGCTTCTGGACATGTAAGTGCGATTCAAGTGCGAGATTTCGCGCTACGTGGGGCGCTCTGAGGCAGAGTAGGGCAATTGACGGAAAGAACGTTTTGGGCTTGTGGTTGCTACTGCTACGGCCCGAGAAGTGATGCAGGGACGACTGCGACACCGTCCTGCCGCCGGTATGCGTGCTTGCCGGTCGTAATGACCACCATGTCCATCAGGATGGTGCCGAGCTGCTCACGGAGCCAAAGCAGATGGTTCACGTCCGCGTCTGTCACGTCCGCACTCGTCTTGACCTCAAGTGCGAGTACGCGCTGATCCGCTGTCTCAACGATTAGGTCGATCTCACGGCGTCCGTCGTAGGTGCGGCAGTGGTAAACCCGCGCTTCGGCGGCCTGTGCATAGACACGGACGGATTGAGTTACGAGCGCCTCGAACATCTGACCGAGGAGCGTTCCGTCTCGGGGTGGGGCATCCGTCTGCGATACCGTCACGAGTTTCGCGCCCGTTGCGATGCCGCCGAGTAATGCCCCGGCATCTACGCCGAGCAGTCGTGCCGCCAGTGCGGGATCAGCCAAGTGATGCTTCGGAGCCTGGGTGAGGCGTCTCAAGTGGTTCTTCGTCGGTACCCAGCCGGGAACTTGATCGAGAATCCAGAGTTGCTCAAGTACGTCGCGGTAGGCGATGACCGTGGTCTTCGCCGGGACCTCCTCATCGCCAACCGAGGCGGCGTTGCGAATTTTCTCCAGCGACGTGGTGGTAGCTGTGGCCGCCGCGAAAGCCGCCATCCAGCGGCGGAGGGTCTGCGGCCGTCGCACAGCATGCCCCTGCGCTTCGAAGTCACGATCAACAAGTCGGTCGAGGTAACCGTCCAGCTGTGCACGCAGCGCCCGGCCCGACAAGCTGCGAATGCCTGGGAATCCTGAGACGATGATTTCGTGAGCATAATCTGCGAGACCGAAGCTTGTCCGACCGTCGGGTGTCTCTCGTGCACCGCTAAGCAGGTTGGAGAGGCTGACGGTTGGCCTGTCCAGGCCACGCTCGGCCAGGCTGAGCGGTCGCATCCGGATTCGTACGATACGACCCGCTCCAGAGTGGCTCGGTGGTTTTGTGGGCGTTGCAGAGCCTGCGAGGATAAACCGACCCGGGGTCGGATCCCGATCGACTGCGTCGCGCACGGCGTCCCAAATCGCCGGCACATGCTGCCACTCATCCAGCAGGATGGGCGCCGGATCCTTGAGCAACACGGTCGGGTCCGCAGTCGCGATGGATCTGATTTCAGACACATCCAGGCGGTGAACAGTGCGGGCGCGGCGTTCGGCGGTCGCCGTTTTGCCCACCGCTTTGGGTCCTTCGATCGCGATGGCCGCGAGCTGAACGACGAGTTCATCGAGCTCACTGTCGACGATTCGCTGCGAGTAATCGGTCATGCGTGGTGGCCTGCGTGCCTTGCCGATAAGAATACCAGTCACCCGCACATAAGGCTACCGCACAACCGATTTATCCGCTACCGTTTAACCGCGATGCGCGATCTGCTTCAACCGAATGCAGAGCGATGAGGGCGGTACACCTTTTGGCCTAGCCGAGGGATGAATGGGGAATGGGATCCCTTGTGGCGTGGGGTGCGCCCGTTGTGCCTTGATCCGACACAGCCGGGTCACCGCGCCAAACACTCCAAGCCCGCGACCACGTAATCATCCATCGGCGTTGACGTGCCCGCGGCAAATTCCGTCCGCATGTCAAAGCCGGAGGAATTCGACCGTCTCCAAAGCCTTAAGGACTGCCGAAACTCTCGTGCAGCAGCCTCCAAAATCCATCTCCTAATGAATTAGTTGACAGCCAAAGGTGAGTCGGCCATGATTCCTAAAGATTTAGGAGTCATGACATGAGCAAGACGCTGACAGACCGGGAGTCCGACATCATGCGCGTCCTCTGGGACCGCGGGGCCTGTCGCGTCAGCGATGTGCGCCACCATCTCAAGGACGTCTTGGCGCACAACACAGTCCTGACGATGCTCGGGATCTTGGAAGAGAAAGGTTTCGTGCGCCGCGAAGCGCAAGGGCGAGGACACGTCTATTTTGCAATCGTCCCTGAGAAGGAGGCGCGACACAGCGCCGTGCGACATTTGGTTGGAAAGTTCTTCCGCGGCTCCTCGGAGCTTCTCATCACACATCTGGTTTCGGATCAGCATCTGAGCGCAGCGCAGATCGAACGCCTGCGGACCCTCTTGCAGGATGCGGGCGACGAGGAGCAGCCGTGATGCTGATTTGGCCCGCCTACCTCGTGATGATATTGGCGATCATCAGCGGCTCTGCGTTGGCTGTGGAGCGCATCGGGCGCTCCTACGGCTTCGAGACGCGATGGACGTGGGCCGCGGCACTAGCGGTCTCGTTAACTTTACCGCTCGCTCTATCATCGATGCTGAAGCGACCCGCAATGGTCGTCACGACGAGCGCGTCGCAGTAAAAAGCCGTAGCAGGCAACTATCGAGCCGATGCACGCTTGGCGCCCGTCGCTTCACCGGCCCTCACCCTTGCCGGTTCTGTGTCGCAACGATTCGACTCTGCTCTGGAAGTCGCTTGGCTGATAAGTTCGTTTGCGGTCACGGTGACGCTGCTTGGGGGACTGTGGTATGGCGACAGACGACGTCGTCACTGGAAGAAGTCATCCATCGGCCACACCGCGATCCTGGTGGCAAGGGATACAGGGCCGGCGACAGTTGGACTCCTGCATCCGCAAATCGTCATCCCCGAATGGCTGCTCGCAGCGGCTCCCGGCGAACTCGAACTGGTTATTGCGCATGAACGGAGACACATTGAAGCGCGCGATAACCTACTGCTGACTTTCGGGCTGGGATTGGCAACCCTGATGCCGTGGAACGCCATCCTATGGTGGCAGGTGCGCCGCCTGCGTCTCGCGATCGAAGTGGACTGCGATAGTCGTGTGTTGCGCGGCAGTCCCGACGTGCGGCGTTATGCGAAAGCTCTGGTTGCCGTGAGCCTGCGACGGTCCGCGTGTCTCGTTGGACTGTCTGCTGCACCCCGGTCGATCTCTTCCATTGAGCGGAGGCTCCATATCATGAGTACACCCAAAGTGCGCGGTTGGAGAGCGAGCAGTGCTGCACTTGCAGTATTGGCGGTCGGCGTCGTTGCGACGTGTTTCCTGATCACGCGCCGGCCATACCGCTCGCAAGAGCAGGCATGGGGGTAAACGTTGTGCCAGCGAGTGTCCAGCGCTACGTCGGTAGCTACAGAATGTCCTCGATCAGTGTGATGCGCATCGAACTGCAAAAGGGTCAGCTGTTCGCACTTTCTTCGGGGACGCCACCGCAGAAATTGACCAGGCTGTCCTCGCACCGGTATCGCTTCGGACGCTACGATGCGTACGTCCGGTTCGCAGTGAATTCCGCCGGGCAGGTCAACGGGCTCGTATTTCAGCAGAATGGCGCTGTAACCGAAGCGCCCCGCATTGGTGGCGGCGGAGTCGATGCCGTCAAGAAATTGGTCGCTGAGCGCGTGCATGCGCAGACCGCAACGCTTGGAAGCGCGTCGGCACTGCGTCATCTCATTCGCAGTATCCAGTCAGGTAAACCGGATTACTCGGAATTGAGCCCCCAGCTCGCGGCAGGGACCCGAGCGTTGCTGCACCATTTGCAGGCGAAGTTGACGCCGCTGGGCGCACTGCGTTCGGTCGACTTCCTGGGCGTGAACTCATTGGGCTGGGATCGGTACGTCGTCCACCTTCAACACGGCACAGCGGATGTCGATATAGCGCTGGATGCCTATGGAATCGTCGTGGGCGCCGGAATCACGCATCTCCGAGAGGATAGTCGCCCGCTCTGAGTGAGATGCCATTCCCCGGCCGAATCCTGCATGAAGTGATCATGGCCGTGGAGGCATGAATCAAGTGGTTGTGCAGAGCTTTCACAGGGAGACGTCATGGAGAAACGCGCATCAGTTCATTTGCAGGTGCTCGTTAATTATGATCTGGATCCGGGCTACTCCAGTGAATCTGCGGAGGAAATTCTGAGGTCGCTTCGAGCGGCGTTGCCCCGAAATCGCGCCAAGGCAGTGCTGCGGACGTTTGAGGCGCGTATCACCCTGGCAGGACGCCCCGTCGGCGACGAGAAGAGAAGCCGACAGAATTGATTCGATGCCGTGGGGCCGCAAAATGCTGGTGGAGCGAACGTCGTACGCAGGCGTGATCCATTGGGAAAAGAGCGGTGCCGGTCGCCACGGATTTCCGTGTCATAGGACCAGGCCGCGCCGTCCCTTCGCCTCCAGACATTACCTAGACAGACATCTCCCTGGCCAGGCAAAGTGTCTACAACATCTAGCCAGTGACCGCCCTGCGGCAGGCAAAATGAAGAGGTGAACTTCCGCCCCTGGTCGATAGTGTAAATCCGCTCCCGACGTCGGTTGCGCCACGTTGTTTTGCGACGAGTTCAGTGGTGCTCGCGCAGCCTCTGATTCGCACTTGGAATATGCGGCTTGAGTCAAGTGCGACGGTGGGTGCGAATAATGGGGCAATGCCCGGCAATCGGCGGCAACGACACGGGCCAGCCCGATCGGGCTTTGATTATGGAATTTCCCCAGCCATCAGAAATTTACCGCTGCTGCTGTTGCCGCAGCTTGCCGTGCATCGCCTGGGAATGGAGCGGGTGATGGGAATCGAACCCACGTTAGCAGCTTGGGAAGCTGCAGTTCTACCATTGAACTACACCCGCGCGGGGGTCGTAATCTTACGGAATCGCGGGGCTTTCTGGCAATCGCCATCGGGGAAGGGTCGCTCGGTGCCCTGCGAGCAGGCTGCGCCTTCTGGGGTGCGGGCGGGGTGAAGTGCGTACGCGCCGGGGAAGCGGAGCGGTGCGCATTAGTGGCTTCCATTCTGCTAGGGTCCGCCTATGGCCCGCATTCATCGTGTTTTGCCTGGGTGGCGCCCATGAGCGTCACCGCCGAGCATTCATTCGCGCGCACCGTGTGCGTCTACTGTGCGTCCAGCAGCAGTGCCGATGCTGAATATCGTCGCGCGGCCTCCCGCCTCGGCGAGGTGCTAGCCGAGCAGGGCATTGCCATCGTGTACGGAGGCGGCGCCCGCGGATCGATGGGCGCGCTCGCCGATGGCGCGCTCGGACGCGGTGGGCGAGTCGTGGGCATTCTGCCCCAGTTCATGGCTGATCTCGAATGGGGACACCGGGGGCTGAGCGAGCTGAAGCTGGTCGAGGACATGCGAACCCGCAAGCATCTGATGCTCTCCGGTGCGCATGCGGCGATTGCGTTGCCGGGCGGCAGCGGCACTTTTGAGGAACTGCTTGAGGCATTGACGCTGAAGCGCCTGGGCCTTTTTTTGGGTCCTATCGTGCTCGTGAATACGCGGAATTACTTCGAACCGCTCCGCATTCTGCTCGAAGCTGCAGTGCGGGAGCGCTTCATGGACGAACGGCATCTGGCAATGTGGCAGATCGTTTCTCGTGCCGAGGACGTGCCCGAGGCACTCGCGAATGCCCCGGAGTGGTCCGCCGCGGCCCGCCAGTTCGCTGCAGTCTAGGTTTCGCTCACGCTGATTCGGCCAGGACCTTGCCGAAGCGACGTTGGCGGCCACCGAAGTCCTCGAGTGCCGCGTGCAGACCGGCTTCGCCGAACTCCGGCCACAGCACGTCGGTGAAATAGAGTTCCGCGTACGCGCAGTCCCAGAGCAGGAAGTCAGATAGACGCTGATCGCCGCCGGTGCGGATCAGCAGATCAACCGCGCCGGCGTCCCCTGCGGAATGATCCACCTCGGCGAGTAGCGCCTCGAACGTCTCGGTGTTCAGGGTGCCGGTCGCGGCCCGGCGCACGGCCTCCAGAATGCTGTGCTTGGACGAATAGTCGACTGCGATACGCAGCCGCATCCGCGTGCAGTGCGCGGTCAGCTGCTCGCTGGTCTCGATCGCGCGCACCAGCCCCGATGGCAGCCGATCGCGGCGACCGATGACATTGATGCGTACGGAGTTGCGCAGGCAGCGGCGCGTTTCGCTCGCAAGATAGCACTGCAGCAGCCGCAGCAGCGATTCCACCTCGGGACTGGGCCGGCCCCAGTTGTCCGAGGAGAATGCGTACAGTGTCAAGGTGCGGATGCCGGCACGGGCGCTCGCCTCAACGACGCGGCGCACCATTTTCGCGCCCTGCACGTGCCCGGCGCTGCGCGGCAGACCCCGGCGCTGAGCCCAGCGGCCGTTGCCGTCCATGATGATGGCGACGTGAAATTTTCCCGTAGCGCTCATGAGCGTCTCGTGGCCTTGATCACCGCTTCGATGTGATCGAGATAACGGTACAGGGCATGGCGACCCGCCGGCGTGAGCCGATACTCGGATTTCGGGCGTCGTCCCGCGAACGACTTCTCACACTCGATGTAGCCAGCCTCTTCGAGCTTGCGCGCGTGCGCGCTCAAATTTCCGTCGCTGACGTCGAACAGCGCCTTCAGTTCATTGAAAGTCAGCTGCTCATTCACCGCCAGCGCGCTCATGATTCCGAGTCGGACGCGCTCATAAACGAGACGGTCGAATTTAGTGTCGTCCGCGCTCGCGGTTGCGTGTGGTGCGCTCTTCTCCAGGACCGGTTCGTTCAGTGGCGCTTCGTTGCGACGGGTGTTCGACTTCACGCGACAGCCTCCGCGCGCGCATCGAGACGCCCGATCAGCAGTCCGAACACCAGGTGCAGCAGCCCAAAGCCGCCGCCGAGCACCACGTTGTGCCATCCCGGGGGGAGCACGTAGGCCATCATCCCGAGCACAACGAATAGCGCGCCCATGGAGCCGACCAGGCGCATCATCACCGGCGCGGTGAGCAGCGTGGCCGACAGGACGGCGCTGCCGTAGAGCAGCAGCCAAGTGCCGGGAATCAGCCGGGCCTCGCCCGCGTGCAGCAGCACCGCCGTCAGCACCCCGCCGGTCAGTAGCGCCGGCGCTAGGCACAGCACGAACCGTCGTGCCGGCCCACGGTACAGGGGCAGTCCCGTACCGGAGCTGTGCCGCGCGATCAGCACGATCCCGAGCCCCGCGCCGAGCACGCTTGCGAGCAGCCAGATGGGCAGCCAGTGTGGGGCGAGTCGTGGCAACGACGCCAGTCCCGCCGCGGCGAGCCCCACCAGACCCATGGCGACTCCGGCCGTACCCGGTACGGCAAAAGCGCCGGCCGCTTCGATCGAGGCGCGGATGTAGTTCAGCGTTCCGAGCGCGTGGCTGTCCATGGCCACCGGGGAATTCGATCGCATCGGAGTGATCTGGCCGAAACAGATGGAGGCACTAATGTAGTGAAGAACTTCGCAGTCGTCAAGTACTCTGCATTGCAGAGCGTAGAATGCCGAACCTTGGGCCGCGGCGGGACAAACAGGCCGCAATGAACGTAAGATATATTCCTCGCCATGGATCCGACGAACACCTCCTCCGGCCGCGATGGACGGCCCGAAAACTCGCCAGCACCGGCGGCGTCCGCAGCGCACGCAGGCAGTCCGGGGACTCCCGCACAGGCCGCCGCGCCGCTGCAACCGGGGCGTCGCACGGCCGTCATGATCGCCGGCATCGTGGTGCTTGCCACGATCGTGGCGGTGAGCATCTTGGCTTGGTGGTACGAGAGCCACTTTCTCACCACCGATGATGCGTTCATCGATACGCGCGTGGTCGCCGTGGCCCCGCGTGTGGCCGGGCAGGTGATCGCTGTGCCCGTGACGGACAACGAGCGAGTCGTTGCCGGTCAAGTGGTGGCGCAAATCGACCCGACGCCCTATCGACTCGCGCTGGCGCAGTCGCTTGCGGCTGAGCGGCTCGCCAAGACCGGACTTGCCCAGGCGCGTGCGAACATCGTGGTGGCGCAGGCCGCAGTGCAGCAGGCGCGGGCCGCCTATGTCAGCGCCGCGGCCCAGGCCGCCAATGCCAGAGCCAACCTCAAGCGCTACCGATTCCTGCATCAGCGCAACGCCAAGGCCGTGGCCCGGACCCAGATGGATCAGGTGCGCACCGCAGCGCGCAGCGCGAGCGCCGAAGCGCTTGCCGCCCTGCAGCGGGTGAGCGGCGCCAGAGCCCAGATCGTAGCTGCGCGCGCGGCACTCGCTGGCGCAGTCGCCCGCGTGGCCAGTGCCCGCGCCGAAGTCAAATCGGCTCGACTCGACCTGAGCTACACGACCGTGCACGCCGCGCAGGCCGGACACGTCACCAAGAAGTCTGTCGCGGTCGGTAACTATGTCGGACCGGGCCAAGAACTCATGGCGATCGTCCCGCGGCAGCTGTGGGTTACGGCTAATTTCAAAGAAACCGACCTGAATCTGATCCACCCCGGCCAGCGCGTGAGCATCAACATCGATGCCTGTCCAAACGCCAAGGTGCGCGGACACGTCGTTTCGATCCAACGCGGCTCCGGCGAGGCATTCGATCTGCTGCCACCGCAGAATGCTACCGGCAACTACGTCAAGATCGTGCAGCGCGTGCCCGTACGGATCGATTTCGATTCGTTGCCGCCACACTGCCTGATCGGCCCGGGCATGTCGGTCGAGCCGGACATCAGGGTCAACTGAGATGGCGCCGTCCGCTCACGAGGACGCGGCAGCCCACATCTGGACGCCCGCCCGTTCCGCCGCCGGGCGGCACAGTCCATGGCTGATCGCCATCATTATCTCCATTTCCGCCTTCATGGAGGTCCTCGATACCGCGATCGCCAACGTGTCGCTGCGTCACATCGCCGGCTCTTTGGCTGTCAGCTACGACCAAGCGACCTGGGTGCTGACGACCTATCTTGTGGCCAATGCCGTGGTCATACCCATGAGCAGCTGGTTGAGCGACGTCTTCGGCCGTAAACGCTATTACATGTTCAGCGTTGCGCTGTTTACGATCTCCTCATTGTGTTGCGGCATCGCCTCATCGCTGCCAATGCTGATCATCTCGCGTGTAGCCCAAGGTCTCGGCGGTGGTGGTCTGCAGCCGAACACTCAGGCGATGCTGGTCGACTCCTTTCCGCCCGCTTCCAGGGGAAAAGCGATGGCGGTCTACGGCTTCACCGTGATTCTGGCTCCGATGCTTGGACCGCTGCTCGGGGGCGTCATTACCGACCGATTTTCCTGGCACTGGATCTTCCTGATCAATGTGCCGATCGGCCTGCTGTCCCTTGCCCTGGTGAGTGCCTTCGTCGATGAGCCGCCGCTGCTCGTGAAAGAGCGTCGTGAGCGGTGGCGGCGCGGGATTCATTTCGATTTTCCGGGTGCCGTGCTGATCGCTCTCGGTTTGGGATTCCTCGAGATCATGACCGACCGGGGAGTCCAGGATGACTGGTTTGGCAGCTCACTGATTCGCATTGCAGCCCTGACCGCGGCTGTCTGCATCGCCGGATTCGTCATCTGGGAGCTGTGGACTCCCCGCCCGTTGCTCGACATGCGTTTGTTCAAGCACCGCAATTTCGCCGCCGGTTCGCTCATTGTCATGGTGATCGGGGTGATTCTGTTCGGAACGACGCAGTTCGTGCCGCAGCTCGTGCAGCAGGTGCTCGGTTATACAGCCACCGAAGCGGGTCTGGTGTTGACCTTCGGCGGAATGATCACCATCGTCACCATGCCGCTTGCCGGCATTCTCAGCGGGCGCGTGCAGCCGCGTCTGCTGATGGGAATTGCTTTTCCCGTAATCGCCGTATCGCTGTGGATGATGTCGCATTTCACGGTAAACGAGACGTTTGCACAGATTGCGATCGCTCGCGCCTGGCAATCCGGTGCCATTCCGTTTCTGTTCGTGCCGCTGATGAGCGCCGCTTACATCGGCGTTCCGCCGCAGCGAACCGGCAATGCAACGGCGATCATCAATGTCGCGCGCAACCTCGGCGGCAGCGTGGGCATCGGCATGGTCCAGGCGCTGTTCGCGCGTCGTCAGCAGTTTCACCAGGCGCGGATGGTGAGTGCCTTGCAGCCGCTCAATCCAATTTATGAACACGCGGTCCGGACACTTTCACACGCATTCGTCACCCGAGGTGCGTCGCCTGCCGCGTCGCTGCAGATGGCCACCGCGGAGATCTACGCGATGATGCAGCGTCAGGCGCTGATGATGTCCTTCGCAGACGTGTTTCGCGCCCTGATGCTGTTCGTGCTGATCATTTCGCCGATTCTCCTGTTGCTTAAGCCCGGGCCGAACGCACACCGCGGCGGGGCCGCGGCCATGGGGGAAGCGCTAGGCTGATGGCTCTGACTCTGGAAGACGCGCTGCGCAACGACGCCGATGATCCGCTGCACCGGCTGCGCGCGCGGTTTGCGCTGCCGCGGACTGCCGACGGCGAGTCCGCTATTTATCTGTGCGGGCATTCCTTGGGCTTGATGCCGCTCGCCGCGCGTGTCGACATGGTTGCCGCGCTCGACGACTGGGCGCGCTTGGCAGTGCTAGGCCATGAGCAGGGCGAGCGGCCGTGGATCACCTACCATGACGTACTCGCGGCGCCAACCGCGGAACTCCTCGGCTGCCGGCCTGAGGAAATTGCGATCATGAACACCCTCAGCGTCAATCTGCAGTTGATGATGGCGAGCTTCTTTCGACCCGCGGGTCACCGCCGCTGCATCGTGATCGAAGCGGGGGCCTTTCCGTCGGATCGCTACGCCACCGCGACGCACTTGCAGTGGCACGGCCTTGACCCGGCCGACGCGCTTATCGAGATCGCACCTCGGGATGGGCAGGAGTGCGTAAGCGAGGAGGACATCGAGGCGTTGCTCGCACGTCGCGGCGAGGAGATCGCGCTCGTGCTCTGGCCGGGCGTGCAATATCTCACCGGTCAGGCATTTGACCTGGGGCGTATAGCGCGCGCTGCGCGCGCAGCCGGTGCGTTGTTCGGCGTTGACTTGGCGCATTCGGTGGGCAACATGCCGCAGCCGCTGCGCGCGCTCGAGGCGGACTTCGCGGTCTGGTGCAATTACAAATATCTCAACGCGGGCCCCGGTGCGGTGGCCGGCTGCTTCGTGCACCAGCGGCACTTCGATGCGAACCGACCGCGGCTCGCAGGCTGGTGGGGGCACGAGCTGCAGACGCGGTTCCGGATGCCGCAGGCGTTCCGTGCCGCGTACGGCGCTGCCGGTTTTCAGCTCAGCAATCAGTCGGTGTTCGCGGCTGCGCCGCTCATCGCCTCCCTCGGCTTGTTCCACGAGGCCGGCGCGCAGCGCCTGCGCGAGAAATCGCTCGCTCTCGGCAGGTTCTTCGCTGAGCTGCTCGCGGTGCACACCCCGCAGGTACGCATCATTACGCCGCGCGAGCCGGCCGCGCATGGCGCTCAGCTGTCGCTGCGCATCGGCACCGATCCGGCACGGGCGAGGCGCATCTTCCAGCGGCTCGCGGCGCACGGGGCGATTTGCGACTGGCGGGAGCCGGACATCATCCGTGCCGCCCCCGCGCCGCTCTACAACAGCTTCACCGACGTGTTCACGTTCGTGATGCGCCTCGCCGAGGCGCTGCGCGCCGCATGAGCGCTGCGGGGCAGCGTAAGGTCGCAGTCATTGGCGCGGGCCTGACCGGCCCCTTGCTGGGACTGCTGCTGGCGCGGCGCGGGTTCGCAGTCACGCTGCTCGAGCGCCGGCCCGACCCGCGCCGTAGTGCGGCTGACGGCGGTCGATCGATCAATCTGGCGCTCGCCGCGCGCGGCATGCGGCCGCTGGCGCGTGCTGGAGTGTTGCAGCAGGTCGAACCGTTTCTGCTGCCGATGCGCGGACGCATGGTGCACGAATTGTCTGCTGCGCCTGTCTTGCAGCGCTACGGACAACGTTCGCAGGAAGTCATTTATTCGGTCGGGCGCGCCGAGCTGAATCGAGTCCTGATCGACGCGGCTGAACGGGCCGGCGTGACGCTGTGCTTCGAGCATCGATGTCTCGGCTTTTACGATCAGGCGTTGCGCTGCGTAGAGGAGCGACCGGGCCGCACGTTTGATCTGGAGTGCGAGACGGCGATTGCGGCCGATGGGGCTGGCTCGCTGGTACGCGAGAGCCTCGAGCGCTGCGGCGTCTGTGCGGTGCAGATCGAGCCGCTCGGGCACGACTATAAGGAAATGTCGCTGCCGGCGCTGCCCGACGGCAGCCATGCGCTCGACCCCGCGGCATTGCACATCTGGCCGCGCGGGGGGTTCATGCTGATCGCGCTGCCGAATCCCGACGGCACTTTCACGCTGACGCTGTTTCTGCCGCGTTCGGGTGAGCAGAGTTTCGCGGCGCTCAGCGAAGACGCGGCGCTTGGGCAGTTCTTCGCCGCACAGTTTCCCGATCTTGCGGCGTTTCACGCCGGTCTGTGCGCGGATTTTCGCCGCAACCCCCAGGGACAGCTCGCCACCGTGCACGCGCGCGGCTGGCATCTCGACGGGCGGGTGCTGCTGCTCGGAGATGCTGCGCACGCCATCGTGCCGTTTCATGGCCAGGGCATGAACGCCGGCTTCGAAGATTGTGCACTGCTCGATGAGCTGCTTGATACCGGTGAGGACTGGGCACAGCTCTACGCCCGCTTCGAGCAGGCTCGCCGCCCGAGCACCGAGGCGATTGCACACATGGCGCTGGAGAACTACCGGGAGATGCGCGAGCAGGTGCGCGACCGGAAATTCCAGCGCCTCAAGCGCCTTGCCTTCGAGCTCGAGCAGCGCTTCCCCGAGCGCTTCATTCCCCGCTACTCGATGGTGATGTTCCATCCGGAAATCTCGTATCTGCAGGCGCTGCGCCGCGGGCAGGTCCAGGCGGGCATTCTTGAGCGCCTCGAGCGTGAGCGCACCGCCGATGGTGGCATCGACGCCGCGCTGGCCGAGGCGCTTGTGCGCGAGCAGCTGCCGCCGCTCGGCAGCCGAGACCCGGACCGGCGGACCGGCTAGAATCCTGCCCCATGAACCGAGTGACGACAGACGGGGTCATCGAGTATGTACCCCAGGAAGTGCAGAGCCTGCTCGATGAGGGCCGGATCCTGTTGATCGACGTGCGCGAGCCGGACGAGTACGCCCAGGAGCGTATCCCCGGGGCGCTGCTCTACCCGCTCTCGACGTTCGATGCAGCACATCTGCCGGTCGATGGCGCGCGCGCAGTGGTGTTCCACTGCGCCGCCGGCGGCCGTTCGCTGACGGCAGCCCGGCTGCGCAAGGCGACTGGCCAGCCGGCCGCGCACATGGCAGGCGGCATCGCGGCATGGAAGGCACTCCGCCTACCCACCGTCAGCTGACGGCGCTGCGGTTGAACGCCAGCGATCACCCGCGCGCCATCCGTTCTTTCGTTACCCGCGCCGGGCGTATCACGACCGCGCAGGAACGTGCGCTCGAGACGCTGTGGCCGAAATATGGGCTCGAGCCTCAGGGGCCGCTTGATCTGGACGATGTGTTCGGTCGTGACGCTCCGCGCACGGCGGAAGTCGGGTTCGGCAACGGGGAGAACCTGCTGGCGCTCGCCGGGGCGCATCCGGAGCGCGACTATCTCGGCATTGAAGTGCACCGGCCGGGCGTCGGTCGGGTTCTGCTGGCGCTGGAGGACCGTTCGCTCAGTAACGTGCGGGTGGTCTGCCACGATGCCGTCGAAGTGCTCGAGCGGTACCTGCCGCCGGCGAGCCTCGAGGAGATTCTGGTGCTCTTTCCAGATCCCTGGCCGAAGAAGCGGCACCACAAGCGGCGCTTGATCCAGCCGCCGTTCGTCGGCCTCATCGCAGAGCGCCTCAAGCCCGCCGGTCGGGTGCACCTGGCCACCGACTGGTCGGCCTACGCCGAAGAAATGCTTACGGTCCTTGGCGCCGAGACGCGGCTGCGCAATCTCTCGCCGACGGGAACCTTCGTATCCCGTCCCGAGGAGCGCGCGGCGACGCGCTTCGAGCGGCGCGGTGAGCGGCTCGGGCACGGGGTGTGGGACCTGGACTTCGTGCGGGTCTGAAGCCGCATCGGTGCGGCGAATCAGCCTGCGTGCAGCAGGAACACCGTGCGCAGACCGTCGATCACGAACTGCACGGCAAGCGCCCCGAGCACGACGCCGAACAGCCGGCCGGCGACGTTGACGCCCGTCACGCCGATGACGCTCATCAGCGGTTCGGCGAGCCACATGATCACCAGCGAAATTGCCAGCACCACCAGCACCGCCAGAAACAGGCTGAGAAACACCAGCGGGTGGCGGAACAGGGGGACCGGGCCGAACCACAGCAGTACGGTGGCAAGTGCGCCGGGTCCGGATATGAACGGGAACGCGAGCGGCACCACCGAGATGTCCGCACGCCGCTGACTCTCGGCTTGCTCATCGGTGCTGGTACGGCTGCCGGATTCGCGTGCGAACACCATTTCGAGCGCCAGCAGGAACAGCAGCACGCCGCCGAAGATGCGAAACGCACCGAGGCTGATACCCATCAGGGCGAGAAACGGTGCGCCGACCAGGGCAAAGAACGCCAGGATCAGCGCCGCGACCACGGTCGCCTTGATCGCCATTCGATGTCGGTACTCGCGCGTGGCGCCCTGGGTCAGGCCGCTGAAAATCGGCAGCAGCGAGATCGGCTCGACCACGGCGAAGAACACCACGAAAAACTTCAGCGGTTCCTGGAACATCGGCGGTGGATTACGGTTTTCCCGTTCTTGAAAGGGGGGCGTCCGAGGCGCACCATGTGAGACGTCCCTCGCCCGGCGGCCGCAGGATACCAGCTTCGCGGCGCTTCGGGCGCCCAGAGCGGTCCGCCCCCGGACCGAAGCTGCGCGGCGCTGCGGGGACGGCGCACCGGAGGTCTGCCCATGGTCGCTCCTCAGCCGAGAATCGGTGACTGGTACCGCGTCAGCGGCGGCGAACTGTTTGAGGTCGTCGCCATCGACGACGACGATGCGACCATCGATATCCAGCATTTCGACGGGACCGTCGAGGAGATGGAGCGGGAAGACTGGGAGTCGCAATGGGAGGACGGGGCGCTCGAGGCCGCCGAGGCGCCGGAGGACTGGAGCGGTTCGGTCGACGTTGATGCCGAGGACGAGAGTCCCGGCGGTGGGGAGTCGGCCGGCGACGACTCGACGCTGCGGGCCAGTCCACTCGAGGGACTGGACCTGTTCGAGTGATCAGAGTGAGGCGAGCGCCTCGAGGTCCGCCTGCGGCCCGAGCAGCACAAGTCCGTCGCGGATTTCCACCGCAATGGGGCGCAACGCCTGGCCTGCGCAAGGACCGGCGATGCACCGCCCGCCGTCTTTCTCGAACAGCGCGCCGTGGGAGGCGCACACGATCAGCGCACCGTCGGGTGTGAGGAAGCGGTTCGGGCGCAGATCGAGCGGATGGCCGGCATGCGGGCAGTGATTGACGTAGCCGCGGACCTCGGCTCCGCACCGCACCACGAAGCCGCGCAGGGGCCAGTCCCCGCTGCCGACGCGGAAGGCGCGCGCCCCGGTCTCCTGCAGATCCGTCAGGCGGCAGATCACCCGTTCCAGATCGATCTCATCCCCCACCGGCATCGATCCGCTCTGCCGAGGGGCCTGTCAAGAGCGCATCGGCCGGCGCCGCATGCGGCTCGATCCGCCGCCAGAGTGCAGCCAGCAGCACCGCGGCCGGCAGACACAGACTTGCCGTGTACAGGAAGAAATGCGGATAGCCAATCCGCGCGGCGACGAAACCCGAGGTGCCGTCCAGGATCTTGCCCGGCAGTGCATATAAGGAGGCGAATAGCGCGTATTGAGTGGCGGTGTACTTCGCGCTGGTAAGGCTCGACATATATGCGATCAACGCCACGCCCTCCAGCGAGAGGGCCAGGTTATCCGTGCCGTTGACCAGGCCGAGTCCGAGCAGTGTCGGGCCGTGCGTGCTGGCGAGCACCGCATAGCCGAGATTCGAGAGTAACGAGACGGCGAGTCCCGCGGCGAGCGTGCGCGCCAGGCCGATGCGCGCCACCAGCACCCCGCCTAGAAACACCCCCGCGATGCCCACGGTATATCCGCAGACCTTCCCGACCAGCGCGATCTGCTCAAGCGTGTAGTGATGATCGATGTAGAACGGGTTCACCATCGCACCGATGGTGAACTCGGCGAGCTGGTACGCGCCGATGAACGCCAGCGCGGTGATCGCGACGCGCATGCCGAAGCGTCCGAAGAACTCCGTCAACGGACAGATCACCGCACCGATGAACCACTCGCCGAGGTCGCGCAGCGCACGCGGCCAATGCGCGCGCCGCTCGAGCCACTCAACGACTTGGGCCTCGCGCTGCGTCTCGGCGCGCGATACCGCGACCTCAGGCTCCTTCACCAGCAGCGTCGCCACCACCCCAACGCCCATCAGCGACGCCATCGCGCCGTAGCTCAGATGCCAACCGTATCCAGCCGCGACGGCGATCGCACCGGCGCCGCCGGCGATCATTGCAATGCGGTAACCGACGGAGTAGGTGGCCACCATGGCTCCCTGCAGCGTCTCAGGTACCGACTCGATGCGCCAGGCGTTCATCGCCACGTCCTGCGTCGCGGAGCAGAACGCCACGAACAGCGCTGCGGCCGCCATGGAACCGACGCTGCGGGCCGGATCGCCCGCCGCGAGTCTCAGCAAGCCGAGCGCGACGGTGATTTGGGCGAGCAGCATCCACGAGCGGCGCTGGCCGAGCAGCCGGTGCAACAGCGGCAGGCGTACCCGATCGACCACCGGGGACCACACGAACTCGAAGGTGTACGCGAACCCGACCCAGGCGAACATGCCGATGGTGGCGCGCTCGACACCCGCTTGGCGCAGCCAGACGGTCAGCGTGGAGAACACCAGCAGGAACGGCAGTCCGCTCGAGAAGCCCAGAAACAGCATCGACACCACCGCCGGTTGGCGGTAGACGGCCAGCGCGCGCCAGCTGCGCGTGAGCATCCCGGGTCTGCCCGCCGTGCTCCCAGCAGCTTCGCTCACGCGCCTCGCCTCGGTCCGGCGCGCCGATCGATGTTGTGGTTGACGTTGCAGCGGGGCATCGGGCAATCATATGCGCTATGCAAGACCATCAGCTTAAATTCATCGAACTGGCGCTCGCCCGCCGAGCGCTGCGTTTTGGGCAGTTCACCTTGAAATCGGGGCGCGAGAGTCCGTATTTCTTCAATGCCGGGCTGTTCAGCGACGGTGAGGCGATTGCCGTGCTGGGCCGCTGCTATGCCGCCGCCATCACCCGCTCCGAGCTCGCGTTCGACATGCTCTTCGGCCCCGCCTACAAGGGTATCGCGTTGGCGGCCAGTACGGCCGCGGCGCTGTTCGATCATCATGGGCGCAACGTGCCCTATGCGTTCAACCGCAAGGAGGCCAAGAGCCACGGCGAGGGCGGTAACCTGATCGGCGCACCCCTGGCCGGTCGGGTGCTGGTGATCGATGACGTGGTGACCGCGGGCACCGCCGTGCGCGAATCGCTCGATCTGATCCGTGCCGCCGGGGCCGAACCGGTCGGGTGCGTGTTCGCGCTCGATCGCCAAGAGCGCGGTCGCGGTGAACTCAGCGCCACTCAGGAGATCGAGCGTGAACACGGGCTGACGTGCCTCAGTGTTCTGACGCTCGCCGACCTCATCGAGGCGCTCTCCTCTCCGGGGGCGGCGGCGATCACTGCCGAGCAACTCGCGGCGCTGAAAGCGTACCGGCAGCGCTACGGAGTGGCCTGAGCGGCCGGTTACGGATACAGCGGCGGCAGCGTGTCGCGTTCGCCGGCCCGGCTGTCGTCCCGGCGCGCCGGCAGGTCGCGCAGCGCCTGGGCGAGTGCTAGGCCTCCCCAGCTGCCGCCGCCATAGCAGGCACGTTCCAAGTCGCGCAGCAATGTTTGCACGTGCTCATCGAGGCCGGCGGCGAGCAGCGGGTGCAGGCTGGTCGCCGGCACGTTCCATGCGCCACTCATCCAGCCGAGCAGGTGACGGCGTGCGGCCGGCGCGTCGTTGCGGGCGCACGCAGCATAAAACGCGGTCCGTTCTGTTGCGGCATCAGGGCGTGTGTCGCGCTGCGGGGGCGGCGGCGGGGCCCGGCGTGTGCGGGAGGGGCGGCGAGACCAGAGCCAGGCGGCCAGTGTTGCGATCCACAGCAGCGCCAGCGCCCCCGTCAACCACGGCCACGGTGAGACCCGCATGGAGCGGGCGGCGGCCGGTTTTGGCGCCGCGGCTGGTGCCGGTGGGGTGCTCGCCGTGACGGTCGGCGCAGGCCCACCCGTCGCTGCCGGTGTGACCTCCAGGGTCTGCGCCGGCAGCGTCACGCGCTCCAGATGGTCGGTTCGAGTGTTCCACCAATGAACCGTCAGTGCCGGCAGGCGATAGTGCCCGGGACGGTCCGCGATGAAGGCGATGGTCTGTGCGCGGCTGCCGAGGATGCCCGTATCCGCAGTCGCATCCTGCAGTCGCGCCTGGTCGGGGTAGCGGCTGAGCCCGGCCGGCGGGCGCAGGCGGTGCGCCAGGTCCGGTAGCTGCGCGGCCGTGAGGCCGATCGCTTTCAGATCAAGCTCGAGGGTGAGAGGATCGCCGGCCGGTACGCTGCGGGAGCTCGGATTCCAGTGCGCGCTCAGCGTCACGGACTGTGCCGGCAGCCAATCCCGGCCTCGCGCCGCCGCGGGCCGTGGCCGCACCGACAGGACGATCGGGTCGCCGTGTACCTCGATCGGGTGCAGCGTCTGCATCAGGCCGCCGAAGAATCCGCCAAAGGCGTTGCTCGGCCAAGGCGAGGCCTGCGTGTGCGTGGCCACCTCGGCCTCGAGCACGGGCCCCGTCAAGCTGATGCGCCCGCTGTGCAGTGCAAACAGCACGAAGCGGCGCGTGATCACCCGGTAGACCCGCCCGTTGCGCACGGCGGTGCCGTACTGGTCGGCCCCCGCGTGCTTGACGAGCACCGCGCGGTTGCCCGAGAACGCGAGGCTGGCGTGATACAGCTGCTCATCGGTGTAGATGCGCACCGTGAGGTGAACTTGCGCTTGTACATAGGGCGCTGCGGGCCGCGTGCGGCTGACGATGAATATCGGTGCGGCAGCACCCGTCGCGGGGCTGCCGGTGGCGCTACCGCCGCTCACCGTCAGCCTCAGCGGTGCACTGTGCTCACCGTCCCAGGCGAGCGGAGGGATCGTCAATCGTCCGGTGCGTTTCGGCGCCAGTGTCAGGATGACCTGGGCGCGCTCGGCGCTGCCGCCGGTCCCGAATTGCACGCTGGTGCTGGCACTGCTGCCGAGGATGTCGAAGTCACGTCGCAGCGGTGCGAGATGCGGTTCGCTTGTGGTGAGACCGTCGTAGGTCAGCGTGAGCTGCACCGTGCTGCCCGTGGTGATCCGGGTGTTGCTGAGTGTGGCAGTGACGGACGCGTACGCCTTCGGCAGCGCCGAGCACAAGAGTGCCGTGAGCAGCACAGCGACGAGGCGACGCGTCATGGATTCGCTCCCGGATGGCGCAGCAGGTACTCGATCAGGAATTTGCGTCGCAGCAGCCCGGCCGGATCATTGGGGATTTGCCGCAGCCATTGTTTCAGCGCCAGTGCTTTTTCACTCGGCGGCTTCGGCGGTGGCGCCGTGCGGCTGCCGTGCGCCCGCAGGGCGTGCTCGGTGCCGTGGGGGCCGTGATGCAAGCGACCTGACGCCGCGTGGCCTGCGCCTTGGCGCTGCTGTGCTCGAGCCAGTGCCGCGGCGCGCTCGGCGTTGCGCAGCGTCTGTCCCGCTGTGTGCGGCGCGCTTCCCGTGGCGGAGGCCGGGTGGGTTGTCGCCGCCGAGCGGGTGCGGCCGTTAGATGCGCTCGGGTGAGACGATCCGGCATTGGCGCCGTGGCCACTCTTCGGAGCCGCCTGACCTTGCGATGCGCCGTGCGGTCTGCGCGATTGTTCCTGGCGTTTCCCCTGCCCTGCTCGAGCACCCTGCTGGCCGCCGTTGCGTTTGTTTGGAGGCGACTGCGAACCCGACGGGCGGTGCTGCGCCGAGGATTGTTGCGGCGGGCGGTGCGCCAGGACGCGCGCCACCAGGTTGCGATTGTGGCGGATGTCGCGGTCGTGTGGCCGCTGCTTCAGCGCCGCATCGTAGGCCGCGAGCGCCGCGTGCAGCCGCCCCAGGTGCGCCAGCGCATTGCCGAGGTTGTATTCACTGGTGGGGTCCTTCAGCGGCTGCAGCAGTTGAGCCGCCGGTGCATAGCGGCCGGCGAGCAAGTCCGCGTACGCCTTGCGGCGCCGGCTGGTGAAGCGCGCCGCCGCCTGCGCCGGTCGGCCGGCCGCGAGCAGCGCTTCGCCCTGCTGATCGGGGGTGCGCCAGAGATTCGACCAGACCCCGGCGAACGCCGGCGCGCTCGCCAGGCAGCCGAGCAGCATCAGCACGGCGCTGCGACGGTTCATGTCCACCCCCGGCGAGAGAGCAACGCCCCGAGCAGCACGATCAGCGGCAACAGCCACACCCCGTCGTTGAGCCAGCTCGACAGGTGCACTTGCGGCGCGGCGTGGGCGCCGCCGAGGCCGCGCAGGCCGTCGGCGTGCAGCGCGGCAATCAGTTGCGGCAGCTGATCGAGCCGGACGAATTCCCCGCCGCCGGCCTCGGCGATGCGCTGCAGCACGGCCGGATGCAGCCGGCTGATCAGCACTTTGCCGTCCGCGCCGCTCCTGAATCCGCCTGTGGCGCGCGGCGTTGGAGCGCCGGCTCTGGTGCCAACACCGACGACGTTGACCGTGATGCCGGCACGGCGCAGGCGTGCGGCCATCTGGATCGCTCGCGCCGGGTCATGGACGGAGTCCATCAGGACGATGACCTGCCGGTCGTTGCCCGCCCAGGCGTGCAGCAGGCGCGAGGCAGTGCGCAACGCCGGTGCGAGCCGAGCGCCGTGTTCAGGCATCAGCCGCGGGGAGAGCACCCGGTCGAGATTGCGCACGGTCGCGCCATCGGCGGTGAGCGGCGCGACGGTGTACGCTTCCCCGGCGAAGGCAACGAGTCCGACGCGGGCGTCGTGTGCGGCCGCGAGCAGGTTATCGACGGCGAAGCGCGCCTGCGCGGCCCGACTCGGGGACAGGTCGCTCGCCTCCATGGAGGGGGAGAGTTGTACGGCGAGCACCCAGGCCGCCGGCAGGCGGTACGCGGCGGTGACCTGCCGTTGCCAACTCGGGCCGGCGAGCGCCACCACACCGAGTGTCCACAGCGCGCCAATCAGCGGCCAGGGTGAGCGGGCGCGTGCGCCCCCACCCTCCAGGCGCAGCAGCGCCAGCAGGTCTGCGTCTACCAACCGCGGCCAGGCGCCGGTGCGCGCGCGCCGGTGAGCCAGCCAGAGCGCCAGCGCCCACATCAGCGGCAGCGCGGCGAGCGCCCAGGGATGCAGGAAGTGAAGGGCGCGAGGCATGTTCAGGTCCGCTCCGTCATGCGCCAGGCGGCCGGAATGCTCAGCAGCAGCGCGAGCGCGAGCGGTATGCCGAACCATTCGCTCGACGGACGCAGCCAGCGCCGATCGCCCGCGACCGGCTCGAGGCGGTCGATCTGTCGATAGACCGCGCGCAGTGCGCCCTGATCGGTGGCGCGGAAGTAGCGCCCGCCGGTGATGCGGGCGATCTTCTGCAGCAGCTTCTGGTCCAGGTCGGTGTTGCCGGTAACGCCGAAGAATGACTGGTGTACCGCGGCGCCGACCCCGATGGTGTCGATGCGCAGCCCGGTTTGCGCGGCGAGCCGGGCTGCCTCAAGCGGTGGCATCACGCCCGTGTTGTTGCCGCCGTCGGTAAGCAGGATCAGCAGCGGCTGGCGGTGAGTGTGCACGCCACGATCATCTTGGCGCAGTGTCTTGATCGCCAGCCCGATGGCGTCGCCGATCGCAGTCTGGGGTCCGGCGATGCCGACCATCGCCTCGTCGAGAAAGCGATGCACGGTGCCCAGATCGGTCGTGAGCGGCGCCTGCAGGTAGGGGCGCGTCCCGAAGAGGATCAGTCCGACCTGATCGCCGTGCCGGTGGCTGACGAAACGGCCAGCGACCTGCTGGACGATCTGCAGCCGGCTTTGCCGACCGCCCATGTCCTCGGTGGCCATGGAGCCGGAGCAGTCGATCGCCAGGATGATCTGGCGACCCTCGGTGTGCACCGGGATGGGTGCACCGAGCCATTGCGGGCGCAGCGCCGCGAGGATCAGCAGCAGCCAGATGCTGCTCAGCAGCACCGCATCGATTCGCCCGATGCGCGGCGCACCGGTGCCGGCGGCGGCGACGTCCGCAGCCATCGGCACAAACAGTGCCGCGCCGGAGGGTTCGGCATTGCGCAGCACGCGCCGCAGCACCCAAGGCAGGGGTGTCAGCAGCGCCATCCACGGCCATGCGAAGTGAAACATCAGCCCTGCCCGCCTTTGTGTTTGCGTCCGGCGCGGCGCACGAACGCCTCGGCCCCGGCCAGCCATTCGGCGCGCTGATCGAGCGGGTGATCACCGAAGGCGGCGCCGAGCAGAGCGCGGCCGGACGCTCCGGCAAGCGCCGTAGCGCCTTCCTCGCCAAGAAACGCGAGCCACGCCTCACCGGTGAGTCGCGCGACCCGATCGCGCCCGAACACCGCCATGGCGTAGCGGCGCAGCAGGCTCTCAATGGCGCGTGCACTGGTCTGTGGGTCGGCGGCCGCCGCGCGGATGCGTCGCAGTTCCCGCAGTGCCCCGCGCCTGCGCCGCAGGCGCGGGGCACGCCACCACCCCAGTGCGCCGGCCACGACCGCCGCGGTGAGTCCGGCGAGGATCCACCACCCCGGTGCCGGCGGCCACACCGGCGGGGGCGGCGGCGCGTGGGCCGGCGCGAGGGCTGTCAGCCAGTTCGGATTCATGCTGCGGATGGTCCGCCGAGCAGACTCTGGCGCAATGCCGCCTCGGCCGGCTCCGAGGTGTGGAGCCGTGCCACCGGTGCGGCCAGACGCTGCGAGAGATGGGCGAGACTCTGTTCGCGCGCCTGCCAGGCGTCGCGCCACGCGCTGCGCACCCGCTGCCCATCGAGTATCGCGAGGCGGCCGGGCAGGCCGGCGCGGAATCGCCCCGGTGGCAGCCCCTGGGCCTCCAGAGGATCAGTGACCCAGTAGAGCCGGATGTCATTGTGGCGCGTCAGCGGCAGCCAGAGAGGCTCCTCGCGCGCCGTCGGCGCGGCGAAGTCGCTGACGGCCAGAATCTGGCTGCCTGGTCGGATCAGCGGGACCGCAGCCCGCAGTGCGTCGGGCAGGGCCTGCGGTACCGGCGGTGCCGGGGCTTGCGGTTGCACCGCCAGCAACGTCTCCAGCAACGGCAGCACGCCGGCGAGTCGTGCACGGGCCGGTAAAATGCGCGGCGGCGCCAGTCCATCCGCCACCAATGCCCCGACCCGGTCGCCTTCGAGTGCGGCCGTCCAGGCGAGCAGGGCGGCGATGCGCACGATGAGTGCGGATTTCAGTTGGCGGCGGCTGCCGAAGAAGGTGCCCGGTTGCAGATCGACGAGCAGCCATACCGGCCGCTCGCGCTCCTCGTGAAACAGCTTCGTGTGCGCTCGTCCGCGCCGCGCCGTGACCCGCCAGTCGATGCTGCGCGGATCGTCTCCCGGGGTGTAGAGACGCACCTCCTGAAACTCCAGACCGCGACCGCGCTGCGCGCTGGCGTGCGCTCCGAGCAGGGCGGCGCGGGCCCGCCGCTGATGCTGTAGTGACAGACCATGCGCCGCACCGCGCAGCGCGAGCAGTTCTTCGAGCGTCGGGAGGCTCATGCGTTCAGGGCGCCGGCACCCGGCTGAGCAGTTCGTGCACGCAGCTCTCGGCGGTGACGCCCTGCGCCTGCGCCGTGTAGTCGATGAGCAGCCGGTGGCGCAGTGCGTCCGGGGCGATCGCCTGCACGTCCTCGGGACTGACAAAATCGCGGCCTTCGAGCCAGGCGAGCGCACGCGCGCCGCGTTCGATGGCGATTGCCGCGCGTGGACTCGCGCCCCAGCGCAGCCACTGACGCAACTGCGCGCTGTAGGGCTCGGGGCGGCGTGTGGCGTCGACCAGTGCGGCGATGTACTCGGCCACCGGATCGGACAGCGTCAGGCCTAGAATTTCCCGCCGTGCGGTGAATACCATGGTCTGGCTCATCCGTTGCGTAGGCGGGGCAATCTCACGTTGGCTGATCGCCTCGCCGCGCGCCAGCGCCATCACTTTCAGCGTCGTAGCGCGGTCGGGATAATCGACCCGGGTGTGCAGCATGAAGCGGTCGAGTTGCGCCTCGGGCAGCGGATAAGTGCCTTCCTGTTCGATCGGATTCTGCGTCGCCATGACCAGGAACAGCGGCGGCAGCGGATAACTCGCGGCCCCGACACTGATCTGCCGCTCAGCCATGGCCTCCAGCAGTGCCGACTGCACCTTGGCCGGCGCCCGGTTGATTTCATCGGCAAGAATCAGATTATGAAAGAGCGGTCCGCGCTGGAAGCGGAACGTGCCTTCCTCCGGCCGGTAGATATCCGAACCGGTCAGATCCGCCGGCAGCAGGTCCGGCGTGAACTGGACCCGCTGGAAGTCCGCCTCCACCGCGTGGGCCAGCGCCTTGATGGCGCGGGTCTTGGCAAGCCCGGGCGGCCCCTCCACCAGCAGGTGGCCGTCCGAAAGCAGGGCGACCAGCAGCCGTTCGACCAGTGCCTCCTGCCCAAGGATCTGGCTGCGCAGGTAGGTGCGCAGCCGAGCGAACGCGGCCTGCGCAGCGCCGCCGGTGGGGGCGGGGGCCGCGGTAGGGGCGGAAGGGGCGAGCGGACTGGTGCCGGACATGGCGAGCGCCTCCAGAGTGTTCCTAAGAGCCGGATTGACCCTCCAGCGCCGCCGGGGTTCCCGAGCGGTGCCACGACGCGAGGACCACGGCCCCGGTTGAAAATGCCGAAGGACATATTACCGGGCAGCGCACCGCCTCGCCCGGTCGCACCCAGGACCCGGAAGGACCGGTGGCGTAGGTGAAAGGTACCGTGGTACCATGATCTGCATGAAGACCATCACACGCGTGCAAACCGGGGTGCGGCTGGAGCGTCGGCTGCTGAAAGTACTGAAGGCGCTGGCCGCGGAGCTGGAGATGTCCCTCGGGGATCTACTCGAAGGCATCGTGTTGCACGCCTTCGAGGGTAAAGCGGCTTTTTCGCCGGCAACTCTGCGCAAGATCCGGGCGCTGAAGGCGGTCTACGGTCTGGACCTCGCCGCCGAGGACGCGCACCGCATGCACGAGGTCGAAGCCCATGAGTGAGCAGCCCGCGGATCTCGCCTGCTTTCTGCGCGGGGAGCTCAATTCGGCCACCGTCACGCACCGGGAGCACGTGCGCATGGCCTTCGAGATGCTGCGCCGTTACGACTTTCCCGAGGCCGCGCTGTATTACTCGCGTGCGCTGCAGTCCTTGACCGCCCGGGCCGGGGTCCCCGGGAAGTTTCACCAGACGATCACCGTCGCCTTTCTGTCGCTGCTCGCCGAGCGACTGTTCGAGCACGGCTCGGGGACGTTCGAGGCGTTTGCCCAGGCCCATCCAGACCTTTTCGATCGGTCGGTGCTCGAGCGGCTCTACAGCCCCGAGCGGATTGCGAGCGCGGCGGCGCGCACGATTTTTCTGCTGCCGAGTGCGCTCGCCCGTTAGAGCGGGGCGTGGTGTTAAGCTTTCCACCACCGACGCAGCGCTCGGGCGCCGGCTTCCAAAAACACGGGGACATCGATGCGCCGCATCCTGCCGAGTCTTGCCGCGTTGCTCTGGTCCGCTGCCATCTGTGCCGCCAACGCGCTGCAGTTTGGTCCGCCGCCTGCGTGGGTGAGGCCGGTTGCGGTGCCGCCGCCGGGCAAGGCGACCCAGGCGGCGCTGAAGATCCTGCTCGTCGATCGCCAGGTCGAACTGACGCCCGACACGGTGAGCTATTACATCGAGACCGTCTCACGGATCCAGACGCCGCAGGGCCTCGGGGCACTCGGCACACTGACTCTGCAGTGGGACCCGGACACCGACGTACTGATCGTGCACAAGGTCGACATCATCCGCGGTGGCAAAGTGATCAACGTGCTCGCCTCGGGTCAGCAGTTCACCATCGCGAAGCGGGAAACCAACCTCGCCTACGCTACGCTCGATGACACGCTGAGCGCCATTTTGCAGCCGGCAGGCCTGCGGGTCGGCGATATGCTCGACATCGCTTATACGCTGGAGCGCACCGACCCGGTCATGGCCGGCCATCCGTCTGCCTCGCTGGAACAGCCGCCGAACATGCCGGTCTCGCGCTTGTACATGCGCGTCATCTGGCCGGTCTCGGAGCCGATCCGTTGGCATGCCTCGCAAGGGCTGCCCGGCGTGCGGCAGTTTCGCCATGGTGGTACCGAGGGTCTCAGCGTGACGCTGAAGCACGTGCGGCCGATCCTGCAGCCGGCCGGCGCGCCGTTGCGCGCGCTGGTGGACCGGCGCATCGACCTGACCAGCTTTCGCTCCTGGGGTGCGCTCGCGCGGCTGTTTGTGCCCCTGTACCGCAAGGCTGAGCGGCTGCCCGCCAATTCGCCCCTGCACGCGCAAATCGCGCGCATCCGCGCGGCCACCGCCGATCCGAAGCGTCAAGCCGCCCTGGCACTCCGTCTGGTGCAGAACAAAGTGCGCTACGTATTTCTCGACCTGGACCAGGGCGGTCTGGTGCCCGCACCCGTCGATCTCACCTGGTCGCGCCGCTTCGGAGACTGCAAGGCGAAAACGGTATTGCTGCTGGCGCTGTTGCACGGACTGAAGATCGACGCCGAGCCGGTCTTGGTCAATACCATCGCTGGCGACGGAGTCGCGCGCCGTCTGCCGATGATGTTGTTCAATCATGTGCTGGTGCGCGCACGCATCGGCGGCAAGACGTATTGGCTCGACGGTACGCGCATCGGCGACCGCAGCCTCGATCATCTGCACACTCCATACGATCACTGGGGGCTGCCGCTGTCAAGCCACGGCGCGCGCCTCATTGCCATGGTGCCACGGCCCTTGACCCATCCGCTCGTGCGCACCTCGGTGCACATCGATGCCGCCGGTGGCATCAGTGCGCCGGCGCCGTTTCACGTCACGACCACCCTCGGCGGCGATGTGGGTCTGCTGATGAAGCTGCGCCTCGCCAACATGACTTCCGGTCAGATCGACGCCGGCCTGCGCCAGTTCTGGGCCGCACAGTACAACTTCGTGCACATCCAGTCGGTCTCGGCGGCGTACGGGCAACGCACGCGCGAGGAGCGCCTGCAGATGACCGGGACAGCGAAGATGAGTTGGCGCGGAGGGCGCTACCAGGCGGACGTGCTCGCCATGGGCTATCACGCACAGTTCGAACGGCAACCCGGTCCGAACCGCAATGCGCCCTATGCGGTTCTCTATCCCACGTACAAGCAAACCACCGAGACCATTGTTCTGCCCGGCGGCGGCAAGGGGTTTAGCCTCGTCGGTGCGGATTTGAAGCGCACGGTCGCTGGTACCGAATTTCAGCGCCATGCCCGGCTGCATGGGGCTGTGTTCCGCGCGGACACCAGCTGGCGTAGCGTGGCGCGCGAATTTCCAGCCAGCCATGCCGCGAAGGACCAGAAGATCCTGCGCGCACTCAACCGGTCCACACTCTACGTCGAGGCGCCGCGCGGGTACGTTCCGAACCCGACACAGCGCGCGTGGGGATTGCCGAAGCGCAACGAATCCGCGCAGAGCTTTGCCCGCAGCGCAATGATCCTGTCGAACCACGGGGCGCTGTCGGCGGCGATGACCGACATTCGCGTGGCGCTGCAGTTCGATGCCGCCAACGCCGACGCACTGACGACCCGCGGCATCATCTATGCGCGCGAGGGGCACTCGAAGCGCGCGGCGGCTGATTTCACCGCTGTACTTGCTCGACATCCACATAACTGGCGTGCCGACGACGGCCGTGGCGTGTTGGCGTATAACATGGGAAAATATCGCGGCGCCATCACAGAGTTTACGATGGCGCTACAGCGTCATCGGCGTGATGCCTTCGCGCTGAGCTATCGCGCTACCGCGTTCGCGCACCTCGGCAGGCTGAACCGGGCGCTGACGGATTTGACTGCCGCGAGCCGGCAGGCGCCGAAGAACGTGACTTTGGCCGTGACCCTGTACTGGATGCGGGCATTCGTTCTGCAGCATGAGGGCAACGCTGCGGCGGCCACCGCGCAGGCCACGGCCCTCGAGCGTGCCTACCCCAAGAGTCCGGTGGCCTTCTATGTCGCCGCAGCGATCTTTCGTGCGCTGCATCAGCCGCGCCGCGCGCACCAAGCGATGCACCGTGGATTCGTCCTGGATCCGTCTCCGTCGATGCGTCTGACCCGCCTCCCGTACCGGCCCTGGACGGACCTGAACGGGCGTCGGCGTGACATCGAGGCGGCGCTGAAAGCCGAGCCGGAATCGCCTGGTACCCTGATGTTATTGGCGCAGGTGCAGGAGAGCGCTGGCGAGGACTCCGCGGCGATCGGCTCGCTTAGCCGCGCGTTACGCAATATCCGTACGACCGAAGCGATTGTGGCGCTGCCGGAGCAGTTGAAGATGCTGGTGCCGAATCTACTCGCGCTGCGTGCGATCGCCTACGCCAAGAGTGGACGCCAACCGCTCGCACGCCGGGATCTGGCCGCCGCCCATGCCACGGCCACACACGCCGTGGCGCTGAATAATCTCTGCTGGCGCCTCGCCACTGCCGGAGTGTCGTTGCGTGCTGCGCTCGCGGATTGCACCGCGGCGCTCGCCCGGCACCCATACGTGCCGGCCTTCCTCGACAGCCGCGCGCTGACGCTGTTGAGGCTCGGCCGCTATCACCAGGCGATCGCCTCGTACAAGGCGGCGTTGCGGCTGGCCCCACAACTGAGCACTTCGCTGTTCGGCCTGGGGATCTGCGAGTTGCGCACCGGTCATGCGCGCCGCGGGCGCGCCGATATCCGGCTTGCGGAGTTCTTCTCCTTCGCCGTCGCCGATCAATTCGCGCACTACGGGATACGGCCGTGAGTGCCGAGCCGCTGTGCGGCAGTGCCGCCGCTCTCAGCGGTTTGCGTCGGCGTGCCGCAGAGTGCCACGCATGCATCGTGCGACATCGCTGCGGTGCACGATTCTATAAGGCGCAAAGGCCACCACAGCGGCGGCGAGCGCATTCTGCGCGGCGGCCAGCTGCGCCATTTGCTCGCAAAGCGCTCGCACGTCGGACCTGACCTTCGCCGAGCCTTGATGCGCGGTGCGTTCGATGACCGAAGAGTTGTCCTGCCAGAGTGCGCTGAACAGCGATCCGACGACGTCCACGCCCAGCTGGCCGCCCGCCTCGCCGGCGGCGACGCCGGCCGCGGAGATTCCGCGCGCGTGCTGATAGTACTGCTGTGCGAGCGTCTGCTCGGACGGCGTCAGCGCGACGGCCCGCCGCGCGATGATCAGCCGGCCGCTCGCGTGCACGTAGGCGTTGGATTCACCCGGTACGGTGATACGCACCGCGGTGCCCTTGATGGCAAAGGTGCCGCGCCGGTTCGAGGTGCTGATGTGATTGGTGCATCCGCACAGAGCGGCCAGCGCCGGCAGCAGGGCGGCACCGATCAGCGGTGAGACTCGATGGTTCATTGGGAGACACTCCTCCAGGTGAAGTTTCAGGATGCGCCGCTCGCCTCAGCAGGCACGGCCGCGGCGACGTGCGGGTCAGTCACCAGCGCTCGCATGATCCGCGGGGCGACCCAGCGTTCAATATCGTCGATCAGCGTGAATCCCGCCGGCACCACCACCAGGGTGAGGCCGGTCGAGGTGACCAGACCGCCGATGACGCCGATTGCCATCGGGGCGCGAAACGGATCGCCGATCGCGAAGGCCACCGGCAGCATGCCCGCCACCATCGCCACGGTGGTCATCACGATCGGGCGGGCCCGCTTGTGTCCGGCTTCGAGCAGCGCGGTCAGACGGTCCTTGCCGGCACGCATCTCCTCGATCGCGAAATCGACCAGCAGGATGGAGTTCTTCGCCACGATACCCATCAGCATCAGGAACCCGATCATCACGCCGAGCGACAGCGGCCGGTCCGTGATGAACAGCGCCGCGACCGCCCCGCCGATCGACAACGGTAGCGCCGAGAGGATGGTGATCGGCTGCAGCACTCGGGCGAACAGCAGCACCAGCACCGCGAACACCATGAGGATGCCAGTGCCCATGGCGATCAGGAAGTCGGTGAACAGCTCCGACATCAGCCGCGCGTTGCCCGTCTCGGCCAGGTGCACGCCCGACGGCAGGTGAGTCAGCGCCGGGAGCGCGTGGATCTGCTTCATCGCCTTGCCGAGCTGCACGCCGTTTAGGTCCGCATCGATCGCGATCCGCAGGCGCTGATCGCGACTGTGGATCTCGGTCGGTCCCTGCCCGAAGCCAAAATCCGCCACCGCCTTCAGCGGCACCGAACCACCGCTGGCGGTCGGTACCGGCAGGTTCTCCAACGTGTTGAGGTTGGCCCGCGCCGAGCGCTTCAGATTTACCAGAATCGGCACCTGGCGGTCCGGCAGGGTGAACTTCGCGTCGTTCTGCAGCAGATCACCGAGTGTCGCGATGCGGATCGTCTGGCTGATGTCCGCCACGGTCACGCCGAGCTCGGCGGCGAGGTCGAAGCGCGGCCGGATGCGGATCTCAGGCCGCGGAAGCCCGTCCGCCGAGCTCACGTCGCGCAGATCCGGCAACGCCGCCATCTGGCTCATCACCCGGTGAGCGGTGTGCTCGAGCAACGACAGGTTGTCGCCAGTCAGGTCCATGGTGATGTCGTGGCCGTCGCTGTCTCCGTTGAAGTTCTGGAAGTAGATCTGCGCGTTCGGAATACGGCGCAGCTTGGCGAGCATCTGGTTCTGCCACTGAGTCTGGCTCATCGGGCGCTCATTCGGCGGCACCAGACTGATGAAGAGATTCGCGCCACGCACGCTGCCGTTGCCACCGACCGACTCGTCGATCGACTTCACGTAGCGCTGGCGGGCGAGAATGCGGTACGCAGCATTCGCGACCTTCTCGGTATCGGCCAGTTGCACCCCGGGTGGCAACTCGATCGAGAGCGATGCGCTGCTGCTGTCGGAGTTCTGCACGAAAGTCTTCGGCACCAGGATCAATCCGGCGATCGAGGCGGCGAAGAACATCACGCCGAAGAAGATCGTGATCCAGCGGTGATGCACGCACCAGCGCAGCACCTGCAGGTAGCGCTTCATGATCGGTCCGTCGTGCTGTTCCGGGAGCGGCTCGGATTTCAGCGTATACGCGGCGATCACCGGTGTCAGCAGCCGGGCCACCAGCAGCGAGAAGAACACCGCCGCGGCGACCGTCAGGCCGAACTGCTTGAAGTACTGGCCGATGATCCCACTCATGAAACTCACCGGCATGAACACCGCGATGATGGTGCAGGAGGTGGCCACCACCGCGAGTGCGATCTCGTCGGCCGCATCGAGCGCCGCCTGAAATGCGCTCTTGCCCATTCGCTTGTGGCGCACGATGTTCTCGATCTCGACGATCGCGTCATCGACCAGCACGCCGGACACGAGTGAGAGGGCGAGCAGGCTCACCTGATTGAGGGTGAAGCCAAGCCAGTACATGACGCCGAACGCCGGAATGGCCGAGAGTGGGATGGCGAGGGCGGAGATCAGGGTTGCGCGCAGGTCACGCAGGAACAACCACACCACCAGCACCGAGAGGATCGAGCCCTCGATGAGTGCCTCGAGCGCGGAGTGGTAGGTCTGCTTGGTGTAGGTCACCGAGGAGAACGTGCGGTGAATGTTGACGCGCGGGAATTCCTTGCGGATCTTGGCGAGCTCCTGCTGCACGCCTTTCAGCACTGTCACGTCCGAGGTGCCCGGCGCTCGCTGCACGCCGAAGGAGATCGCCGGCTGGCCATTGAACTTCTCGATGCTGCGCACCTCGGCGGCGCCATCGCGCACCGTGGCGATGCTGCCGAGCCGCGCGAAGCGTCCGCCGGGTAGGGCGATCTGGGTCTGCGCGAGCTGCCAGGCCGTCTGCGCCCCGCCGAGCACGCGGATCGTCTGCTCGCCGTTGCCCAGATCCGCCCGTCCGCCGGGCAGGTCGATGTTGAGGTTGGTGAGCTGGCTGTTGACTTGGGCCGCGGTGATGCCGAGCGCCTGCATGCGTGCCGGGTCGAGCTCGACGCGGATCTCGCGGTCGACCCCGCCGTAGCGCGACACCTGGGCTACCCCGGGTACGGTGAGCAGTCGCTTGGTGACGGTGTTGTCGATGAACCAGGAAATCGCCCGGTCGCTCATGTCGGTCGAGCTGACCGCGTAGTAGACGATCGGCCCGCCGTCGATCTTCACTCGTTGCACCACCGGCGGCAGGATGTCAGTGGGCAGATCGGCCTGTACCTGGGTGACCGCATCGCGCACCTCGGTGACCGCGCGGTCGATCGGCGTGCCGATCTCGAATTCGACGTCCGTTTCTTCTCCGCCCTGATAGGCCTTGGAGAGAATGTGGCGGATGTTGCCGATGCCGGCCACCGCCGCTTCCACGCGGCGCACGATCTGAGTCTGCACCTCTTCGGGCGCTGCGCCCGGCTCGGTGATGACCACCGAGACGATGGGATACGACAGATGGGGATTCAGTGTCACCGGCAGGCGCACGAACGCCGTGGCGCCGACGAACAGCAGCACGACGAACAGAACGATGGGGGGCAGCGGGTGCTGGATCGCCCAGGCCGACAGACGTCTCATGAGCGCACCGTGTGCGCCTGTACCTGCACCGCCTCGCCGCTTTGCAGGAAGCCCCCGGCGAGCGTCACCACGCGCTCACGGCCGGTGAGGCCCTTGTTGATGACGACACCCGAGGCGATCACCCCGCCGAGTACGACGGACCGGCGTACGGCGACATTCTTGCGGTTCACGACGAACACATACGATCCGGCCGAATCCGTCATGACCGCGGTCTGCGGCAGTACCGGGCGCTCCGCGTGGCTCTCCAGGATCACCGCGCGCGCAAATGCCCCGGGGCGCAGCGCCGGATTGGGCTTCAGCGCAATGCGCACCTGACCGAGGCGGGTCTGCGGATTGATGGTGGCCCCGAGCAGCCAGATCCGCCCCGAAAACGGGTGGGGGTAGCCGATCAGGTAGACCTGGGCCGGCTGACCGATCTTCAGCGCCGCGAGGTCCTGCTCGGTCACCTGTCCTTTCAACTCCACGCGCCCGGCATCTTCCAGAGTGAACAGTGCGGGTCCCCCGGGACTGGCCACCTGGCCGACCTCGGCGTCGCGGGTCAGCACGATTCCCGCCACCGGTGCGACGATGCGGGTCAGGGCGAGTTCGGCGCGCTTCTGGCGCAGCTCCGCGGCGAACATGCGCTCGTTGGCGGCGTCCATGGCGGCCGTGGCCTGGCTCTGTTCGATGTTCTGCCGGGACAGCCCGCCGTTCGGGCCGATGGCGAGCGCCCGCCGGTATTCGGCCGCCGACAGCACGGCCTGGGCCCGCGCCTTGGCGAGCGATGCGGCGAGTTGTGCCACCTGCGGCTCGAGCACCGAGTCATCGAGCTGGGCGAGCAGCTGGCCGCGCCGAACATGGTCGCCGACCTGTACGGCGACTCGCACGATGCGCTCGGCCTGACCTCCGTCCCCGATCGGCAGATCATGCCGTGCCGAGATGGTGCCGGTGACGAGTACCTGCGTGCTCACCGGCTGCAGTCCCGGCACCATGGTGCTCACCAGGGGCACGAAGTGGCGGTCCGCGAGCGGGACGAGGACGGCATGTTTGGTGCCGTCGTGCAGCCACAGCGCCGTGCCGAGTGCCGCGGCGAGCACCAGACCGCCGGTAATCAGCCAACGCTTGCGCAGGCGGCGGTGCGCCGGAACGAGCACATCGCCCACGACATTGTCGCGTTCGGCCCAGCCGAGCGCATCGGTCCCGGGCGCGCTGGGAACGCCGGGCGCCCCCAGGATGCCGTTGCCCTGTTGTTCAACCGTGATATTGGTGTTGCTCATGACGGATAACTGCCCTGTCAGGTGGACTTGCGGCGAAGAGTGGTGAGGGTGTGGTGATCGAGAGCGCCAGGTGTGCCGGTGGGCCGTAGCCGCTCGCTGCGCAGGCGGGCGGGGTGCGGGACCCTCTCACACCAATCCTCGTGTCTTTGGCGTCAGTACCACGACGGTGCCGGCGATCTTGTCGTGCCAGGCTTGCCGTTCGCGGTCGAAGGCGATCCAGAAGAATCCCAGGCCGGCGGCGATCAAGGAGAGGAAGCAGCCGAGGGCGCGCAGGATGGCCGTCTCCCAGCTGACGGGCTGACCGTCGATGCGCACGACTCGCAGGTGGCAGATGATGCCGCCGACCGTCGTGCCGCGCAGTTTCCACATCAGCGCCCCGTAGGTGGCCAGCACGAGCAGCAGGCCGTCGGTGCCGTGGTGCTCGATCGCGCTCAACGCGAAGCTGACCAGCACCAGATCGATCAGCAGCGCCAGCATGCGGATCCAGAATCCTGCGCGCGGCAGCGTGGCGAGTTCCATCGGCGTCGGTGCCGGGGGTGGCGTTGCAGCCGCGGATGCGGTCGCGTCCAGCGGGGCCGCACCGCCCTCAGGCGCGTTGGGTGGCACGGTGCCCGCAGCGGGAGCGAACCCGGTGAAACCCGCCGGTGCCGCCGGTCCCGCGGCGCTGCGCGCCGCCCGCAGGGCGAGCAACAGACCGTAGATGACCGCGCCGAAGCCGAGCGTGCCGATCAGGGCGTAGACGATGAATCCGAGTACCGGCACCATGTAGAGCGCCAGCGCGATGACGCCGCCAAGGAGGACGTACAGCACGGGATGGAGGCCGCCGCTGCGCACGCCGCGCAGGATCCGCCCGCCGATCCAACCGAGCGCGACGACTCGGCCGAAAATGCCGGCCCCGAGCAGCGCGAGCCAGAACAGCGGGATCGCCAGGATACCGACCACGGTCATGACCAGCGCCAGCATCAGCACCGGCGTCAGCAGCGTCATGGCGACAGCGGCCAGAAGCGACGCGCCCGGATGTTCATCGAGGGTCTGGATGCTCTTCTGCAGGCCTTCGCGGAACAGCAGCGCGAGCAGTGCGTAGAACAGCAGGAGCACGCCGGCGACGCCCCACGCCCAGCTGATGTCCAGACGCGGTGCGAGCAGGCGGCCGAGGAGCAGGCAGTGCTCGCTCCAGGATTGCAGGCCCGCCGCGCCGTGGAACATTCCAGCCATGATGTTCGCGGTGCCGCCGTCGATCACGCTGCCCGGATCGCGCTGCACCGATCCGAACACGTCCACCGCCTGGCCGTGGATATGCGCTTTGGGGCCGAGTTTCAGATCGCCGAATACCGCGACGGCATTGCCGCCGACCGAGCCATTGACGCTCGAGTCGCCGAACACACTGACCACGCTGTTGGCGACGCGGCCGCTCGTCTGCAGATCGCCCATGATCGCGACCACCGAGTCCGACACGTCGCCGTCGGCGACGCTGTCGCCGAAGACCGCGACCACGTCGCAGGCGCTCTTGCCGGCCGGCAGCCGCACGCTGTGGAATACGGAAACCAGTTCCTGATCATCCGGGCAGGTGTGCTGGTGGCCGTGCACGGTCACGATCGCGCTGGCGTTGTCGTTGTCGGTGATGCCGACGCCGTTGCGGCCGATGCGGATGTGGCTTGAGCCGTTCTCGACATTGATGCCGTGCGAGCCGATCTGCACCTCAGTCGCGCCGTGGCGCGAGACCGTGGTCACGCCGCCGGAGGCGCTGATGACGGTCGCCTGCCCGGCCCCGGCCGGTACGATGCCGCCGCCGAAGGCGAGCAGTCCGCTCAGCGCTGCAGCGGGCAGAAGTGATTGAATGACCTTGTTCATACAGTGTGTGCCTTGGAATGCGGCAGCGTGGGATAGAGCAGGAGGTAGCCGAGTGCGACCAGCATCGCGTAGGCCGCCCCGACGACGAGCAAGCCGGCGAACAGCCAGTCCGAGGGGATCGCGTGCGCCAGACGCACGGCCAGCTCGCCGAGATCGAGAATCGTGCGGCTCGTGCCGCGCACGCCCCGCACCACGTGCCCGACGCCTTCGTTGGCGAGCACGTGGCCTACGTATTCGCGCAGGCGCGTGGCGAGCATCCACGCCAACGGCACGCACAGCGCGCAGGCGGCGAGCGCCAGCGCGCGAGCGGCGCGCGGCCAGCGGGAGATCCCCGCGAGGGGTTGTGAGTGGGCACGCCGTTCGATTTCACGCAGAACGCGCGCTTCGAGCGAGGCGGGTGCGATGCAGGGCGGCTGTTCGTGCAGCGCCTGGTGGGCCAGCTGCTCGAGCTGTTTTTCAAGCGAGGTACGGTCGTTCATGTCGGTGCACAGCTCCGGTCGGTGCGGGGGCCGAGTCCGCCGGCGGCAAGGGTCTTGGCCATGGCGAGGCGGCCGCGCAGGATGTCGGTCTTGGTCTTCGCGAGCGAATG
>JAKBBE010000119.1:5850-8372 GCA_021826035.1 Pseudomonadota bacterium | reverse complement strand
ATTCCAGGGGTGTTGATGGCCGTGGCCCTCGGGGTCGCCACGGCGGCGGCGGCGCCGGCGAGCCACGCCCCGGCGCGTAGCGCGACGGGCATCCCGCTCGATGCGCCGTGGAAGGTCAAGCTCTATGCGCTCGCCCACGCCCAGTTCCATCACCCGGCTTGGGGCTGGCAGCATTCCGAGCGCGACTACCGCCTGGCACTGCGGATTGCGCGTGAGGATCACTTGAGGGTCGACAAAGATGCGCTGTTCGCCGCGGCCTTCCTGCACGACATGGCGGCCTTCGAGCCGTGCGCGGATCGCAAGATGGAACACGGCGCCTGCGCGGCGCTGCAGAGTCCGGCGATCCTGAAACGGATCGGCTTTCCGATGCAAAAAATCGCGATCGTGCAGCAGGCCGAGCGCGGCCACATGTATTACAGCGATCCCGGCCGCAATCCGACCGCCATCGTGCTGCACGATGCCGATTCCCTCGATTTTCTCGGTGACATCGGCGCGGCACGCATGATCGCGCTCACGGGCGCGAAGGCGGCGAGTTTCGCCCCGGCGGTCAGGACGCTGCGCAAGTTCCTGACGGTCATCCCGCCGCGGCTGATCACGCCGAGCGCGCGCCGGATCGGGCGGCGGCGCGTGGCCCAGTTGCGAGCCTTCCTCGCCGCGCTGCGCCGCCAGACGTATGACGGGCGCGCCTTGTGAGGCGGTGGGACCGCAGAGACTGCCGGACGCAGAGGTGAGCACGCCGCTTGGCGCAGTGGTGGCCGCACTCGGTGCGCCGCTCGCCTGTGTGGATCTGGAGACCACCGGCGGGCACACCGGGTACGACCGGATCACCGAGGTGGGCGTGGTTCGGATCGACGCCGAGGGCGCGCTCGAGGAGTGGTCCTCGCTGATCGATCCGCAACGCTGGATCCCCGCGCAGATCACGGCGCTCACCGGGATCGACGCGGCGTTGCTCGAGGGCGCACCCACGTTCCGCGAGGTGCGCGAGGCGCTCTCGGCGCGGCTCGAGGGGCACATCGTGGTGGCGCACAACGCACGATTCGACGTCGGCTTTCTGAAGCAGGCCTTCCAGCGCGAAGGGGTGCGCTTTCAACCCGCGGTGCTGTGCAGCGTGAAGCTCTCTCGGGCACTGTTCCGAGGGACGCGCGGTCACGGGCTCGATGCGCTCATGGCGCGTCTCGGGCTGAGCGGTGCCGATCGGCACCGGGCCTTGGGCGATGCGCGCGGGGTGGCGCAGTTCCTGGCCCAAATGGCCGAGACGCGCCTCGATGAACTCCTCGCCGCCTGCCGCGCGCAGGCGCGGATCCCGAGCCTGCCTGCGCATCTGCCGGCCGAGGCCATCGAGGCGCTGCCCGAGGGGCCGGGGGTCTATCTGATCTACGGTGAGGGCGACCTGCTGCTCTACGTCGGCAAGAGCGTGCACGTGCGCCGTCGAGTGCTCGAACATTTTTCCAGCGATCATCGTGCCGCGCGCGAGATGCGCCTGGCACAGCAGGCGCGGCGGATCGAGAGCATCGAGACCGCCGGGGAGCTCGCGGCGCTGCTGCTCGAGTCCCGTCTGATCAAAGAGCGCCAACCGGTGCTGAACCGCAGACTGCGTCGCACGCGCTCGTTGTGCACCCTGGCCTGGACGTTCGGGGCCGGGCAGCCGCCAGAGGTGCTCTGCGCCGGTAGGGTGGTGCCGGGGGAGAGTTACGGGGCGTTCCGCACGGCGCGCGATGCACGTCAGGCGCTGCAACGCTTTGCGGCCGAGCGGGGACTGTGCGACATCCGGCTCGGTCTGCAGAGCGGACCGGGGCCGTGCTTCGGGCATCAACTCGAGCGCTGTCGCGGCGCGTGTGTGGGCGCGGAAAGTCCCCTGCAGCACGATCTGCGTCTCGCCGAGGCGCTGCAGGCGATTCGCATCGCGCGTTGGCCGTATGCCGGTCCGATCGGGCTGCCAGAGGGCTCCGATGCGCACGGTGTCCAGCACGTCATTGATCAGTGGATCTATCTCGGGGCTGCGCGCGACCCGCAGGACCTCGAGGAGTTGTTGCGCCAGAACCGCCCGGCGTTTGACCTGGATACCTACCGCATTCTGTTGCGGTTCATGAACGATGCGCACTCTGCGCGCGCCGTGCAGCCGCTCTGCCGTCCCGACCGTGGGCCCTGATCCGTCCCCTGGGGCCGCAGTGGACCGCGGGCGCTCGGTGGGGACGGCGCGGGCATGCGGTGGTTGCGGCCCGACGCCCCTTGAGTGCTTGCCCATGGCGTGGTGTGTGTCCTGTGTTCAACCGCCCCGGCGGCACGCCATGACGTCCGCCGTGCAGCGTGGCGCCGAGTGCGGACCGAATGGCCTGTGTGCGACCCGCGGGGTCATGTCATGAGAGGCGCACCACGTGTCATGTCGGCGTGGTGGGCCGAGGGTGTGGCCGTACTCTACATCGGACTGATCGCGGCGGTGGCCAAGGCGAGCGGTCATGCCTACGTGCTGTTCCCGGAGCTCGCGGCGCTGGGGCATGACGTGTTGAAGCGGCCCGCGGGGA
>JAKBBE010000119.1:0-5750 GCA_021826035.1 Pseudomonadota bacterium | reverse complement strand
TGGAGACCGGACTGTTCCTGCTCTGGCGCCGCCTCGCGCCGGGCGTGATCGCGCGTGCCCGCTGATCAGCGGCCGGCCGTGAGCTTGTCCTGCGTGCGGGTCTCGAAGTCCTGCGCGTCGTGACGCTCGTGCAATTGACTCGAGAGCTCCCCGCTGGTCCGATTGACCATCCGTCCGCGGCGCACGGCCGGCCGCTCGAGCAGCTCCTGCGCCCAGCGCTGCACCTGGGGGTACTCGTGCACGCTGAGGAATTCCGCGGCGCCGTACAACCAGCCCATCACCAGGCCGCCATACCAGGGAAAGATCGCCATGTCCGCAATGCTGTATTCGGCGCCGGCGATGTAGCGGTGCTCGCTCAGGCGGCGCTCCAGCACGCTCAGTTGACGCTTGGTTTCCATGGCGAACCGGTCGATGGCGTACTCGATCTTCACCGGCGCATAGGCGTAAAAATGCCCGAACCCGCCGCCGAGATACGGCGCGCTGCCGACCTGCCAGAACAACCAGGAGAGGCACTCGGTGCGCGCGGCCGTCGCGCTCGGCAGGAACGCGCCGAACTTCTCCGCCAGATACACCAGGATCGAGCCGGATTCGAACACCCGGATCGGCTCCGGTCCGCTGCGATCCAGGAGCGCCGGGATCTTGGAATTGGGGTTGACGGCCACGAATCCGCTTCCGAACTGCTCGCCTTCGGCGATGCGGATCAGCCACGCATCGTACTCGGCACCGGTGTGACCGAGGGCGAGCAATTCCTCCAGCAGGATGGTGACCTTGACGCCATTCGGCGTACCGAGGGAATACAGCTGCAGCGGATGGCGCCCGACGGGCAGCGTCTTCTCGTGCGTTGGACCGGCCACCGGGCGGTTGATGTTCGCGAACTGGCCGCCGCTGGGCTTATTCCACGTCCAGACTTTCGGCGGGGTGTAGTCGAGCTCGGCCATGGGGAGTCTCCTTCGGGAATGCCAGGGACCGCTCGGACCGGTCCGGGGGGGCGATGTCGGCCGGCGCGCACTCGGCGAGCGAAGCGCTGCAGGTCTCATCCGGCGGGTCGGGAGGATTTTAGCGTGAATCGCCCGCCGGGCACCCGACGGTGCGCGGGCGGCTTACTCGAACTCGGGCGTCGGCACGCCACAGCGCCGCAGCGCGTGCGCCAACGGGCCGAGATGGGCCCGATAGTGTCGCCAGCGGTCCACCGAGGAGCGGTAGATGGGGCGACGGACCTGTGCCGCACTCTGTGTGAGGCAGATTTCGGTGTTCTGATCGACGGCCAGCGCCGAGTCGTCCCACGGCAGGCCGCACGCGCGAGCGGCCGCCGCCGCGACCTGTTGCGGTGCGCTCACCAGCTGCTCGTACTGAATCTCGTGCAGCGACTCCCCGAGTGTGCCGCGCCAGTGCTCGATCAGTCGCGCGTAGGCCGCGTAATAGCGGGCGAGGTCCTGGAAGTCGTAGCTGAACTGATACGCCTCGCCAAACAGGGTGCGATACATCGCAAAGCAGCTGTCGAGCGGGGAGCGGCTGACCAGGAGGATGCGGGCCTGCGGCAAGGCGCGGCGGATTGCGCCGAGGTACAGGTAGTTCATCGGCTGCTTCTCGATGATCAGAGCGCCGCTGCCGTCGGCCCCGGCGCAGCGGGCGTAGCCTGCGGCGATCTCGCGCCAGTCGACTGCCGCGGCGCGCGCGAAGACATCGGCGCCACCGGAGGACGGGGCGCTGAGCAGGGTGCGCGCGAAATGATCCGTCTCGCCGTTCGAGCGCGTGCCTGGCAGGCCGGTCAGGATGCGCTCAAGGAGCGTCGTGCCCGAGCGGGGCAACCCGACGATGAAGACGAAGCGGCTCGAATCCACCTCGGGCGCGTTGGATGGTCGGTGCGTGTCGCGGAAAACTTCCGTGATGCGCCTGAGTTTATGCTCATCGATCGCGGCATCGTAGCTGAGGTGCCGGCGGTGAGTGCTCGCCGCGCGGGCGAAGTTCTCAAACGCCTCATCGAACCGTCCCAGGTCATCGAGCTCTTTGCCGAGCGCATAGCCCAGCAGGACCCGTGCCGCATCCGGGAGCCCCGGCCGCGTCAGTTCGCCCCGCAGCTGCTCGCAATGATGGTTCGCCTCAGTCTGCACCCGCAGTTCCGCACGAAGGAGGTAACACGGGTACTGCCTCGGGTCGAGCGCGATGGCGCGATCACAGGCCTCTTCGGCCGCCTCGAGTCTGCCGAGGGTGCGTTCACAGGTGGCCAGCTGGTGCCAGTAGAGCGGCATCGCCGCATCGAGTTCGGTCGCCCGCAGATACAGGTCGCGGGCGCGTTGATACTGGCCGAGGGCGCGCGCGGTCTGCGCGAGCGCCCCGTACGCCTCGGCCGGGCCCGCCGGCAGTTGCAGGGCGGAGTCGATCACCGCCTCGGCGTCGGGAGTGCGCCCGAGCCGCAACAGGATCATGGCGAGGAGGCCATGTGCGGCGGAACAGACTCGTTGAGTGGCCACGGCGCGCTCGGCGAGCGGCAAGGCTTGCGCGGGGTGTCCGGCCCGCAGCAGATGTGCCGCTTCGGCGTCCGGCGAACGTGCTGCGGATCTCATGAGGGACCCTGGGAATGCGGTGGGGTGTTTATACCGCTGCCATCCGGTGCTGTCGAGCGCGTATCCACAGTGCCGTCCGATCGGTCCTCACGGGCCGTGAATGCAGCGGCGGATGCCGCTGCGGGGGGCGGGCCCCCGCAATTGACGTCGGGACTCAGACGTGGCGCGGCGCAAGCGTGCGCGTCAACAGCGCTTCAATGCGGCCCCAGACTTTCTGCGCGGCCGCTTCGTGATACACGTCGGTGCGACTCGGCATCATGAAGCCGTGCAGGGCGCCGGGATGACACTCGAGCTGATAGGCGATGCCCCGCGCCTGCAGCGCATGTTCGAGCGCCGCCATCTGTGCGGGCGTCGCATGTGCATCCTGATCGGCAATGCCGAAATACAACTCGGCGGCGATCTGATCGAGATGCCGGTGCGGTGAGCCGGGCTCCTCGGTGACCAGCCCGCCCGGATGGACCGAGGCGGCCGCGGCAACGCGTGCACCGAGGTGCTGTGCGAGCATCAGTGCGAGCCGCCCGCCCATGCAGAATCCGTACAGGCCGATGTTCGTGAGGTCGGCGGCCGGATCCGCCGCGGCGAGTGCCAGGGTTGCCTCGAGGTCGAGCGTGACCCGCGCGTCGGTGAGTGCGGCCATGGCCGCGCGGATCTGCGTCAGGGTGTCGGGTCGGGTCAGATCGAGCGGGCCCTTGAGTCCGGCGCGGTGGAACAGATCCGGGACGAGCACGCAGTAGCCCCAGCGCGCGACGCGGCGTGCGTGCTCGTACAGCTCCTCACGCATGCCGAGGGCATCCATCAGTTCCACGACGACCGGGAAGGGGCCCGGCCCCTCGGGTCGCGTGATGAACACCTCCATGGCGCCCGGTGCGGTCTCGACTCGTTCGTTTCGCTCGATCATGGTCACTCTCCTGTATCGGCCGGCAGCGCGGGGCGGCCCGGCGCGTCATGAGGGGGGTGCAGGGGGAGCTCGGCGGCCGGCGGGTGTCGCGTGCGCGCACTCGGCCGAGCGCCATCCTCGTCGCGGTGGACGTACCGGGACCCTCGTGACCAGGATGCCGCGGCGGCAATCAGGCACGCCACGATGGCGAACGAGAACGCCGCGGTCAGTCCGGCGTGAAAGGGGGTGGCAATCAGCCGCGGAAAGAAGGCGTGTCCGGTCAGTGCGGCGCGATCGATGCTCGGCAGGCGTGCGAGGACCGCAGGACCGAGCAGGGCACGCACCGGGTTGTAGCCAAGGAATGCCGCGAACAGCACGCTGACGGGCGGCAGCGAGGCAATGTGCGCAGCGACGCCAGCAGGGACGCCGTGATCGAGCAGCCCGCGCTGCAGCGTACTCGAGAGCGTGCCGGACAGGCCCGCGATCATCAGTGAGAAGAAAATCCCGATGGACAGCACCTGGGCGGCGTTCTGGAACGTGGCGTTCATCGCCCCGCCGACGCCGCGGTCGCTCGCCGGCAGACTGTTCATCACCGCGGCGCGGTTCGGTGCGGCGAAGGCGCCCATGGAGATGCCCGAGAGCAGCAGGATTGCGGCGAAGCCGACGTACCCGAAGTCGATCGGCAGCAGCATCAGCAGCATCAGGCTGAGCGCCGCGCCGATCATGCCGCCGGTGGCGAAGTAGCGTGCCCCGAGCCGGTCGGAGAGTATCCCGGCGAGCGGACCGGCGATGAGGAACCCGGCGCTGAGCGGCAGCATGAAGATGCCGGCCCAGAGCGGGGTCTGCGCGAAGCTGTAGCCGTGCAGCGGCAGCCAGATGCCCTGCAGCCAGATGATCAGCATGAACATCAGTCCGCCGCGGCCGATCGCCGAGAGGAACGTCGAGAGCGTGCCGAAGGAGAACGCCCGGATGCGAAACAACGGCAGGCGGAACATCGGTGCACGTGCGCGCGCCTCGATGAGGCCGAAGGCGACCATCGCGGCGACGCCTGCACCGAGCAGCCCGAGGACCCGCGGGCTCATCCAGCCCATGGCATGAGCGCCGGCCGGCTGGATGCCCCAGGTGATGCCGATCATGATCAGCGTCAGTCCGCTCGCGAAGGTGAGGTTGCCGCCCCAGTCGACCGGAGTGGGCGTTCGCTGGCCGATCTCGCGCAGTTTGAAGTAAGACCACAGCGTGCCGAACAGTCCGAACGGCACCGATATCAGGAAGATCAGCCGCCAGTGGATGGCGGCGAGCACGCCGCCGAGGATCAGTCCGAGGAAATTGCCGCTGATGCCGGCGACGTTATTGATGCCGAGGGCGAGACCCCGTTGCTCGGGCGGGAACGCGTCGGTGAGGATCGCCCCGGAGTTGGCCACCAGGAAGGCGGCGCCGAGGCCCTGAACGATCCGGCCGATGACCAGCCACAGTGCGCCACGCTCGGCGGTGTAGGGGTCGAGGGTCAGTGCGAGCGAGGCGACCGTATAGATGGTGAACCCGAGGGTGTACATCCGCACGCGCCCGAACATATCGCCGAGGCGCCCAAGGCTCACCACCAGTACGCTGGTGACGACCTGATAGCCGAGAATCATCCACAGCAGATACAGCGTGTTGTGCGGTTCGAGGGGATTGAGCCGGATCCCGTGGAAGATCTCCGGCATCGCGATCAGCATGATCGAGGAGTCAATGGTCGCGAGCAGAACGGCGATGGTGGTGTTCGAGAGCGCGATCCATTTGTAGCGCGAGGTCGCAGTGCGGGAGTCCATGGTTCGCTCGTCGAGTCGGTGGGGGGGCGGAGGAGGCGTGCCGGTCGGTACGGGCCGGGACCGGCCGGTCACGGTTCGAGCAGTCGCTCGAGCAAACCGACGGCGCTGGCGAGTGCGGCGCGCTCTTCGGGATCGAGTCGGGTGCCGATGGCACGCATCAGCCAGTCTTCGCGGGCGGTGCGGGCCGCCTGGATCGACTCGCGGCAGGCGGAGGTCAGCGAGAGCAGAGTCTGGCGTCCGTCGTGCGGGTCGGCGGCCCCGCGGATCAGACCGGCGGATTTCAGCGCTGCGACCGTCGCCCCCATGGACTGGGGCCGGATGCCCTCGGCGTGCGCCAGCGCGCTCACCGTGGCCGGACCCTCCCGCTCCAGTCGGCCGAGGACCTTCATCTGGGTCCAGGTGAAGTCCCCGAAATGCCCCTGGTCGCGCAGCCGCCGTGCGAGCTGGCCACTCACGATACGCAGCGTGGCGGCCAAGGTGGCGACGGCGGGCTCAGCGGCG
>JAKBBE010000118.1 GCA_021826035.1 Pseudomonadota bacterium | reverse complement strand
TGGCTGGCACTGAAGAACATTACCGCCGACTGGAGCCGATCAGCCCGGGAGTGGATCGAGGCGATGAACCAGTTCGCCATCGCCTATGGGGATCGATTCACGAGAAACTTCGGATAGCAGTAGACTGCTCCTGCCGCAATGGTCTCGCCCACCACGGCCGGCTATTGTGGCAGGAGTTTTTAAAACCGCCTCAAACACAAAAAAACAGACACTCCCCGGCGCTGCGAATGCAGCGCTTCGCGCCTGAAAATCCGTTGTCGTCCCCCTTGGTCTTCGTCCATCCCGATCTTCTTCTTTCGGTCAGACCCGCATCACATGCGATTTCGGCGGAGTGTAACGCCGTGCGCCATGAATACGCAACGGTTGGTTCTATGATGCAAACAAGACCAATCTGCACACAGCTCTTGGTCATTCGCTCGACACAGCCCGATCGCCTCCCAGTCCTCGGCAATGACCCGCGACTGGACCGAGTCCAGCTCAGCGAACGCACTCGCCCGAGGCCGGTGATTGTGCTTTGGAAGACGTCGCTGACAGCGCCGACGTCACGTTACAGATCTGAAGCAGCGTGACAACCTGCGGGACATGTCCCGTCGAACCGAGCAAAGCGCAGCGACGAAGCCCAGCCCGTGCTCCCAGACGAAAGCGCACGATGCCTCCTGTCTCGCGCGCTCGGGTGGTTCTTGCGGTGGCGCGGAAATCCGGTCTCCGCAGCGCGCGCCTACCTGCCGGTGTCGTGCTGCGGACTGCATTCCTGCTCATCCTGCCTCTGCACCGAGGCGCGGTCCTGCTGTCTCGCCTTCGTGATGGACTGGGGCAGGCGCCCTCCGGCGTCCTGGTAATCGCACATCGCGTGCCACGCATTGAGCAGTCCGTCTCCTGGGCGCGCACCTTTACGGCCCGCTTGCTCGGCTTCCTCGAGCCATGCCGTTCGCTCGTGCCCGCCTAAGCGCTGCCACCAAACCATCAGGTCGCGATGGGACGGATGGGGGCGCTCGATGCGCGGGACGCGCTCGAGAAGCGCATGCGCGCCATCGGCCTGCGCTCCGCGTGCCATTCGGGCCTGCTCGTCCCTGACGATGCGCGCCAAGTCGGCATCCACGACACGGACGCCTTCGCGCGTCGCTTGCCGCGCCAGCCACTCCCGAAACTCCCCGCTGCCGGTGAGAGACACCGCGCCGCAGAAGCGCGCGGCGGCGATCTTGAGCGCGGCAATCTCCGCCGCCTCGTCGTGCCGGATCAATTCAATACGCGTGCGCGTCGCCGTGAAGACCTCGCGACCCGCCCGGTCCCGATATCGCTTGCACCGCGCCACCGCGTCCCACTCGTAGTGCAGGCCGCAGGCCCGCGCCGCCGCGATCTCCGCAGTGCGGTAACCTGAGTTCAGCCCGCCCGCGCTCACAGCGCCATCGCGTATGCGCTCCCGTGTAGCCTGCACGTGGCGCTCGCGCGTACGCTTGGCCCGTGCACGCTGCGCTGCGCGGCGCTCGGCCTGAAGCTCGAGGTGCGCGAGCTTGAGCGCCGAGTAGTCCTGCTGCTTGTGCGGCTTCGAGTGCCCAACGCGGGCCTCGCGCTCGTTCTCGGCCATCCATGCCGCACGCAGCGACGGGTACCCCTCATCGAGCGAAAGGCCCCGCCCTCGCGCGTGCGACTCAATGGCCCGGCGTGCACGCCCAATCTCCTCCGGAGTGATCTTCTCGGGGTGCGCGGCCTCAGCCGCCTTCGCATCGGCGCCAGCGCGCTCAAGCGCCCGCGCCACAAGAGCGCTGTGAAACTTCGTGTCCTGCGCTTCGCGCCGAGCTTCTCTCGCCGCCTTCTCCGAAGCCGCGGCGCGATGCTCAATGGCCTCATATGAGGTTCGGTCTCGGTGTGCTCGCCGCACCTGGTCCAGGGTCTCGCAGAACACCCGCCGGCGTTTTTCCGGCGTCGTGTGGTCGAACGATGATGGCATGCCCACCGATTCGCCGAAGTCCCGTGAGCGCTCGAGCAGTTCGGCCTCGAGTGCATCGATCTGGGCTTGTAGTGTCACGCGTTCGCGTTGCCGCTTACGCGCGGTCTCCTGCATCATTGCGCGGTATTCGCGGTGATTGATGTGCCCGCGCGGCGGCAATCCGGCGCGCCGCGCAGTTTCGCGCTGCGCCGCCACCCGCGCCCGGCGCCCCGCCGCGCGCTCGCCCGTCACGAGCCGACAGGTCATGTCCTGCACCCGGCGCATCGTCTCGCGGTCGAGCTCGATCACACTCACCCGCGCCGGGATGCGGCGCTCGCCGCTCCGAGTCTCAATCACGTGCGCCGCGCGCTCGCGCAAGCGATCCACCAGCACATGCGCGTGGGGATTGAGGCACACCTCCCCGGTCGGCTCATCGAGGTGGCCTTCATCGAAGTGCAGCGCACACTGCAGAACTTCGTGTCCGGTCAGTGCCTCATACGCATGACACCACTCGGTCATGGTACGCGTCAGCCGATCGCGGTATGCATCGACGCTCTCACCGCTTTCCGTGTCGCGCAGCGGCAGCACCACGACCCCCGACCAGAACGGGGAGAACGCCTCGGCCCGCTTCGCTCGCTCCGAACACTGCGCGAGCCGCGCCATGTAGCGCTCGTGCAGGCCCGGATCGTTGCGCACCAGCACCGACTCGAGTACCTGCCCGCCCGAATCCCGCAACCGATGCTCCGGCGGCAGCAGATACCGTGGTTCCCTTCCCTCGCGCCGGTTGTGCCGATCCTCGTGCCGCAGATTTCTTACGGCCTTGAAATGGACGCTCGTGCCTCTCTCCATAGGTACCTCTCCGTGACTTGTCACCCCATTCCGCCCTGAGGGCTGCACACCCAGTGCGTCGCGCACCCACTGCGTGGAGCGCGCACTGCAGACCGCACAACCCACGGTGCGGCACCGGACTTGTCCGCGGCACCTTTCCCCTGTGTCGCACGTGCGGTGCGCTGGACCCGTCTGCAGGACACGTCCGCAAGGACAATCTGTCCGCAGGACCGCAAGAGGACATGGCGCGGCCATGTCCTTAATGCGCACTAAGGACATGCGGCGCATGTCCTCGGTGCTTCTCCGCCGACTGGGCCCATCGGGGTGCCTGTCACGGCAAGCCGTGGAAACAGGGTGGGCGACAAGTCGCGGATCACAGGGAGGATGGGTCCGTCTCCTCCTCGCACGGGATCACTGCGTCCGGAGCTGCTGGGCTGTCGCCACGGCATGCGTCCTGCGGGGCCCACGCGGGGGAATAAGGGAGAACGGCCCGCATCGTGCGGACCGAGATGGAGAGTCCCTATGACCCGGAAATCTAATTCCCCGCGTGAAATCGATCCGCTCAATACCGCGCTACTCGCGGCAGTGCGCGCGAAGCCGCCCGGCAATCTGCCCCCGGCGCGCGTGCTGTATGCGATCCGCAAGCTCGTCACGGATGGATACACTGACGAGGAAATCGCAGCTGGACTTGCCAGCGCGCACATCACTGTCACCGCCACCGAACTCTCCGCAACCCTCAAGTGCGTGCGCGATGCCCGCGCCACGCGAGCGGCGGAGCGCGCGGCTCGGAAGAGCACGCTGCAGAACGCGCCCGCGCAGACAGACCCGAGCGCGGCGGGATCGGGCGCGAGCGCTGCTGCTGCCCGGCAAGTCAGCGTGCGATTCGGGATGAGACCCGCCAGCACCCGGCCGCTGCGCGATGCCGGACTGGACTACCTCGACGGCGCGTGGCGCGGCGCGGTCGCGCCAGACAAAATGGAGGCGCTGCGGCGATTCACGGCGGAACACGGCGGCTCGCTCGAGACGGCATGAGCGCGCGAGCGCCCGGCGGCGCAGGAGAGGCCGCCGGGCACGATTCTTCATCCCGACGCGGACGCCGCTCCCGTCATTACCCGATAGCACCGTGTCTTGGTGTGGCTATCGCGCCCGGCATCGCTGATCTGCAGGCCGTCCACCACCTGCCCCACTCGTTCGGCAAGATAGTTGCCGACGCGCAGCGCGTTGAGCCGTCCGGCGCCATCCGAGCCGATACCGAGCAGCGCTTCTCGCAACGCCATGCCTTCCTTTTGCGCTGCGGCTCGCATCAACACCGCGGCCGTCACCCCGCGTTCGCCACACGTTGCCGTCCAGGCGGCAAGCAGCGGGCGCAGCGCCTCACGCTCGGGGTCTGAATCCTACAGTGCCGACTGTGTTTCAATGGGATCGGCACGCCCGAGCCAGATGAGCGGATACCTCACCAGGCGATCCCACTGATGAAACCGCGACGGCCGCACCGCGAGCATGGGCGCCCCGGCGGCAAGATACGACAATGGGATCGTCAGTGCCGCGCGCACCAACTGCGCACGGTGCTCAGTGATGAATGCCGCAATGTCGCGTTGATACACACGCTCCTGTGGGCGATCGAGACCGGTATCGAGCGCGCACCCGAGGGCTCGAGTCGTCAGGTCACCGACGAGGCGCAATCCATTGCCGGTGATGATCATCGTCACGGCCGTCGAGACTCGTGCCATAGTACTGCTGCGGATGATGCGATCCTGATAGCTGCCCGATGTCAGCGCGGCGCAGAGCGCCGCACTGTCGACGGGGTCCACGGCGTTATCGAGACAGACCACTGGGTCGCCCGCCATGAGCACACCGAGCAGGCGCCGGCCAAGCTCGGCGGCTTCTTGGTCGAGCGGGATCACCGCCGCCTCGCACCCGGTCAGGATACGCGAGACGATGTGCGCAAGGGCCGTCTTGCCGCTCGACGCTTGCTTCGCGGTGACAGCGAGGGCCGGCGCAGTGTCGAGCGCGCGGCGCACCAACGCCGTAATGATTGCCGCACGCATCGCGCTCGTCGACGACGATTGTGCTCCCCCGACAAACGCGCACTCGGACAACAGATCATCAAGCACGAGCAGCGCTTCCCGCGCCTCCTCCAGACTCGGAGCGGCGGCCAGCTGCGGATATTCCCCACCGCCGAAGTCCGCGTACAGGCCGCTTTGGGCATCGTATCCGTCGCGCTCGATGAGCGAGCCATCAGAACGCAACGTCGGAGCGGTGATGAGCCCGCGCAATACCGGCAGGTGCCACTCCCCAGCAAGCGCCAGCGACTCGCGCGCCACCGCAATCGGCGGGTCTATCGCCCTCGGCTCGCCGTGTTTGTCCATAGTTTCCCAATCCGCCGCGCGAGCCAGCGCGTGGCTCAGCCAGTCCGCCGTGACGGCCGCGATGACGAGGCTCCCGGCCGCACGGCGCACACCGCCCAAGTCAGTGTCGGCGTCGATCCGGGCGATCCGCACCAGCCGCTCCCCCTGTTGATACACTCCGCCCACGGCGATCAATGCCGATTCGGCGGCGCGCACCGCCGCCGGGCGTTGCCCGGGCTCGACCAGAATCGCCGCTCGCGCAACGGGTATGCGAGTGCCCCGACCCCCCTGAGACCCGCCGCGGTCCGAGGCGCCACCCCCGGCCGCAGTGTCCCCGGCGCTCATTGCCCCTCCCGCGTCGCCAGCCACTGCTCGAGCGTGGAGCGGCGGATGCCGCTCGCCCGCGGTCCGAGCTTCAGCAGCGGCGGGAATTTGCCCTGGCGAATGAGGCGATGGATCTGTGCACGGCTGACGCCCACGATGGACGGCAGCGCGTGCGTGCGAATGACCGGATCGACCGGTCTTTGAATAGGTTCCAACATGGAAATACCTGCGCATCATGCAAATGGGCCAGTGTTTCACGGCCCGCAGGCTAGGCGCGACGCGCGCGCCTAGCGTCCCGCGCGTCCTATGCGCAGGCCCGCAGGGAGCGGGTGGTCAGGCGAGGCAGGAGTGTGATGATGGGGGCACCGCGACGCAGGCGGGTCACCGCCTCACGACGGCAATTCTGACGTTCGGCTCTCACGTGCAGAAGCGCGGCGAACAGAGACACGATGCGAGAAGCGATCCGCAAAGACCCCTTGATCCGACCCCGTCGCATCGCGCGCCGTACATCTTGCACCCACCGCTCGCACCGCAGCGTGAGCCGCCGTGCGCTGCGAGCGCCGAGCGTGAACCGCTCAATACTCAGAACAGCGAGGATGCCAGCGGCCGTGATCATGCCGACCACGGGCACAGAAGCGGCTTGCACGCCCGCCGTAACCGCTGCCACCGCCACCAAAGCGAGTAACGCCGCCCAGCGGCCAGAGTTGCCCTTCATGTTCCGGACAAGCGCGGCCCACCCGTCTAGCGCGGGATGTCGCACAGTGTCGCAGGACGTTCCGAAGTACTTGTTTTTATTAGATTTCGCTTCAGCGCACGACACTCGGAAACACTGAACTGGCGGAGAGGGTGGGATTCGAACCCACGAACACCCGTGAAGATGTTACTGGAATTCCAGTCCAGCGCCTTCGACCGCTCGGCCACCTCTCCGCGTCCTGCTCCCCGGCCCTCTCGGCAGGGGATTATCACGCCCCGTCCGGCACCGAACGGGGGCGCGCATAATACTACGCTCGGCCGGCCACGCCAGACCGACCGCACGAAATGCCCGATTCAGTCCTTCGGCGCCGGCAGAGGATGCGGCACGACGTAGGACGGCGGAGCATCCAGGCAGGGATCCTTCGCCGTCGGCGGGGGCGGCGTCGGCCCCTTCAGCGCCGGCACCGCCAGCGCATTGGCGGTGTTCGGGCTATTCATTCCCATCGGGATTTTCAGCGGCGGGGTACTGCCCGCCATCTGGTAGGGCTGCGGCTTGTGACAGGACTCGGCCGTCACCGCACGCAGTGCATGGCAGCCGGACAACACCGGCAACACCGCGGCAAGAGCCCATGCGGCTCTGAATTTCATCAACGACTCTCCTCGGCTAATTCATGGCGGCCCGGGCCCGCAAGGGGGCCGCTCAGGCCATCTGTCCCGCAGCCCGCAGTGCGGCCAGCACCCCAGGCCAATGAGACTCGGACAGTTCCGTCAGTGGCAACCGGATCCCCAGACTGATCCGCCCCAACTGCGCCAGGGCCCATTTGACCGGAATGGGGTTGGCCTCGAGAAACAGCGCCTGATGCAACCCCTGTAAGGGTGAATCCAGACGCACCGCCGCAGTGGCATCGCCACGCAGCGCCGCCGCGACCATCTCGGACATCGCTCTCGGCGCGACGTTCGCACTCACCGAAATCACCCCACGCGCCCCGGCAAGGATCGCCTCGCGGGCCGTCGCATCATCCCCGCTGAGGACCAGGAATCCGTCCTGGCTCGAGGCGAGGATCTGCCGTACCCGGTCAGCACCCGGGACCGCCTCTTTGACCGCGACGATGCCGGGGAGTTGCGAGAGCCGTCCGGTCGTCGCCGGCAGCATGTCCACGGCGGTGCGCGCCGGGACATTATAAAGAATCAAGGGCTTGCTCGCCGCCTCAGCCACCGCCGCGAAATGCCGGTAGAGCCCTTCCTGCGTCGGCCGATTGTAGGCCGGCGTCACCACCAGCAGCGCATCGATCGGCAGGCGCGCCAGATGGCGCGCACGCGCCACCGTCGCAGCCGTACTGCTCGAGCCGGCACCGACCACGACCGCGATCCGGCCCGCGCCGCGCTCGCAGGTCCGCTCGGTGAGCTCGATGAGCTCATGCTCCTCGAGCGTCGCGGACTCCCCCGTCGTCCCCCCGATCACCACGCCGCGCGTGCCGCTGTCGATGTGCCAGTCGATCAGTCGATCCCAGGCCTCGACATCCACCGCGCCATCGCTCGCCATGGGCGTGACGATCGCGACGAGACTTCCGGTGAAAATTTCAGCGATGCCGCGACGGTCTGCCGCGGGCGTTGCAGGCGGGCTCAAGGGCATCTTCGATCGTGGGATAGCGCGTAGAGGGCCGGGCCGGAAGTATATCTGCTCTGGAGCGGATTGATCAGCGTCCTGCGTGCACCGCAACCTTGCCAACAACAATGACGCAGGCCACCCGAAACTGTATTTATCCACAGCCTGCGCGTCGCCTGGCACGGCACACGCTGGAGCGCACTCGGCGATGAGCGAGCCTGCCGGCTGACCGCACCGCATCGCGGGAATCCGGCCGGCCCGGGCGTTCAGGTCCAGGACTTGCGAGCACTCGGGTCGCTGTATAAAAATGCAGATCGCTGAAAACCGCGACCGCCGAGCCGGCGGACCGTAAGGCGCGGAGCGGCTCCCGGATGCCACTCGGTCCCGCCGAGCGCGGAGTGGCGCGAGCCGAAGGGATGGTTCTGAAGGGACCGAGGCCCGGCGCGTACGGTGGGGAACCGCTGCGCGCAGGGACCCGCCTCCCTCCTGCGGGCGGTCGCCAGCGCCCCGCGCTCCCGGTACACTCAGCAGCCAAGCCAATGACCTCCGCACCCACAGACACGATGAAGCAGCACTTGGCCGTTTCGGCAATCGGCAGCGACAGAACCGGGATGGTCCACGAGCTGACCCGGGTGATCAGCGATTGCGGGGGTAACATCACCGAGAGCCGCATGGTGGCGCTCGGGGCGGAATTCGCGATGCT
>JAKBBE010000117.1 GCA_021826035.1 Pseudomonadota bacterium | reverse complement strand
GCGGCTGTGCCCGAGGCGGCGCTCACCGGATGCGGGCGCCCTGGCGACGCAACTCCTGCTGCACCGCATTGATGTCGACCGAATCGCAAGGCTCGCCCCGGCGCAGCGATACCGCCGCGGCGACTCCTGCACCCTGCCCGCTCACCGCACAACACATCATGTTGCGCACCGCTGCATGGGAAATACGATCACCACCGATCGCGCGTCCGGCCACAAGCAGGTTGCCCACGCTCTTCGGGACGAGCGCCCGATACGGGACATGGAAATACCGGCCGGTGGTCGGAATGATGAGCAGCCCGTAGCCGTCGATGAACTCCGGAAAGATGCCAATGGCATCGTCGAAGCGACCCTCGCAGCGCACATCCGTCTCGGTGAGGTTGTACATTGCGTCGATCTTACGCGTGTCGCGGACCCCGAGGGTCATTCCGAAATTGCGCAACTTCGCCCGCTCGCACCCGGGCATGAAGCGTTTGAGCGCCTCGATCGCATAAATTGCCTGGCGGCGCCCCTCGATCTCTGCGGCGGTCAGATCATTGGCGTCGGTGCCATCGACGTTCGGCAGCTGGATGAGATTCAGGTACGTCAGGTCGCCCTGGTCCGTGACGCTGCCCCAGGTCCCGGCGATGGTGCTCAGCCCTGCCGGGATCACGCCCGCCTCGACCGCGCGCTTGAAGGGCTTGCGCAGAAACGGCGAGAACATGTCGTCCTCCTTGCCCGAGGTCTCGATGTTCCACTCCCCGTTGCCGCGCCAGTCTCGATACCGCTGGGGATCGGCCTTGACCTGCTCGAGGAACCGCTGCTTGTTCACCCCCGCCATGGAGAACATCACCGAGGCCGCCATAAGCTGCTCGCGCGGCGCCTTGTGCACTGGGGCACCGGCTCGCGCTGCCACATCCGCATCCCCCGTCGCGTCAATCACCCGCTCGGCGAGCAGTGCCTCGCGTCCCGACTTGCTCTCGGTGAGCACCCCGCGGATCAGACCGTTCTCGACGATCGGTGCCACACACAGACGGTGCAAAAAAGGCGTGATGCCCGCCTCCTCCACCAGCACGTCCGCGACGTATTTGAACATTTCCGCATCGAGCGCGTGGCTGTCAGACTGGGGCTCAGGTGTCGCGGCCCCCATCGCCTTGGCGCGCTGCTCGAACTCGATGCCAATGCCCTCACTGTCGACCGTGTGCTCGTGGCGGTACCAGGCGAAGCCCTCGACCCCGACCTGGGTGATGTTGCCCCCGAAACAGCCGTAGCGATCAATGAGCGCCGTGCGTGCACCGGCGCGGGCGGCGGCGAGCGCCGCCGCGAGCCCTCCGGGGCCGCTACCCACCACCAGCACCTCGGTCTCGTGGATGACATCAACGGTTCGGGCGGGTTCCGGGATCTTCTTGTGCATACGGCCGCAATTCGCCTCTCAGATTAGGACCACCGCTCGCCGGGACGCACTCAGGCCGCCGCAGCGTCCGACAACGCATCGTACAGCGGTAGCGTCAGGAATTCCGTGAATTGCGGTGCGAGGCTCAGCCGTTCGAAGACTTCTGCCGCCCGCGCGTACGTGCCCCCGCCAGCCGCTTCGCCCACCGCTGACTCGACCCGCCGCAGTTCCTCAGGGATCAGGGAGCGGACGAGCGCCGCGTCGATCTTGCGTCCGTCGTCGAGCACCCCTTTGGGGCTTTGCACCCACTGCCAGACCTGCGCGCGCGCGATCTCCGCGGTGGCAGCATCCTCCATCAGGTTGTGTATGGGCACGCAACCGGTGCCCGACAGCCAGCTGCCGATGTAGTGGATCGCCACGTTGATGTCGTTGCGCAGTCCGGCCTCGGTAATCGGCTGCTCAGGGCGGAAATCGAGCAACTCCGCCGTGGAACTGCGCCCCTCGGGAATGCGCTCGCGCTGATGCGGGCGCTCGCCGAGCACCTTGACGAACTCCTCGAGCGCGAGCGAAACCAGCCCCGGATGGGCCACCCACCCTCCGTCGAATCCATCACGGGCATCACGCGCCTTGTCGTGCCGTACGCCAGCGAGCGCTCGCTCGTTGGCCTGCGCGTCGGACTTGATGGGAATCAATGCGCTCATGCCACCGATCGCCGGTGCCGCCCGCCGGTGGCACGTTCGGACAAGCTCGAGTGCGTAGGCGCGCATGAACGGCGCCTCCATCGTCACCCGACCGCGGTCGGCCAGGCAGAAATCGCGGCGCTTGCTGAATTTCTTTATGGCGCTAAAGATGTAGTCCCAGCGCCCGGCGTTCAGCCCCGCCGAGTGCTCGCGCAATTCGAACAGGATCTCGTCCATCTCGAATGCAGCCAGCACCGTCTCGATCAGCACCGTCGCCTTGATGGTGCCGGGCGCAAGTCCGACTGCGCCCTGGGCCGCTAGAAAGACCTCGTTCCACAGGCGAGCCTCCCGATGGCTCTCAAGCTTCGGCAGGTAGTAGTACGGGCCAGCCCCACGAGCAAGCTGCTCGTGGGCATTGTGAAAGAACGACAGCGCGAAATCGAACAGCGCGCCACTGACGGGCTGAGCATCGACGGTCAGATACCGCTCAAGGAGATGCCAGCCCCGCGGACGAATCTGCAGCGTCGCTACCGTCTCGTTCAGCCGGTAATCCTTTGCGCCACTGTGCAAGGTAATCACGCGCCGGGTCGCATCCCTCAAGTTGACCTGGCCCTGCACCTGGTTATGCCAGCTCGGGGTACTGGAGTCCTCGAAGTCAGCCATGTACGAGTCCGCACCCGAATTGAGCGCATTGATCATCATCTTGCGCTCGACCGGGCCGGTGATCTCGGTTCGCCGGCACTCCAGGGCCGCCGGCAGCGGCGCGATGCGCCAGTCCGCCTCGCGGATGGCACGAGTCTCGGGGAGAAAATCGGGTGTCTCGCCGGCGTCGATACGCGCCTGGCGTGCCCTGCGCGCCGCGAGCAGCTCGCGCCGCCGGGGCTCGAAGCGCCGATGCAGATCGGCGAGAAAACTCAGCGCCTCATGCGTCAGGATCTCATCGAAGCGCGGCTCTAGCCTCGCCTCGATGCGCACGCCGCGCGGCAAGCCTGGTGTGTTCATGAACTGCGTACCCCCATCGGTCGGCCTGCGCGCCCACGGGATGGTGACGCACAGGCCGATCCTACCGACGGGACGGCTCGGAGCAGTTGAACCGAGCCGACCGATGATTGGCATTTCCGCGACACTCCGGCCAACCGGCGTCCCGGGAATGACGCGGTGGCCCTAGAGCACGGGTTTTGCGGCCATCTCCAGGTGCAGCGCCTTGGCGGCATACGGATGCGCGCGCGCCACCTCCTCGTTGAGCTCCACACCCAGCCCCGGCTCACTCGGCGGGATGACGAAGCCTGCCTCCCAGCGTATCGGGCGACGCAGGATCTCGGCATGGAAGCCATCCCACCTCTGGATGCCCTCGAGGATCAGGAAATTCGGGCTGCAGGTGGCCAGGTGGATGTTCGCCGCACCGACCACCGGTCCGCAATACAGGTGCGGGGCGATCTGCGCGTGCCGCGCCTCGGCGAGCGCCGCAATCTTCTTGCCCTCGAGAATGCCGCCGGCCCTACCGAGGTTCAGCTGCAAAATAGCCGCGGCGCCGGTGTCGAGCAGCCGCGCGAACTCGTACTTGGTGGTCAGTCGCTCGCCGGTCGCGATCGGGATGCGCGTTCCGCGCGCGACCTTGGCCATCTCCTCGGGCGCATCCGGTGGCACCGGTTCCTCGAACCATAGCGGATCGTAGGGTTCGATCCGCCGCGCCAGGCGCAACGCACCTGCCGCGGTCATCTGGCCATGCGTGCCGAGCAGCAGATCCGCGCGCGAGCCGACCGCTTCGCGCAACTTCTTCATGAAGCGCTCGACCCGATCCAGCGCCTCAAGTGAGGGCTGCCGGCCATCGAACGCGCTGTAGGGTCCGAACGGATCGAACTTCACCGCCGTGAACCCCTGGGCCACGTACTCGGCGGCGCGCTCGGCCGACAGGTCCGGATCCATGTACACGTCGGTCCGGTCCGTGGGCTTGGGGTAGATGTACGTGTAGGTGCGCAGCCGCTCATGCACCCGGCCGCCGAGCAGCTTGTAGACCGGCTGGCCGGCGGCCTTGCCGACGATGTCCCAACAGGCCATCTCGAGCGCACTCAGCACCCCGACCAGTGATGGATCGGGCCGCTGCGTGAATCCCGCCGAATACACTCGGCGCCAGATCCGCTCGATATCGTGCGGCTCTTCGTCCTCGAGATAGCGGGCGAATACATCCTCAAGCATGCGGGCGACCACATGTGGATCGTACGGTACGCCGTAGGCCTCGCCGACGCCGCGCACGCCGTCCGACGTGGTCAGCACGCAGAAGATGAAATATCGGCCGCCGAAATGCGGCGGGGGATTGTCGACCACGAAGGTCTGAATGTCGCGCAGTCGCATCCGCTCTCCTCTAGGCGCGCATTCGCGCGCCGCTCGGGTCGTATGGGGGAACCGCAAGCCGCTCGGCCGCACGGCGCTCACCGAGAATCTCGATCGTGAAACCGGCGTCGGCCCCGCGCACCGCCGCCTCGATGTAGCCCAGTGCGAGCGAACGGCCCACGCGGTGACCATAGGCACCGGAGGTCACCCAGCCGACCACGCGGTCCTGGTGCCAGATCGGCTCATCACCCGCCGCGTCGCAATCGTCCGTATCGAGCGCAAAGGTCGTCAGGTAGCGCTCGCCGCCGTGCTCGCGCTCGGCGAGGGCGGCAGCCCGCCCGACGAACTCGTCCTTGCTGAAGTCGATGAAGCGGCCAAGACCGGCCTCATGCGCACCATAGATGGGCCGGAACTCGCGCGACCAGTTGCCATAGCTCTTCTCGATGCGCATGGAGTTAAGCGCGCGCCCTCCGAACGGGCGGATGCCGTGCGCCGCGCCGGCCTCGAGCAGCAGGTCATACAGCGCGCGCTGATATTCGGGGCTGACCCAGATCTCGTAACCGAGCTCTCCGGTGAACGAGATCCGTCCGACGAGCGCCGGAATCATCCCGACGTCGAGGCGGCGGAATGACAGGAACGGGAAGGATGAGTTGGACAGGTCCTCGCCCACCAGGCTTTGCAGCAGCGCGCGCGAGGCGGGGCCGGCGATCGCGAGCCCGGGATATTCCATCGTGCAGGGCCGCACGCTGACTCCCGGGGCCGGCAGGTACTGCTCGAACCAGCGCAGGTAATAGCGCTCGGCCGCATAGGTGCACACCAGCAGCACCCGGTCGGCGGCCATGCGGCACAGGGTGAAATCGCCGATCAGTCGGCCGCGCTCGTTCAGCATCGGCGCGAGCGCTATACGACCGACCGGCGGTATCCGGCTCGCCATCACCCGTCCGAGCCACTCGGCCGCGCCCGGTCCGCTGACCTCGATCTTGCCGTAGTTGGACGTCTCGATCAGCCCAACCGACTCGGCTACGGCGCGACACTCACGCGCCACGTGCTCGTGAGCATTGGAACGGCGAAAGGTGACCGGCTCATTCGCCTCGACCGCGCTCGGCGCGAACCACAGCGGATGCTCGAGGCCGCAGTACTCGCCGAACACGGCGTGGGCGGCGGCCAGCCGGTCATAGATCGGCGTCGTGCGCAGGGGCCGCGCCGCCGGCAACTCCTCATTCGGAAAGCGGATCCGGAAGCGGCGCGAGTAGTTCTCGCGAACCTTGGCATTGGTGTAGGCGAGCGTCGCCCAGTCTCCGTAGCGCGCCACGTCCATCGCCCAGACGTCCGAGCCCGGATCGCCATCGACCATCCACTGCGCGAGCGCGAGGCCGACGCCCCCACCTTGGCTGAACCCGGCCATCACGCCGCAGGCAACCCAGAAATTCGTCAGTCCGCGTACCGGACCGATGAGCGGATTGCCGTCGGGCGCAAAGGTGAACGGGCCATTGACCACTTTGCGGATGCCGACCTCGGCGAGCGCCGGGAAGTGCTCGAAGGCCACCTCGAGACTCGGCGCGATGCGCTCGAGGTCGTTCGGCAGCAGGCTCTGCGCGAAGTCCCACGGCGTGCTGCGTGGCGACCAGGGCACGCCCGCCCGCTCGTACGTGCCGAGCAGCATGCCGCGCCGCTCCTCGCGCAGGTAGATCTCCCCCTCGAAGTCGATGCAGTGCAGCTGCTCGGGCAGGCCGGCGATCTGCGGCACCTCCTCGGTGATCAGGTACTGATGCTCCATGGCGAGTATCGGCAGCTCGAGCCCGACCATGCGACCGACCTCGCGCGCCCACAGGCCACCGGCGTTGACCACGTGCTCGGCATGCACGTTGCCCTGATCCGTGATGACATCCCAGCTGCCGTCGGCGCGAGCCTTAAGATCGACCACCCGCGTGTGCCGCACGATCTCGGCACCGGCAATCTGCGCGGACTTCGCATAGGCGTGCGTGACCCCATACGGATCGACGTGCCCTTCGACCGGATCGTACAGCGCGCCGACGAAATGGCGCTTATCGAGCAGCGGGAAGCGCTCGGCCGCCTCATCGACGCTGAGCAACTGCAGGTCCATGCCGAGGTAACGACCGCGGGCCTGCGCCATCTTCAGCCAGTCCAGTCGCTCGCGCGTGCCCGCCAGCATGATGCCCCCGGTGAGGTGCACGCCACAGGACTGGCCGGATATGCGCTCCAGTTCGCGATACAGATTGATGGTGTACTGCTGTAGGCGCGCAACGTTCGGATCGCCGTTGACCGTGTGCATCCCGCCGGCGGCGTGCCAGGTCGAGCCGCACGTGAGTTCATCGCGCTCGATCAGCAGCACGTCTCGCCAGCCCGCCTTGGTAAGGTGATAGAGCACACTCGCCCCGACGACGCCGCCGCCGATCACCACCACTCGCGCGCTGCTTCTCATGGACCGGAAATCTCCAACTTTGCCCAATCACTGTCGTTCGAAACCGCCAACTGCAAATTCGGCTGCGCCGCGCGCTCCTGGCCGAAACGCTCGATCAGCCATGAGCGGAACAGCGCGATGGCCGTGTCGGACAGACCCTCAGGATGCGTCACCAGGTAGTAGCCGTAGCCATTGTCGAGCTCCTCGGCAAAGGGGCTCACGAGCCTGCCGGTGCGCATCTCCTCCGCGAACAGCCGCGGATCGACCAGGGAGATGCCCTGCCCGCTCAAGGCGTACTGCGCCGCGAGCACCGCCGTATCGAAGACCAGTCCGCGCTCGACGTTGAGCGCACCGAGTCCGTTGTGCCGCGCAAACTGCGCCCAGGCCTCGTGGCGGGGCGCACCGTCAATGCGCACGTGCACGATCTCATTCGCCTCGATGAACTCGGCGAGTCCCTTGCCCCGGTGGCGCTCGGCGATCTGCGGATGGCACAGGATGCGTAGCCGCACCGGCCAGAGCAGGTCCGCCACCAGGTCAGTGACCGACGGACGCGAATACACCACCGCTACATCGACGTCCCCCAGCGGCGGTCCGACCGCCGACGGACTGACCAGATCGATGTCGACCTCGGTGCTGGTGCCGCGGAAGTCGCGCAGGATCGGCACGGCCAGCTGTACCGCGAAGCTCGGCGGCATCTGCACGCGCAGGCTGCGCTGCGCCGGAGCGCCCTCGTTGCGGATGTCGTCAATCGCATATTCGAGCCGGTCAAACGACTTGGCCACCGCCGGCAGCAGGTGCTGGCCCGCCTTGGTGAGCGTGAGGGCGTGGGGACGGCGCTCAAAGAGCTGCACCCCGATCAGACGCTCGAGCGCGATGACGTGGCGCGAGAGCGCACTTTGCGAGATCAGCAGCGCATGGGCTGCGGCCGTGAAGCTGCCGTGCTTGGCGACGCCCTCGAAGGCGCGCAGCGCATTCAGCGGCAGCCAGCGTCGATCGATCGGTCTTTTCATGGCTTCACCCTCCCTCGCCGGCCACTCGGTCCGCGAACCAATTCACGGCGACGGAAGTGCTGGAATACTAGCCGGACGAGCGGCCGCCGCGCAGTCAAATAGCATGCCTTTTTTCGATGCGTGTAGCCAATTTCTCGACCCACGCAACCGGACGTGCGCGCAGCCGGAGCGATGTCCACGTGCGGCCGTTGCGCCATCATCGGTGCCGGAATCCCCCGACCCGAAAAAAAAGGGCGCCGCGCATGGCGCGGCGCCCTCTACGGACTGCCCAAATGTCAGCGTTTAGTTCTCGTGCTTGGAGAACTCGTAGCTGAAGGTCAGCTCGATCGTACGCGGGCGCATCGGCACCTCGGTGAGGATGAACTGACGGCTCGAGGTGAACAGGCTCTTGTTCACGTTGGTCAGGTTCGTGCCGATCAGCGACACCGTCCAATCGCCCTTGGAGATGCCGGCCTGTGCATCATAGGTCGTCCAACCCGGCTGGTTGTAGGACTCCACGTGGCCGGACGCCGACTGTGAGTGGGCGCGATGCTGGAAGCCCGCCTCGACGTACGGCGTATACGAGCCCACCTGCCAGTCATAACGGGCCCGCAGATTCGCCTGGAACGGCGGCGAATTGGCGAGCGGCGAGCCCGGCGCACCGTACACATCGGCCAACGGCGTCGCGACACCACCGACGTAGTAGGTAGTGATCGGCTTGCCGAAGTTGGGGCTACCCGCAATGTTGTCGATCAGTGCCGGCGAATTGATCAGCTCACCGCTGTTCCACGACGCCGAGCCGTTCAGCGTCAGGCCCGCGATCGGACGCGCCGCGA
>JAKBBE010000116.1:4881-8779 GCA_021826035.1 Pseudomonadota bacterium | reverse complement strand
CCACGAGCCGGCGGTGGTCTGGCGCTGGTAGTTGAAGGTCAGCACCGCGTTCCAGTTCTCGCTGATCTTCTGGTCGAGGGCCGCGCGCCCGCCGTACTCCCGCTCGGTATTGTAGTTCTTGTGGGCCCATTGGGCGTTGTTGGAGACGACCCCGTTGACCCATTGTCGCGTCGCGAGCACGTTGTCGATGAAGCCGCCCTTGCTGACCTTGAACACCGACAGCCGCAGCGCCGTTCTGCCGTCGATCAGCGGAATGTTGACGAACGCCTCGTCGGTGTTGTTCTGCCCGCCGTTGTGGATCTGCCCGAAATTGACGTCAACGCCGCCGCCGAACTTGTACAGATCCGGCTTGTTCGTGATGATGCGCAGCGCGCCGGACATCGATCCGGCCCCGTAGAGCGTGCCCTGCGGTCCGTCGAGCACCTCGATGCGCTTGACATCGTAGAGATGCAGGTCGGGAAAGGTGCCGTAGAAGCTCAACGAGGCGTCGTCGAGAAAATATCCGGTGGTCGAGGTGTTTGCGGCGTTCGCACTGCTGCCGTCCGACACACCGCGCATGTAGAACGACTGCTCGGTCGGTCCGTCGCTCACGAACGAGATCGACGGCGACTTGGTGGCAATCGCGTTGAAACGCGTGAGATCGAGGTTGCGGATGTCCTTGGACGTGAACACCTGCAGGCTTTCCGGCACGTCCTGCAGGTTCTCTCTGACGAGACGTGCAGACACGACGACTTCCTGCAGCACGGGTATGGGCGAGCTGGCGGAGGCCGCTGCCGCGCCGGCAGCATGTGCCGGCCCCGGTACCACAGCCGCGCCGTACAACGCCGCGGCAACGGCCAGGCTTATCGGCTTGAGCCGCCCGCCCATGCCCTGCCCACGCAAACGCATCGATCCGGTCGTCTTCATAGGCCCCCGCTGGCGCTGTGCCGCGCCGAAATTTATATGACAGTATAAATTTCTGATCTTAATTTGTACAGCAGTATAGTTATGCTATTGGTATGGGTCAATCGACGCACAGACGCCACCCAACCTCACCCGAACGACCCAAGCCACCCGCGAGCCCCTCATGAGTAACCCAGCCGTCCCGACCCGCCGCACCCGAGAGACCCGTCGCGCGCGAGCACGCGCACCGGCGGAGAAATACAGCTACATCAAGCGCGGCCTGCCGCCGGTGGAGCTGCTCAGCGCCGAGGCGATCGAGATCATCGAGGCCAATGCCGAAACCATCCTCGAGGAGATCGGCATCGAGCTGCGACGCGACCCGGAATCCCTGCGCCTCTGGCGTGAAGCCGGCGCCGACGTCCAGGGCGAGAGGGTTCATATCCCGCGCGGCCTTGCCCGCCATCTGCTCAAGAGCGCTCCGTCCGAGTTCACCCTTTTTGCCCGCAACCCCGAGCGCAACGTTCGCTTCGGCGGCAATGCGACCGTCTTCTCGCCTGTGGGCGGCCCACCGTTCGTGAGCGACCTCGACCGCGGCCGCCGTTACGGAACCCTCGAGGATCTGCACAACTTCATCAAGCTCGCGCACATGGCCCCGGCGATTCACTTCTCCGGCGGCAGCATGTGCGAGCCGATGGAGATCCCGCCCAACAAGCGCCACCTCGATGTCCAATACGCGTTCTTTCGCTTCTCCGATCAGGGTTGTGAAGCGACGCCCGAGACCGCCGGCCATGCCGCCGACGCCGTTGCGCTCGCCGAGACTCTCTTCGGCGCGCAGTACGTGGACAGCCACCCGGTTGTCCTTGGCAACATCAATTCGAACTCGCCCCTCGTGTACGACGGACGGATGCTCGGTGCGCTGCGCCAGTTCGCCAGCCACAACCAGGGGACGATCGTAGTACCGGCCATGCTCGCCGGCGCCATGGGGCCGGTGACGCCGGCCGGCTGCATGGCGGAACTGCTGGCCGAGACGCTCTGCGGCATGGCACTCACGCAAATCGTCCGCCCCGGAGCCCCGGTGATCCTCGGCTCGTTCGTCGGGGCGATCTCGATGCGCACCGGTGCACCCACCTTCGGCACCCCGGAGGCGACGCAAATGATCTTCGCGACCGCCCAGCTCGCACGCCGCCTGCGCCTGCCCTGCCGCAGCGGCGGCTCGCTGTGCTCCTCCAAGATCGTCGATGCGCAGGCCGGCTACGAGAGCGCCAACTCGCTGCTGCCCGCCCTGCTCGCTGGCGTCAATCTCGTCACGCACGCAGCCGGCTGGCTCGAAGGCGGTCTCGTGGCGAGCTACGAGAAGTTCGTGATGGATGCCGACCAGTGCGCCATGATGCAAAGCCTCGCCCAGGGGATGGACATGTCCGAGCGCGGTCAGGCCCTCGATGCCATCCGCGAGGTTGGACCGGGCAGCCATTTCCTCGGTTGCGCCCACACGCAGGCGAATTTCGAGTCGGCCTTCTACCAATCGACGATCGCCGACTACGGCTCCTACGAGCAATGGTCGGAAGAAGGCCGACTGAGCGCCGAGCAACGCGCCAATCGCGTGTGGAAGCGGATGTTGGCCGACTATCAGGATCCCGGCATCGATCCGGCGCAGGATGAAGCGATGCTCGAGTACATTGCGCGCCGCAAGACGGTGTTGACGGACGACATCACCGAGGAGTGATGCGCCGCCCCGGAGTTGACAAGGCGCGAGAGGCTACTGTACAACCGTGCAACGAGAACTGCCCTCGGCACGGTCACGCGAGGGCGGCGCAGCGACGATCCGAAGGCGCAGGTACATGGCCCGCAATCCCCGCTACGACGTTCTGTTCGAGCCCGTCAAGATCGGCCCGGTGACGGCACCCAACCGCTTCTACGCCGTGCCGCATGCGAGCGGCATGACCAATGCGATGCCGCGCATGCGCGCCGCCTTCCGTGCCACCAAAGCCGAAGGCGGCTGGGGCGTCGTATGCACCGGCTACGTGTCCATCGATCCGAGCTCGGACGACGCCCCGCTGCCCTATGCGACGCTCTGGGACGATGATGACATCCGCTCCCACGCACTGATGACCGATGCCGTTCACCGCCACGGGGCCCTGGCGGGCATCGAGCTCTGGCACGGCGGCGGCAGCGTGATGAACCGGCTCAACCGCATTCCCTCGATGTCGCCCTCGGGCACCGCGTGGATGCCGACGCACGTGAACTTCATCGGCCATCTGCGGCCCCGAGTCATGGATGCGCGGGACATCCGGGACCTGCTCGCCGCGCAGAAGCAGGCGGCGCGACGCGCGCGCGCTGCCGACTTTGACATCGTCTACGTCTATGCGGGCATGGGCTACCTGCCCTACGAGTTCCTCCTGCCGGAGTGGAATCAGCGCACCGACGCCTATGGCGGCTCGATGCGCAACCGGGTGCGTCTGGTGCGCGAACTGCTCGAGGTGACGCACGAGGGAGTCGGCGGGCAGTGCGCCGTCGCCCTGCGTATCAGCCTGGAGGAGCTGCGCGGCCGCCAAAGCGCGCATGCGCCCTCGGAGGCCCACGAGGCGGTGCAGTTGATCGGTGACCTGCCGGACCTGTGGGACGTCAAGATGGACTCCAGTCCGACCGACTGCGCGCCCTCGCGATTCACTCCCGAGGGCAGCCATGAGCCGGTGATCAGCTTCGTCAAATCGATCACGACCCGACCGGTGGTCGGTGTCGGACGCTTCACCTCGCCGGACGCGATGGTGGGCCAGATCCGCCGCGGCGTTCTCGATCTGATCGGCGGCGCACGTCCCTCGATCGCCGATCCGTTTCTGCCCCAAAAAATTTCCGAAGGTCGTGAAGAAGACATCCGTGAGTGCATCGGCTGCAACATGTGCATCTCGAGCTGGCACGACAGCGTCCCGGTCCGCTGCACGCAGAACCCGACCATCGGCGAGGAATGGCGCCGGCAGTGGCATCCCGAGCACGTCCCGCGTGCACAGCACGCCGAGTC
>JAKBBE010000116.1:0-4781 GCA_021826035.1 Pseudomonadota bacterium | reverse complement strand
CCCGAGCGCACGCAGATCGAGTGCGGGTCCCTGGTGATCGTGGGTGCGCGACTGCCGAACGATGCGGTCTATCAGGCGCTGACGAACCGCAGCGATGCGCTCGAGGACGCGGGCATCGCCTCGGTCAACCGGATCGGGGATGTGCTGGCCCCCGGGGCCATCATCCACGCCGTCTACAGCGGGCATCGCCTCGGACGCGAACTCGCTGCCGAGGAGGGTGCGCCGATCGTACGGCGGGATGCGCCGCTGCGCACCCTGAGTGATGCAGAAATAGCCGCGATCTCACCGATGCGCGAGCATTGACCCGATCAGCCGATCGCATGATGCCAACGTCCGCAGTGCTGTGGAGGCCCTGAGTAATGCGCAAGTCAACGGCAGCCGTTCTTCTGTTGATGTTGTCGGCCACCATCGCCTCGGCGCAAGGCAACCCGGGCGTCACCGCGGCGCGCTACAGCTTCACGATGAAGTCGGTCAGCATCCAGATGCCCGATGGCGTCAAGCTTGCCGTAACACTGTACATGCCGGTCGGCGCGCCGCAAGGGACGCGCTTCCCGGTCCTACTCAACTACCTGCCCTATCGCAAGGATGACGGCGAGGCGCAGGAGGACTACGGCCTGTTCAGCTACTTCGCGAGCCGCGGATTCGTCGGCGCGGCGGTCGACATCCGCGGGTTCGGTGAAAGCGGCGGTACGCCGCCGGACCGTGAATATTCGGCTCACGAGCGCCACGACGGCGAGCGCGTGATCGCCTGGCTCGCCCGTCAGCCGTGGTCGAACGGCAAGGTTGGCATGTTCGGCATCTCGTGGGGGGCGTTCAATTCCATCCAGATGGCGATGCGCAACCCGCCAGCGTTGAAGGCGATCCTTGCCGTGGAGGGCACGGAGAAGCTCTTCAAGGAGGACGTGCACTACATGGATGGCATCTTCCATGTGGACGAATTCGAGCTGGACATGGATCTCAGCCAGGGGATCAGCGGCGCACCGGACTTCTCTCTGGCGCAGAATGTCATCGGACCACGCATGAACTCCAAGCCCTGGTCGCTCACCTACTTGGAACACCAGCGCGACGGCGCATTCTGGCACCGGCCGGAACGGCCGTTGTCGTCGATCCACGTGCCGTGCTTTCTCATCGGCGGGTTGCACGACGGCTACCGCGACAGTGTGCCGCGCATGCTCGAGCGGGTCCACGCGCCGGTGAAGGCCTGGATCGGACCGTGGAACCACGCCTGGCCGGACGATAGCGACTACGGACCGCTCTACGCCTGGCGCCGCCAGGCCGTGCGCTGGTTCGCCTATTGGCTCGAAGGCAAGCCGACCGGGGTCATGCAGGACCCGAAGGTGATGATCTACCTGCAGCACTGGTATCCGCCCGGCATTCAGGATCAGAGCATTCCGGGCGTATGGCGTGCCGAGAACGGCTGGCCACCGCGCGGCCTGTGGCATCAAAAGCTCTATCTGCAACCCGATCGGGCCCTGCGCGGCACACCGGCGGCCACGGGACGAAACGTACTGCGCTACATCCCCTCGGTGGGCAAGAACAGCGGCATCTTCTGGTGGGGCGACCTGCAGCCCGACCAACGCCCGGTCGATGCGCACAGCCTGGTATACGAAACCAAGCCTCTGGCGCACGACACCGCCGTGATGGGCATGCCGCGGGTGATGCTCTACGCCGCGGCCAGCGCCCCCATGGCCGACTGGTTTGCACGATTGGAGGACGTGGCGCCGGACGGGCAGGTCACGCTGGTGACCGGAGCCGGCTTGAACGGCGCCCAGCGCACCTCGATGTCCCATCCGAAATATCTGGTGCCCGGGAAGTTCTACACGTTCTCCTTCGCGCTGCACCTGGCGTCCTACGTGTTCCCCAAGGGACACCGCATCCGTCTGGCCATCTCCAATGCGATGTGGCCGATGGCCTGGCCGACGCCCTACCCGATGGATACGACCGTCAAACTCGGCGGCGCCCAGCCCTCCTGGATCGAGCTGCCGCGCGTGCCGCTGGACGGGCCGCGCCCCGCCGCCACCCTGCTCGAGCCACCGGGTCCGGTCGCCAAGCGCTCCGACATCAGCGGCAGCGACTACCTGTGGCCGGGCTCATACACGACGCTGCCGGATAAGAACGGTCGCAGCCGCGTGGTCTGGCAGGGCGCGAGCAACACCAGCTTCCCCTGGGGACCGCTGCACCGCAGCGAGAAGTTGACCTACGAGGTCGACAACGCCAACCCGGCTGATTCCAGTGTCGTGGGGTACTCGCATTACACGCAGACCGTCGGCGCCCACGTGCTCAGCTGGCGCAGCCACCTGTCCGTGCGCAGCGATCAGCACGACTTCTTCTACACGTACAAACGCGAGCTGCTGCGCGACGGCAAGCTGATCATCGCGCGCACCTGGAAGCGGACGATTCCGCGTGACCACCAGTAAGGAGCGCGCGAGCGCCGAGTGAACGGAGCACTCGGGCAGGCCGGCGGTAAGCCGCCCAGCCCGCCCGAGTCGCAGCGGGTCGCTCAGGCCGTGCGGCGCACGCGCCGTCTGCGCAAGTCGGCGAGGATCTCGCGGGCGGCATTGTGCCCGGGCGCACCGGTCACCCCGCCGCCCGGATGCGTGCCGGATCCGCACATGTACAGACCGGCGAGCGGTCCGCGGTAATTTCCATGTCCGAGCATGGGCCGGGCCGAGAACATCTGATCCAGCTGCAGCGCTCCGTGGAAGATGTCGCCGCCAATCAGACCGAAAGTGCGCTCCAGATCGAGCGGGCTCATGATCTGGCGGCCGAGCACGGACGCCTTGAAATTCGGTGCATGACGATTGACCGTCTCGATCATCAGGTCAGCCACCGTCTCGCGATGCGCATCCCACGATTCACCATTCGGCAGACGCGGTGACACGTGCTGGCAGAACAGGCTCGCCACGTGCTTGCCCGGCGGCGCCAGGCTGTCATCGAGCGTGGAGGGAATGACCATCTCGACGATCGGTTCACGCGACCAGCCATGCGTGCGCGCATCGAAATAGGCTCGCTCCATGTAGCCCAGCGTCGGTGCCAGAATGATGCCGGCGGTGTGATGATCGCCGAGCGTACGACCCGGCAGACAGGTGAAGTCGGGCAGTTCGGCGAGCGCGACATTCATGCGGAATGTTCCGGAACCGCAGTGCCACTGCACGATGCGCTCGACGAACTCCTTCGGCAGCACGGCCGTATCGATGAGCTTCAGATACAGCAGCTTCGGATTCAAGTTGGACACAACGATCGGCGCGCGGAACGTCTCCCCGCTCTCCGTGACCACACCCACCGCGCGGCCGCTCTCGACCAGCACCTCGCGCACCGGGCAGCCGACCCGGATGTCCGCGCCGCGCGCGGCGGCCGACTTGGCCATCGCCTGGGTAATGGCCCCCATTCCGCCGATGGCGTGACCCCAGGCGCCCTTCTTGCCGTTGACCTCACCGAAGACGTGATGCAGCAGCACGTAGCCGGAACCCGGGCTGTACGGGGTCGCAAAGTTGCCGACGATGGAATCGAAACCGAACAATGCCTTGATCGGATCGCTTTCGAACCAGGCGTCCAGGTACTCGCCGGCCGAGGTCGCGAACAGCCTGAGCAGCTCGCGCCGCATGCTCATGTCGAGCTTGGCGATCCGCGACCCGACGCGCCGCGCGCGCAGCAGCTCCGGCAGCGCCGTGATCCAATTGCCTTCGACGACATTCGGTGGAGTCTCAAGAACCAGGCTGCGCATGACGTCCGCGATGCCATCCAGCCGCTCACCGTATGCCGCCAGCCGATCGGCATCCGCCGCGGAGAACTTCGCCACTTCTCCGTAGGTGCGGTTCTCTCCGCTCAACAGATAGCGACCATCTGTGGTCGGAAGGAAATTCGCCAGCCGGCGCTCGACGATGCGCAGCCCATGCCCCGGCAGGTCCAGGTCGCGGATGATCTTCGGATTGAGCAACGAGACCGTGTAGGAGGCGACCGAGTTGCGGAATCCCGGAACGAACTCCTCGGTGACCGCCGCGCCGCCGACGACGCCGCGCTGCTCAAGAACAGTGACCTTCAGCCCGGCCGCCGCGAGGTACGCGGCACACACCAAGCCGTTGTGTCCGCCCCCGATGATGACGACATCGCGACTCTGAACACTCATGATGCATTGGTCTCCCATGCCGGGTGCAGTGCGATGCCCGATCGGCTTGCCAGCGCGCGCCCGGCTGCGCGCCAGCCCCCCCGCCCGGGACGGCCGGACGCGCTATACTGGCCGCCACGCGAAAAGTCGCTGGCCTGCTCTGCAAGTGCGCCTCGGGCAGATCCGGTGGAATCGGGAATGGATCCGAAAGGTTGAGGAAAGCGGTGGATCGACGCGGGGATTCGCCCGTGCTCCGCTGCTGACATCATACGAATCGCAGGGGGGCTCATGGCGAAGCGTCGGTCTCCTCACTATTTAACGACTGTACAGCAGGTGCGAAACCGGGTCAAGACGGCCCCGTGTCCGGCCGGCCATTGCGCTGCGCTGCGCGCAAGGCCACAGCGGATCGGCTCGGCCACCGCTTCGGCGCGTCTGCCATAACAGCCAGCAGGGAAACCAAGATGACCGATGGGCCGCACGAACCGAAATTCCGCCGTGTCACACCGAAGGTACGGCGTGAAGCATTGATCGAGGCGACACTCTCCTGCCTGCGCAAGTTCGGGTATGACGGGGTTTCCGCACGACGCATCGCCGCTGAGGCCGGCGTGTCGGCGGGTCTGATCACTCACCACTTTCCCAGCATTTCCGCACTCGTGGCCGCCTCGTACGAAACGCT
>JAKBBE010000115.1 GCA_021826035.1 Pseudomonadota bacterium | reverse complement strand
GGATGTGGAGATCGTCCATGCGCTATCGAACCCTCGGCCATACCGGCCTGCTGGTCTCGGAGATCTGCCTCGGCACCATGACCTTCGGCGGCCGCGGCTACTGGACCGCGATCGGCGCACTCGACCAACCCCTCGCCGACCGCATCGTCGGCCGGGCCCTCGATGCCGGCGTGAACTTCATCGATACCGCGGACGTGTATTCCGATGGTCTCGCCGAGGAGATCACCGGCAAGGCCATGCGCAACAGCGGACGGGCGCGCACCGACCTGGTCCTCGCCACGAAAGTGTTCGGTCCGACCGGCGCCGGCCCGAACGACCGCGGCGCCTCGCGCGGGCACATCATGGATGGGGTCAAGGCGAGCCTGAAGCGCCTCGGCACCGACTACATCGATCTGTACCAGATCCACGCGCTCGACCAGCTGACGCCGATGGAGGAAACGCTGCGCGCGCTGGACGATCTCGTCCGCCAGGGCCACGTTCGCTACGTCGGGGTCTCGAACTGGTCGGCCTGGGCACTGATGAAAGCGCTCGGCATCGCCGAGCGGCAGGGGTGGGTCCGGCCGGTGACGCTACAAGCCTATTACTCCATCGCCGGGCGGGACATCGAGCGGGAGATCGCACCGCTGCTCGCCGCCGAGCGGCTCGGACTGATGGTGTGGAGTCCTCTCGCCGGCGGCCTGCTCTCGGGAAAATTCACCCGCAACGGACAGGATCCGCAGGACGCGCGGCGCACCTCGTTCGATTTTCCGCCCGTGAACCGCGAACGGCTGTTCGAGTGCGTCGAAGCCATGCAGCCGATCGCTGCGGCACACGGCGTGTCGGTGGCACGGGTGGCACTCGCCTATGTGCTCGGCAAACCGTTCGTGACCTCGGTGATCATCGGCGCCAAGACGCTCGAGCAGCTCGACGACAACCTGGCCGCCGCCGCACTGACCCTCACGCCCGAGCAGCTCGCGACGCTCGATGCGGTGAGCGCGCTGCCGGCGGAATATCCCGGCTGGATGATCGAGTTCCAGCACGCGCGCTCGCGGCTCCCCGAGGCGAAGCGCTGAGCCGACCCGGCGCGCCGCGCCGCCGCTCGCCATTGAACGGAGACTCTCATGAGCACTGACGCAAAGACCTGGTTCATCACCGGCATATCACGCGGTTTCGGCAAGATCCTCGCCGAGCAGCTGCTCGCAGACGGCGCCACGGTCATCGGGACGACCCGCGACGGCACGGCGCAGATCCCCTCGGGCCGAGGCACGCTGACCGTGCTACCGCTCGAGGTGACCGACCCGCAGGCGGTGCGGCACACCATCGAGCGCGCATTCGCACTCGGACGCGTCGATGTGATCGTGAACAACGCCGGCTACGGACTGCTCAGTTCGGTGGAAGAAGCGAGTGAAGCGGACATCGAGCATCTGTTCGCGGTCAACTTCCACGGGCCGCGCCGCATCATCCAGGCGGCGCTGCCGCATCTGCGTGCCCAGCGCAGCGGACACATCGTCAACATCACCTCGATCGCCGGGATTGCCCCGAGCGCCGGCTCCGGCTACTACGCGGCCGCGAAGATGGCCGTCGAGGGACTCTCGCAAAGTCTCGCCCGCGAAGTCGCGCCGCTCGGCATTCGCGTGACGCTGGTGGAGCCGGGCGCATTTCGCACCGACTTCCTCTCCGCGCACTCGATCCGCCAGCGCAGCGCCGCTCTGAGGGACTACGCGCCGAGCGCTGGCGCGGTGCATGAACGGCTCGCCGCAATGGCCGGCCGCCAGCCCGGGGATCCGGCCCGCGCCGCCGCGGCCATCATCGCTGCGGTGCACGCCGAACAGCCGCCGCTGCACCTGGTGCTCGGTCCCGACGCCTACCAGCGCACCCGGGAGGTGCTCGAGGCCTTCTCGGCAGAGCTCGAAACCTGGAAGACGGTGAGCCTGAGCACGGACTTCCCAGCCGGCCGGTAAGCGCGCCGAGCGCACCTGCGGGCGGAACGTCTAGGCGCCCGCGGGCGAATTGGCGTTGAAAGCGATGCAGATGCGCGGCTCGTGGCCCTCGTGCGGCTCGACGTAGTGCTCCATCCACGCCGGGAAGAGCACCAGCAGCCCCTCGCTCGGGGCCAGTTCGATGTCGCAGTGTCCGTTCGGGACCGGACCCTTGACCGCGCTGTGCAGCACGCCGGCGCGCGGATCGCGGAACACCAGGGGCCCCGAGCCCGACGGCACCTTGAGATAGAACGAACCCGACAGCATCGATCCCTCGTGCATGTGCAGGAAGTTGAAGCCTCCATGCTCGTGCAGGTTGATCCAGGACTGCAGCGTGAAGCGCTGCTTGCCGAGTCCCATCTCCTCGAGCGCCTGGGTGCAGGCGAGCGTCACGGCCTGGCGCAGCGGGGCGAGATTCGGCCGCTCCAGCACTGCCATGTCCTGACTGTTCCAACCACTTCGATTGGTGCGCCCCGCCGGGGTGGGCTGCTCGGCGCGCAGGGCGAGCACCCAGGCGACCCACTGCGCAAAGTGCGGCTGCAGGGCCGCAAGCTGCCCCTGCCAGACGCGGGTGGGGAACAGATCGAAGGACTGCATCAGTGGCGCATCGCCCCCGCCCTGCGCGGGCGATGCGCCCGGATTCACCGCCATGTGACTACCACCACCTGACGGATGCTCTGCGCGGGAATCTGCACGCGCGCGATCCGATGTGCACCGTCCCAGCTCACCGTTTGCACAGGCGTACCGTTGACGGTGAGCGCGGTTGGCCGCTGGCGCGTATGCAGACTCAGCGCGTACCCACGCGTCGCCAGCTGCCCGCGATATTTTCCGCGGGTCGGACCGATCACCAACCGGTGGCGGCCATTGCGGGTGTGGTAGTCGATCGGCGTCAAGGCGTACTGCCCCGATCGATAATCGAGCGAGCGGCCATCGTCCTGGTACAGATCGAAGCGTCCGACGCCAGACCCGTACACCTGCAGCACGAGCGGATTCACCGGCTTGGCGTTGGAATACGCGCTTGGCTGCTGTTCGGGTATCACCGCCCCGGCACGTACGAACACGGGAGTGTCGGCCACGCCGTAGTGCGCGGTGTAGGTCTTGCCGCCGGCATAATGCTTACCGGTGAAGAAATCGATCCACGCTCCGGGTGGCAGGTACACCGAGCGCACCCCGCTCGGGCTCAGCACCGGCGCGATGAGCAGATCGGCACCGAGGAAGTACTCATGCGGATGGTCATAGGCCTGCCCGCCGGGCACGTCCTCGAGGTACAGCGGCCGCAGGATCGGCACCGCATGCCGGTGCGCCTCCCAGGCATAGGTGTACAGGTACGGGATCAGCTCGGTGTGCAGCGTAAAATAGCGGCGCATCAGGGCCACGCCGCGCGCCCCGTAGGTCCAGGGCATGCGCAGATTCCCCTCGAACGGATTCTCGTGCGCGCTGTGCATGCGCAGAATCGGCCCGAACGCGCCGAACTCGATCCAGCGCGCATACAGCGCGAAGGGGATCTTCGTGCCGTGGAAACCGCCGATGTCGTGACTGATGTAGTCGATCAGTTCATTGCCGCCGCGGGCGGAGAAGGCGACCTCGTAGGCAAGAACCGGCCATTGCGAGTAGGTATCGCCGGTGAAGAAGCCCGGGTAGCGCTCGCTGCCCCAGCCGCCGTAGCGCGACAGGATGAACGCGCGCTTATTGGTTTCGCGCTGCGTGGCTTCGTAGTACACCTCGTTGGTCCACAGCTGCGGGTTCAATCCCGGCATGCGGGCCGCACCGCTGCCCCCGTCAACCCACCAGAAGTCCACGCCGCGGCGCAGCAGGGGCGCATGCAGGTCGTGCATGAACACGTCGGCCTGCTCGCGGTTGGCAAGGTTGAAGCGAATCGCCGGCGGCGGGGGAACATCCTGGATCACGGTCGGGGCGAACATCAACCCGCCACCGTGCGCTCCGGCCGTGACCTGCAGCGCGATCTGGTTCACTTTGCCGGGTTGGATCGCAGCGGTGATGTCGGCGTAGGTCGTGCGCCGCGGCCACTGCTCGTGGCTGTGCGGCACGCGATGGCCGTTGACGAACAGCGTGTACGCGTGCGACACCCCGCCGAGGTACAAATACAGATGCGGCGGCAGCTGAGCGGGCAGCTGCACGGTCGCGCGGTACCAGCCCGTACCGTGTGCGCCACGCAGCAACTGCGAGCGCCACGTGAATCCGACCCGCACCGGCCGCCAGCGCTCTGGGCCGTGCTTGCCCGGTGTGTAGGGCCCGGTGCTGAACTGCCACAGACCGGCCAGATCGGCCTGGAACGTCGGCTTCGGCGGCCATTGCCAACCGAGGTCGCGCAACACCTCCCCGGCGTGACTGTCCTGATACGACAAGCCACTCTCGCGGGTATTGGCGTAGCCGGGGTGATCGTTCAGCGCCAGCTTGAAGCCGTGCTGGTGCAGCCAGCCCATGAACTGGCGCGGATGCGCAATGAGCGGGCTCCAGTCGTAGCCGCCCTGCCAGCCGTAGTTGTGCCAGCCGAAGTCGAGCACCAGCGTATCGACCGGGATGTGTGCGCTGCGCAGACGGATCAGTTCGCGCTCGAGGTGTTGCACCCCGTAGCGGGCGAACGCCGGGTTGCGCACCGCGGGCGATCCGGGGAAGTACTCGAAATTCAGGTCCGTCACCATCGGTCCGAGCACGTAGCGCGGAATCATCGGCACCGGCCCGCAGAGCTCGGCGTATTCACGCAGCGCGCGCCGATAGTGCCGCCCGTAGGCAAACAGATACCAGTCCTGGTCATGGACGTTCGGGCGCGGATGGATCCAGGTGTGCGCGGCATTCCACACCGGCGTGCCGCTGTCATTGATCAGCGCGTAACCGGCGCGGCTGAGCAGCCCCGGCTGGGCATGCGCAAGCCGCACGTCGATGCCCGGAATGATGTCATCGACGGGACTCTCCCGATCCTCTTTCCCGGGCGGCAGGTTCTGGCGGCTCACATTGTCGAGGGAGTCCGTGAGCCCGCCGAGGTTCAGCGGGTCGTGCTGCCCCGGAATCCAGCGGTGCACGGGCGCGCCGGCGCTCTTCCAGGACACCTGGAGGTTCTTCGGCGTGAAGGGCCCGGAGTGCATCCGGTAGCGCACACGGAGTGAGCCTGAGGTGGCGATCATCCAGCCGCCGCTCTGCTCGACCGTCACGGCGACGGCCGGCCAGTGGCGCTTCTGCACCACCACCGAGGGCGCGTTGACGAAGTGCCCGCGCGGCGCGTACTCCATCCGCACCAGCGTGGGGGTGAGGAACTCGAAGCGCGCCTTGCCGGCGACGACCACTGAGCCGTGCTGGACCGGTCCGCGCGAACACGCCGCCAGCAGCAGCGCCGCGAGTACTGCGGCCCCGGCGCCGGCGCGCCGCAGAACACTCCCAGTCGATCGGTGCGCCGTTGCGCTCATAACACTCTCCGTTTCAGCCGCACGAGCCCGTGCGCGCCGCGCACGACCGTGATCTCGAGGCGCTGGCCCCGAAACTGCACCCCGCGCAGCGTCAGCGAGCGCCAGCCGCGCGGCAGAACCGGAGTGTACGCGTCCACAAGGCCGCTGTGGCGGATCCGCAGGCCCGTCAACGCGAAGATCAGACTCTGCAGATAGGCTCCTGAACCGGTGAGGAATGGACCGACGTTGTTGCTGGCCGTCTCGGTGCGCACGTTGAAGGGCGGCTTCAGCGTGCCGCCGGTCAGGTACAAATCCACACAGCGGCCCGCGGTGGCGGCTCGACCGACCATGTCCGCGGCGGCCACGCACGGCAGAATCCCCATGCTGACGTCGGCAAAATGTGCCAGCGGCACCGGTCGCACCGCGGCCGCATAATCCCCCCGCCACAGCGCCGGCGGCAGGCGCAGGTCGAGCGCCGGCAGGAACAACAGCGGCAACGGCCCGCCGCCAAAGGCGGCGCCCGCAGCCGCCGCACGTGTTTCCTGGTACGGCAGGTGATGCCCGCCGCCTGGGGCGAGCGGAACGGTCATCCGCGCGGCAATGCGCTGCCAATCGGGATCGGCCGGTACACCGAGTGCGTGTGCGGCCGCGACTGCGATGCGCAGCGCGCGAACGGCCACGAGGTTCGTGTACGTGTCGTTGGGGATGTCCCCGTGCGACTCGGACACCGAGGTCACGTGCAGAATCTCGTACCGGCGAGTCTTTGCGTCATAGACCGCACGACTGGCATAGAAACGCGCCACCGCACGGATCACCGGCCAGCCGTGCGTGCGCAGCCAGGAGCGATCGAGGGTGGTGAGATAGTACTGCCACTGCGCGATGGCGATCTCGGCGTTGACGTGGATCTCGCTCAGCGAGAGAGCGCGCGCGGAGGCCGGGGTCTGGTCGCTGCCGTTGTACGGATCGGACTCCCAGGGGTACATCGCGCCGGCGTAGCCGAGCGCCCGGGCGCGCTGACGCGCCGCCTGCAGGGTACGGTCGCGGAAATTCAGCAACGAGCGGGCGCGCCGCGGGTGCAGCAGCAGCAGCGCCGGGTACACCCAGGTATCGCTGTCCCAGAACACGTGCCCGGCATAACAGAGCGTCAGCCCGCAGGGTCCGACCGCCCAGCCGGTGTCCGGACTCGTGTTGGCGAGCAGGTAGTACAACGCCGAGTGCGCCACCTGCTGGGCCTGCCGGTCGCCCTCGATGCGGATGTCCGCTCGCCACAGCGTGCGCCAAGCGGCGCGCTGCTGAGCCAGCAGCGCCGCGAAGCCGTTGCGTCGCGCCGCTCGCACCCGGGCAAGATCCGCGCGCCGGCCACCGCCCCAGCCACTGCGCGAGAGGCTGGCGAAGGTGGTGAAGGTGTAGCGGTGCTCTGCTTCGACCTGCATGCGCACCACCAGCGCCACGCGATGTGGGTCGCGGCGCACGCGGATGGATCGCACCGGCGCGTGCCGGGGCAGCGAGAGCGCCGCGGCGAGGGCGATGGGCAGACTGTTCGCCGCCCGACCCGCGAGCCACACGGTGCGATCGGCCGCCGAGACGCCGCGGCGGTTCACGATCACGGTGCCCGGGTACCAGAGCGCGGCGCGGTCCGGCGTGGCCGGCGCCCGCGGTGTCAGCGTCAATCCATGGGCGGCGAGCGCCTGGTTGACCTGCGTCCCGGTGAGCCGTCCGAGCGCAAAGCGCGGCGTGTGCGGTCGCCACAGCGTGAGCGGGAAGGCGACCGTAATCCGTCCACTGAAGTGTGGCGTGATACTCAGGCGGATCACACCGAGGTGCGTCTGCGTCTGGCTGAGGAAACTGACCGCCGTGATCGACGTGACCCGCGTCCCGTCGACATAGCGGTAGCGTGTCGTCAGGACCGCATCGTGCAGATCGAGCGTCTGGTGATAGGCGCGAAACCGCGCCGCACTCAGGGTCCCGTGATTCATCCAGCCGGCCGCGCTCGCGACCGGGTCCGGGTTGTAGTCGATGCCGTTCCACCCCGGCAGCAGCGCCGGGCGGGCCATATCGCCGGGAGTGCGGTCCATCAGCCCGACCATGTAGGTCTGCGTGGCGCGGGTGCCGCGCCGGGCGGTGAGGGTCGCGAGCATGCCGTTGCCCAGCATGCCCGGGAAATAGTCCCCCAGCCCCGCGGCATCCACGCGCAGGTGAAACCCGCCGGCAGCGTGCGCCAGCGGACCGGCGGCCGCGCACAGCGCCGCCCCGAGGACCGCCACCACGCGGGCCGTTGCGTCCCCGAGGCCGGCGCGCGGCACGCTCAGTGCGTCCCGGCCGCCACGGGCGATGCTGCACGCATCAGGCCCGCGGGTGGCCGTACGGCCAGATACACCGTACTCCAGAGTTGCGCGGCGTCGGCTTCAGAGGCATCGGCGCGGGCCGAGCCGAACGGGCGAATGTGGTAGTGGCCGCCACTGTACGTCCAGGACCACAGTTCGCTGTTGGCCATCGAATGCGTCGCGTGGATCACCCGCCACAGGGTGCGTTGCGCGTTCTGCAATTGCACGCGCACCGCCGGTGGCAGATCCGTGCGGCGCAGCTGGCGCGCGAGGCCCGCCGCCAGCAGCGCCTGCTGCCAGGACCAGACCACCGTGCCGTGATAGGCATTGCGAGTGAATTCGGCCGCGAGCGTGTGCGGCGCGAACACCGGATTGGCCACCACCAGGCCGGCGCCCGTGATCAGCCCTGCCGGGAACGGTCGCATCACGGCGGCCACCAGACGCTGCAGCGTCTGCGCGGCGGGCTTGCCGAAGAGCAGCACGTAGCCGACATCCGACTGCATCACCGGAACGGGCCGGCCTGAGCGCCTCAGCGAGAGCGCGGGGAAGGACACCGGACCGCGACCGAGCGAGGCCAGAGCGGCCCGCGCCGGAACGCCGTCCGCCGCGGCATAGGCCCTGACGTCCCGCACCGCGGCGGCATGCGCCACCGTCACCGTGAATAGCGGCGCGGCACGCCGGCTCCAGACCTGCGCCAGCCGGGCCGCCTGCGCGAACTGGGGCCGCTCGGCGGCGGTGAGATACGGGTTGAGCAGTCCGCTCGCATACAGCCGCGCGATCGCATCGAGCGCCGCCGGCACGAGTGCCGCGTTGACGTCGTACGGGTAGTACCCGCCGCCGAGGCCGGTGTTGCTGTCGCGCCAGTCACCGACCGGGACGCCCGGTTTCAGGCCAATCAGGTGCGAGCGGACCGGATCCCGAGCGAACGGCGCGGCGCTCGCGAGCACGAACGTCAGGTTGCGCACCAGCGCCGCACCGTGCGTGCCGTGTCGCTCCTCAGGCCCGCCCACCGGCGCGGCGAGGAATGCTGCCGACTGAGCCCGCTCGCGCGGATTGAGCAGCCATGCGGCGGCGTCCGGCGCCAGCAGGTAGTTCTCGTCGATCATGAGATAGGTGTAGCTCGGCGCCGCCGAGCGCACCCCGCGCTTGAGGTTCTCGAGCACCGCCTCCTCGCCAATGTCCTCTTCGTGCGCGACCTGGCCGTGCGCCGAGAGCCGCTCCAGGACCGAGTCGAGTGCATCGTCGATCGCGTGGGCGGTGAGCGCCGGCATCAGCAGCCGTACGCTCATCAGCGTGTCGCGACCGAAGTACGTATCGAACCGCCAGGAGCCGGCGAGAAATTTTTGCCGGTACG
>JAKBBE010000114.1 GCA_021826035.1 Pseudomonadota bacterium | reverse complement strand
TGCTCGGATCGACCGTCAGGCGCGCGAAGTACCAGTTGCCGAACACCGCCTCGTCGTCGTTGACGCGCTGCCAGTGCGTGCCCCCGTCATCGGAGCGCCACACCCCGCCCTGCGTGGCGGAGTCGACGGCCGCGTAGACCCGCGTGCCCTCGGCGGTGTGGGTGACGGCCAGCCCGATCCGCCCGAGCGAACCGCTCGGCCAGCCGCCGCCGCTCAGGCGCGTCCAGGTCTTGCCACCGTCGGCGGAGCGGTAAATCGCGCTGCCCGGACCGCCGTGCGGCTCGAAGTAATCGAGCCACGGCCAGTCGCGCATCTGCCAGGCCGCCGCGAACAGCAGTTTCGGATTGCTCGGATCGCCCGCCAGATCGACGACGCCGGTCTGATCGTTGATGTAGAGCACGTGCTGCCAGGTCTTGCCGCCGTTCGTCGTGCGATAGATCCCGCGCTGGTGGTTCGGCCCATAGAGGTGCCCCATGGCGGCCACCACCACGACATTGGCGTTGTTCGGATCGATCCAGATCCGCCCGATGTCGCGCGTGGCGGCGAGCCCGACGTAATGCCAGGTGCGTCCGCCGTCGGTCGATTTGAACACGCCGCGCCCGGCGGCAACGTCATAGCGCGGGGCCACCTGACCGGTGCCGACGTAAATCGTCCGGGGCGCAGACGGTGCGACCGCGATCGCCCCGATGGCCGGCGGGAGATTGGCCCCGACCGACTGCCAGGTGCGCCCGGCATCCACGGTCTTCCACACCCCACCGCCGGCAGTGCCGATGTAGAACGTGTTGGGCTCATTCGCCACCCCGGCCGCCATCGTCGCCCAGCCGCCGCGAAACGGGCCGATCAACCGCCAGCGCATCTGCGCATAGGCACTCAGCGGCACCGGCCCACCGGCCCCGGGCGAGGCGCTTGGGGAGGAGCGTACATTCGCCGGCGCACGAGCGCCGGCCTGCGCGAGCGGCGCTGCGCTGAGCAGCGCAAACACAGCCACGCCCATGCGCGGCAGCGTGCCGAGAAGACGACGTGCGGCAGTCAAAGCCATGGAGCGTCCCCCAAAAAATGACAACGATACCGCATTCCTCCGGCCCGCTGCGAGACGGCAGCGCCCGCGGGCGCTGCGCCTAGGGGGCGCAGCCGCCCGGGCGAGGCCGCTGCAGCAGCTGCCAGAGCTTCACGTACACCCCATTGGTCCAGCCGAAGCCGATTTCGTTTTGGGTGTAGCCGGCCGTGATCCGCACCTTCGAGGTACCGGTCGCCATGTTGTATTTTTCCCGGATCGTGCCGTCGTGCGCGAACCCGCGGTTGACCGTGGCGATGAACTTCGCGGCGATGCGGCATGCCGCGGTGCGATAGCCGTACGCCTGCAAGCCCTTCACGGCCAGCCAGTTAGTCGGCGCCCAGCCGAAGGGCGCATCCCACTGCGCACCGCTCGCGTAGAGGCTGGTCTGCAGCCCACCGACGCGCTCGAAATACGGCAGCGCGGCGCGCACCGCGCGCGCCTGCGCGCGCGAGGCGACCCCAGCCCACAGCGGGTAGACCGTCGTGATGAAAGGATAGTACGAGCGCCGGCCGGTGACGAAGTCGTAGTCGGTGTACTGCCCGAGTCGCCCGTTCCACAGATAGCGGTTGATCGCCTGCTTGCGCGCCGCCGCCGCCGCCCTCCAGCGGCTCGCGGCCACGCCGTCCCCGAGGCGTTGCGCAAATGCGGCCAGATCGAGCGCGTAGCGGTACAGCAGACTGTTCAGATCCACCGGCGCATAGTCGATCGTCGAGCCACTGTAGGGGCCGAAGCGAAATGTGGTGTCGAAACCCGATTCGCGCATGGCCCGATCGCCGCGGTAGAACTTGCCCGTGAGCCGGTAGCCGCCGAACCACGCCGCGGCGCAGACGCGCGAGGTGCGTACGTCGCAGCTGACCTCGGCGAGCTCCGCGGCCTCTGCTGCCGTGGGCCGGCGCGCGCCGCGCACCAGATAACCGCGATTCTCGCTGCGGTGGTGCAGCAGGAAGCGAATCACTCCGCGATAGTACGCCGCAGAGCGCAGCTCGATGGCCGGCTGATCACCGCCGTAGTCGAAATAGCGTGCCAGACCGGTGTTGCCGGCCAGGTGCTCGCGCCGCTCCCAGAGCGAGTAGTCCTGCACGGCCAGCGGATAGGCGCGCCGCAACCAGACGGTGGCCGCGAGCCGATTCGGGAACGCCGCCGGGTCTCTCAGGAGGGTGCGGATCATCTCCCCGAGCAAGGGCGGCTGCGAGCGCGACAGCGAGAAAGTGGCATTGGCGTTGAGCACCGCGCCGTAGTGCCGGACCTCGAAGAGAAAGTTATCGACGATGCCGCGCGCCAGAGCATCACGGTGATCACTCACCAGTCCGAGCACGATGAAGTAGCTGTCCCAGCCGAACATCTCGTTGAAAAATCCGCCCGGCACGACGTACGGGTGCGGCAGATACAGCAGTCCCGGCTGTCCCAGCGAGGCCGGCTGCAGGCTGCCGAGGCGCACGATGCTCACCGGCAATCGGCGCACGCTCACCCGACAGTGGGCCGCCAGTGCGCGCACCGCTTGCGGCATCGGCAGACGCTTCGGCAAGTACAGCACTCGCTGCGGCCGGTGCGGTCCGCTCGGATACGACGCGCAGGTGCTCGCCGAGCGCGTGAGCGTGCCCCAGGCACGCCCGATGTAGGCCAGTGTGCGGGCCGTGAGCGGCGCTTGCAGCGGCGCAGGTGCGGCCCCGACCGTGCCGGTCACGAGCCACAGCGCCAGGACGCACGGTGCGATACGGAACGATCGTCTCATAAGAGCCCTCCCGTGCGCTCATGACGCTCATCGCCCGCCATCATGGACCGGCGGCCCGATCCGGGCAAGCGCGCCCCCGCGCTTGCCGCTCGCAGCCCGCGCGCTCATCCTTGAGCACCCCGCCGCGTACGACGCTGCGCGGCGAACACGGAGCCTCCCATGTTTGATCCCAGCGATTTTCCCATCACCCGCAAATGGCCCGCGCGTCATCCCGCGCGGCTGCAGTTGTACTCGCTGCCGACACCAAACGGGGTGAAAGTCTCGATCATGCTCGAGGAAGCCGGCCTGCCGTATGAGGCGCACCGCGTGGACTTCGCGCAGCACGAACAGCTCTCCGCGGCGTTCCGCTCACTCAACCCCAACGGCAAGATCCCGGCGATCCTCGATCCACAGGGCCCCGACGGTGCCCCGCTTGCGCTGTTCGAGTCCGGTGCGATCCTGCTGTATCTGGCCGAGAAATGCGGCCGGTTCCTGCCGAGCCAGGCCGCGGGGCGCTATCGGGTCATCCAGTGGCTGATGTTCCAGATGGGCGGCATCGGCCCGATGTTCGGCCAACTGGGCTACTTTCACCGCTTCGCCGGCCGGGAGCTCGAGGACAAACGGCCTCTGGAGCGCTACGCAACCGAGTCACGCCGGCTGCTCGGAGTGCTCGAGGGCGAGCTCGCCCGGCACGAGTGGATCGCCGGGACCGAGTACAGCATCGCGGACATCGCGATCTTTCCCTGGGTGCGCACTCTGATTGGCTTTTACGACGCGGGCGACCTGGTCGGCTACGGTGAATTTCCGCACGTGAACGCGGCGCTCGAGCGCTTCGTGGCACGCCCGGCCGTGGCGCGCGGACTGGAGATTCCGAGTGCCCCCTGACGCCGCAGCGCGGCGTCAGGGGCGAAGTGCTCAGTGGCGTTGCACGGCGTTCGCGATGAACGTGTCGATGTTGTGCTGCAATTGGGGCAGCACGGCCGGGTTCAGATAGAGCATGTGCCCGACCGGGTAGTAGTACTCGTGGATGTTGCCGTGCAGATTCTGCGGCAGACCCATGTGCGCGAGGGTGAAATTGGTCGCGAAGAACGGCGTCGCCATGTCGAACCATCCGTTGTTGAGCATCAGCTGCATGCCCGGATCGTTGCTCATGGCCCGCGCCAGCGCCGGCGCGACGTTGCGCACCCGCGCCAAACTGATGCTGCTGCCGACGCCCTCGTCGAGAGCACTGAGCGGCGGCTGGTAATGGCTCCAGTCCCAGGCGCTGAACGCGCTGGCGCTGCTCTGCACGTACAGGCGGTGGCTGCGGTAATTCAGTCCCTGGCGCAGATACGCATCGAAGCTCTCGGTGAGCGCGCCCCAGATCGCGGTGGTAGCCGCGCCCGCGGCGGTATCGCCCTGCTGCGGATCGAGCCGCTCGAGTTCAGGGGTGCTGAAGCGCGCATCGAAGCGTCCCGTGCTCGCGCCGGTGCCGAGCAGGCGGCGCTGGAAGACCGACAGCGGGATGCGCAGATCGGCCCGCTCCCACAATTCGGCCGGCAATCCGGTGTAGCGGGAGAGCTGCGCGGCGATCTGCGTCTTGTGCGCCACACTCAACGCCGAGCCCTCAAACAGCGCATGGGCGTAGGGGCCCCCGGCGAATCGCTCGACCTTGTCGATGAACGCCGCAAGATCCGTCGGCCGCGGCGTGATGCGGTGGTGGTACCAGGCCACTGCCGCATAGGACGGCAGGTACAGCTCGTAGGGCAGATCGTTGCCCGGGGTGTTGTTCAGGGTCGCAAAGTCGAGCACCGTCGAACACAGGATCACGCCATTGAGGTAGACCCCCTGACCAACGAGGTCCTCGGCGAGGACCGCCGAGCGCGTGGTGCCGTAGCTCTCGCCCAGCAGGAATTTCGGGGATTCGAACCGATCGTTGCGCTGCACGTAGCGCTCGATGAACTGCGTGAACGCGCGCGCATCGCCATTGATCCCATAGAACATCTTCGGCTTGCCGACGCCGACGATGCGGCTGTAGCCGGTGCCCACGGCATCGATGAACACCAGGTCGGTCGCACCCAGAATGCTGTAGGCGTTCGGCACCAGCCGGTACGGCGGCTGTTCACGCCCGATCTGGCCGGGTGCGGGCCACTCGATCCGTCGCGGACCGAAGCCGCCGATGTCGACCAGCGCGGAGGCGAACCCCGGTCCGCCGTTGTACGCGAAGGTCACCGGACGCTGGCCCGGATCGCGCACGCCGTCCTTCGTATAGGCGACGTAGAACATGCTGGCGGTGGGCTTGCCCTGCGCGTTCTTCAGCAGGATCGTACCGGCGGTCGCCGTGTAGCGGATGCGCTGACCGCCGATCACCACGCTGCCGTGGGTAATCGAGGTTCTCGCCTTGGGCACGGTGGCGGTGTGCGCAGTTTGGGGCGGGGCCTTCGGTGCGGCCCAAACCGCCGCCGGGAGCGCGAGGGCGAGGCTGGCCAGAGACAGGACGAGGGTGCGGTGCATGCGGATGGTTCCTCCAGGGTCTGCCGAGGGCGAGCCGGCCCGCGCCGCGCCGCAACCGCTCGGGCGGGTCCGGATGGCCCACGTGCCCGGCGCATGCTAGCGCGCGGCGCGGCGCAAATCGAGCGGCCGCGCCTCAGCGCTGGGCCGCGCTGTGGTACTTGCGGCGGATCTCGGCGAGATCGACTGCCGGCGCGGGATACTTGAGGTTCATTGCCTCGAGGCGCTCGACGACGATGCGCGCGATGGCGAGGTTGCGATACCACTTGTGATTGCCGGGAATGACGTACCACGGGGCGTACTCGCTGCTGCACCGGGAGAGAGCATCCTCGTAGGCGCGCCGGTACTGGGGCCAGAACTTTCGTTCGGTGTAATCCGAGGCCGTGATCTTCCAGTGTTTACTCGGGTCCTCGAGTCGCGCCTTGAAGCGCGCGAGCTGCTCCTCGCTCGAGATGTGCAGGTAGAATTTCAGGATCGCAACGCCGTCGTCGGCGAGCGCGCGCTCGAATTCGTTGATCCGCACGTAGCGCTCCGTCCAGACCGCCCGGCTGACGAGCTTGTGGACGCGCACCACGAGCACGTCCTCGTAATGGGAGCGGTTGAAGATCACCACCTCACCGCGCGCCGGCGCATCCCGGTGCGCCCGCCAGAGAAAGTCGTGCGCCGCCTCCTCCGCGGAAGGGTGACGGAAATGCGCCACCCGGCAGCCCTGCGGGTTCATCGCGCCCAGCACGTGATTGATCACGCCGTCCTTGCCTGCGGTATCCATGGCCTGCAGACAGATCAGCAGCGAATGGCGGCCGTCGGCGTAGAGGAGCTCCTGCAGCGCGCGCAGACGCTCGGTGTAATGCTGCAGCTCATCTGCGGCCGATGCGTGGTCCTGATGATGCCCCTTGAACGCCGGATCGATGGCGGAGAGCGTCACCCGGGCGCCCGAGGCCACCCGAAACTGCTCACGATCGTTCATGGGTCCACCCATACGCGCAGGCCATACTGCTGTCGATACGGGCTTCCCCCGCCGTCCGGCACACCGGCGAGGATCCTGAACCTCACGGTGGCGCACCGGAGGGTCGGCGCAGCAGGCGGAAGCCGGACGGGTGCGCGCTGGGCTCGCGGCCGAAGGACAGTGTGACGGCCCAGGCGGCCGCCGCCAGCACGAAAGTCACGACGAGTTCGGACCACCGCTGCGCAGCGGGCGTCGCCCAAGAGGGGCGCGGCTGCGCGAAGAAACTCGGCACCCAGACGACGAGGCCGAACAGGCTCATCATGGTGGCCTCAAGCGCCGCAGCCGCGCGCGGAACAATCCCGAGGATGATGGCCAATCCGGCGGCGACATGACAGGCGCCTGTGGCATACGCGACCACCAGTCGAGCGGGAAGCCAGGTCGGCACCAAGGTCGCCGTATAGGCGGCGTAGGCGAAGTGAGACGCCCCATAAAACACGCACGTGACGCCAAAGAGACTCTGTGCGACGCGTAGAGTCGTCCGCTCAGCGGGCGCTGCACCTGGCCCGCGGATCGCGCGGCGCAACATCACGTAGAGCACCCCGGCACCGGCAAGGGGCGTCACGGCTTCGAAAAACGGATACCACGCGCCGAGGCTTTGCGGCGTTGCGAGTCCCTGCGGCACCGCCAGCGCAGCCGACACTGCCTGATAGGCTCCCAGCGTCACCACGCTCGCCACCGCCGTGCGCACGATGCACAGGCCGATGCTCGCCAGCAGAATCACCAGTGCCGCCGCGTAGATCACCATCTCGCGCAGCGGAACCCCAGCCGGCACGGGCTGCGGCACCCATCGCCCGAACGCCAGGATCAAAAAGGCAAGGCTGGCCGATGCGAGCGCAAACAACCCGCGCGCGACGACAACGGCGTTGACCGGCACTCCTCGAACGGCGCTCGGCAAGCTCATGCAACCCCGCCTACGGCATTCTTATCAAGTCAGGTCGCCCAGCATACGCCGCTCTCTCGTGACGCACACCTGCCCGTGAGCACCCATGCCGTGCCGGCCATGGACTGCTTGCGGCCTCACTCCCAGCATTGGTCCTGCGTGTGACGCCGACCTTGACGCACGTCCTCGCATGGGCGCCGGTGGCGCTGCTGTTGCTCAACGGAGCCGCCTTCCGCGCCTACTCTCGGACACGTCGACTCATGGTGCCTCACGCGATCACTCCGACGACAGCGAGGGACGCCCGATTTGATGTATGAGGCCCCCCAAGCGCGTGTGCGGTGGAACCGCCCAGCGGCAAGATCAGCATCACCATCCCCGCCACAGATACCCGCCGACCGAGGAAGCGCACCGAACCCGGCGTCCTGCGCGCATCGCACCGCCCGCCGGTACAGCTCAGCCGCCGGGTGTACTCCGCCCGCACCGACGCCGGACAGCCGCGGGGTTTGCGAGGAAAATCCGCCACCTGCAGAGGTCCTGCGCGCTCCGGGCAGCGCCTCCGGCGAGCCTCGGCGGCAAGCTGCGCGTCAATCTGGGTGAGAAAGGGGGGAAAACGCCGGATCGTTCAGAACGCTGACGTACACCGGTCGAGTGTCTCAGGCGGGGTAACCGGAGACTCCCCGGAGGGGCTCTTGCACATCCAGAGCCCCGACGGGGACCCTGCCCCGGCCATCAGGGCCATCAGGGCCATCAGGGGCCCGCGGCCTTCCTGTGCGTCCTGCAGGATCTTCAGCCCGGCCAGCGACCGGTCAGACGGCACGAAGACCACAGAGAGATCGAGAGAGGAAATGACCGAAAGAGCGCTCAACATCCATGATGGACCCCGGGCCCTGTCCATCATCGAGCGTGATCGGAAACCCGTCCGGAACCAGCAGATAGGATCGCCGTGCTCACCGTGCAGCCGTGCAGCCCTAACCATCGATGAGTTGGACGCGAAACCTGCCTCGGACCCCCCCGGGGGAGCCGTCGCGGCGCGCCGGGCAGCAGCGCCGCACCCTCACCGCGACGTCGTCGTGCCCTGCCCCTTCACCTTCACCGCATTGGGATTGCTGAGCACCTTCAGAACCACCCGGCGGTTCAGCGCTCGACCAGACGCCGTGCGATTGCTCGCAATCGGGTCGGCAACACCGTAACCACGGGTGCGCAACTGCTGCCGCTCGACGCCCTCGCCGAGAACGAACTGTCGCACCGACTCAGCACGGAGTTCCGAAAGCTTCAGATTGTAGGCAACCGTCCCGGTGCTGTCGGTATAGCCCTGGACCTGCACCTTCAGCAGCGGGTGACGTCTAAGGCCGGCCGCGACATCCTCCAACACCGCGCGAGACGGCGCCGTCAGCCGCGCCGAGTCAAACGCGAAGGTGACTCCCTTGAGAATTACCGAACCGCGCCTCGGCAGCGCAAACGTGCTGTGTGGAGGGCTCAGCGCCACAGCCTCAGGCGGCCGCGGCAATGCCACTGCTGTCGGCGCCGGCATGGGCGGTGGCGGGGGTGGTGGCGACGCAGCCACGACTGGCGCGCTCGATGCGGGCGAGCCGCCGAAGGAGTACTGGAAACCCAAATCCGCAATGTAATCCTGCAAATCCGGGGAATGCCCCGGGTTCTCCCAACGCACCTTGATTTCCGGCCGTAGGGCGAATTCCCGAGTGCCTCGGGCGCTGCGCCAAAGGTTCCAGTAGAACCCCACACCCGCGTCGGCCGCAAAATTGGTCTGATTCGGCACCTGGCCACCAGGAACATCGTGCACGAATCCGGACCCGATGCGCAGATACGGCGAAATCGTCCCGCTGCGATTGAGGATCGCAAGCGCATCGAGAGTCGTGCCATAGACGTTCAGAGCATCCGCCCCGCGCCGACCCGATAGCCGGGTGCCATCGATGTTCAACTCGAGATTCAAATAGCGATTGAGCTCGCGGCCAAAGGCAAGGCCATA
>JAKBBE010000113.1 GCA_021826035.1 Pseudomonadota bacterium | reverse complement strand
CGGCGCCGAGCCGCTCAATCACCTCAAGCCCGACATGTCCCGGCTGACGACGCTGTCGGCCCAGATCGGCGCGGCGGGCTACTTCGTGTTCGCGCTGAAGCCGCAGGCGGGCGATCACCTGACCGAGGCGCGCATGTTCTGCCCGGCGCTCGGCATCGCCGAGGATCCGGTCAGCGGCAATGCGCACGGCCTGCTCGGAGTGTATCTGGTGCACCACGGGCTGCTCGCGCACGACCGGCGCAAGGCCGTGTTCCAGGGAGTACAGGGACGCTGGCTGCAGCGACCCGGTCGGGTGGAAATCGAGCTGGAGATGACCGGTGGCGTACCCTCCGCCGTATGGATCATCGGTCAGGCCGTCTCGGTGTTCCAGACCGAGATGACCCTCGACTGAACCGTACCGGCCCGGCGTAGCGCACCACGCCGCCGGCGAGCTCAATTTCGTGCGTGACGCAGCGCGGCCACTCGGAGCGGCGGTGCACGACGATCACGACCGCGACGCCCTCACCGGCCAGACGCTCGATGCGCATCTGCAGCGCGCTCTGCGTCGGGCCATCCAGCCCCGCGAACGGCTCATCGAGCAGCAGCAGCTTCGGCTGGCCGACCCAGGCGCGCGCGAACAGCACACGGCGCAGCTGCCCGTATGACAGCTCCCGCACCGCGCGCGCCGCGAACGGCAGCACGTCGAATTCGCGCATCGCGCGGCGTGCCGCCGCACGATCAGCCGCGTTCGGTGCCTCGTTCAAGCCGATGCTGGCATACCGGCCGGACTGCACGACTTCGGCGACGGTTAGGTACGGGGGATGGTCGGCCTGCAGGTGCGGGGCCACCAAGGCCACGCGGCGCTGAAAGACCTCGAGCGGCACGCCCGGCTCGATCCCGGCGCGCTCGATCCGCCCGCCGCAGGCCACGCCGTGATCACCGTACAGTGTACGCACCAGCGTCGTCTTACCCGAGCCATTGCGCCCGTGAACCAGCCAGCACTCCCCGGCGCGCACGGTGAGGGAGACGTCGCTCAGCGCGAGATGCTCCTCCAGGTGCACGTCTGCGCCGCTCAGCCGGACCACCACCCGTCCCGGCACGGGCGCCGCACTCTGCGCCTTGTCCGGGCGACCGGCAGCGCCGGCGCGGCCGGCCCGAGTGCGCCGCGAACCTTCCTTCAACCACCGTTCGAGCGGAGCACGCGAACGAGCGCCTCGATAGACGACTCGACCGTGCTCCAGGATCAGCACATGCGTGGCCGCGGCCGGGACATCCTCGGCCCGGTGGATCGACAGCACCCACGGCAGTGCCGCGCGCTGTGTGCTCTCCAGCCAGCGCAGCGCCCGCGCGCGGTTGAGCAGATCGAGGCCGTTCAGCAGCTCATCGAGCAGCAGCAGCCCCGGCTGCGACACCAAGACACGCGCCAGCAGCACCAGACGCCGCTCGCCATAGGAGAGCGTCAGGAACTTCCTGGCGGCCAGCGACCCGATGCGCAGACGACGCAGGACCGCGGTGACACGCGAGCGTTCGGCGAGGCTCAGCGGGTGCAGCGGGATGTCCGTGCGGTGCACTCCGGTTCCCACCACCTGCTCGACGGTGTGATTCCAGCCGTAGCGCTCATACTTATCCTGGCGCTCCGGACCGAGATAACCGATTTCAGCCTGGATGCCGTGCGGCGTACGCCACAGCTCGCCACGCCAGCGGTACTGACGCACTCCGGGCTCATCGGGCGTGGGCCACACCGAACCGGCCACGATCTTGAGCAGCTGCGTCTTGCCCGCACCGTTCGCCCCCGCGAGCACCCAGCGCTCGCCCGGCCGGATCGTCCAGCTCACCTCATCCAGAATCGTTCGTGCCGCTCGAACGAGACGTACGCCGCGCAGGCGCGCCTCGATGACACGGGCGTCGGTGGTGCTCGTCATCGCCGGTCGGTGACAGGGTCGCAAGGGACCATTGTTGCATACTCGGCCGGTCGCGCGACCCGCGGTGCATAATGCCCCCGCGCATGCCACCGCCATCGCACAACGACCGACCCTACCGATGGATCGGTCCGGTGCTGCTCGCCCTGGCACCACTCTGGGCGCTCGGGGCGCTGCTGCGCGGTCTGTGGACACCGGACGAACCGCGCGTGGCGGATATCGCCTGGCGGATGGCCGGGCAGCCCCATTGGGCGCTGGCGCATCTGGCCGGTCGGCCGTTCCTCGAAGAGCCGCCACTGTCCTACTGGGCCTCGGCGCTGTGCGTGCGCCTGCTCGGCGATCACCCCGACGTGCTGCGCATTCCCAATCTGCTCTACGCGCTCGTCCTCGCACTCGCCATGGGCACACTCGGCTTTGCACTGGACGGAGCCGCAGCGGCGGTGATCGCGGCACTGGTGGCCGGCAGCGCGATTACCGCATTTCGCGTGTCGATGTGGCTCGCACCGGATGCCTGTCTGCTGGCCGCGTGCGCGGTGGCGCTGCTCGGCGCCTACCTCGGATACACCGCGCCGCGCGGACGCCGCAAGCTCCTCGGCTACCTGCTCATGCACGCCGGGGCCGCCGCGGGCTTCATGGCCAAGAGCGCTGTCGGTTGGCTGGTGCCCGGGCTGACGCTGCTCTCGCTCATCGCCTGGGAGCGACGCTGGGAGGAGCTGCGGCGCGCCGAGCTCTACGCCGGCTTTCTGCTCCAGGCTGTCCTCATCGCGCCTTGGCTCATTGCCGTAGCCGACAGCGCACACGGTGCGCACGCCCTGCGGGTCCTGTTCTGGTACAACCTCGCGGGCCGATTCATGCGCATCGCAGCGCCGCCGGCCTACCAGTACGCCAATGGCCACCGCAATACATTCGGTCGATACTTCCTGCAGCTGCCGGTGTATCTGCTGCCGTGGACTGCGCTCGCCGCGGCGGCGCTGCGGCGGGCCTGGGAGCGCAGCCGACTGCCGGCCGCGCCCGGCACCGCGTGGCGGTTCGCGGTCTGCGCCGCGCTGCCGTGGCTGGTGCTGCTGTCGCTCGCCGCCACGGCGCGGGATGTCTATGCGGCACCGGCCCTGCTCGGCTTCAGCCTGCTGATCGCCCTGTGGACGAGCGAGGCGCAGCGGCTCGCCCAAGCCCAGAGCGCGCGAGCCCCGGGCGCCGCCCTGCGCTGGAGCCGTGGGATCGTCGCGTTTACCGCCGTCGCCTTCGCGGCCGCCGCAACCGCCATGGCAGCGATTCAGCGCAGCGCGCCTGCCCTCGCGGGCGCCGACCTCGCTCTCGCCGCCGGCGTTCTGGCCGGCCTCGCCATCGCCCTGCCGAGGGCCGCTCACGCGCAGGCGCGCGGCCGGATCCTGCGCAGCTTTGTCTGGACTTACGCCGCCTACGCGGCGGCCTTCTGTCTCACCGCGCTCGCGGTCTTTCCCGTCATCGACCGGTGGCAGGATTTGCCCGCCCTGGCACGGCGCATCCAATCGCGCACGCTGCACCACCCATTCGCGCTGCTGAATCCCGACGAGACGACGATCGCGATGCTCGATCGTGGCCTGGACACCCGCTTCACGGCGCTCGAGGCGAGCGCACCACGGGCCGCAGCAGCCGTGCGCGCGTGGTTCACCGCACACGGACCGCGTAGTCGTGTGCTGGTGCTGCTGCCGGGCCATGCCCCCGGTCCTTTCACTCCGCTCCTGCAAACGCTCGGCGTGTGGCATCGCCCGGGCGACGGCATGGCGCAGTCACTGCAGACAGCGGATGCCGCGGTGATCGTGCACCGGTATGATCTGCCGCACGGCCGGCGCTATGCGCTGCTTGCGCCGCCCGGCAGCGCAAGCCGCGCAGCGGCCACACGAGCACCCGCACAAGGTGACATCGATGAATGACGCGTCCCGTCCCCGCCTCCGTGCGGCTGCCCCCTCCCGATCGGTCCGTCGCTTAGAGCGCTTACTGGGCCCGGCCCGGCGGCATGGCCCGCTGCGCACCGCGGTGGTTCATCCGGTCGACGCCGTATCGCTTCTCGGCGCCCTCCAGGCCGAACGCGCCGGCCTGATCACCCCGGTGTTGATCGGACCGGAGAGGCGCATCCGCGCGGCGGCGCGTGCTGCCCGCATCGATCTGAGCGGTCGCGTGATCCACGCCACCGAACACAGCCACGCAGCCGCCGCCGAGGCGGTCCAGATGGCGCGGCGCGGTGAAGTCGACGCGATCATGAAGGGCGCGCTGCACACTGATGAGCTGATGCACTGTGTCATCGACCCCGACAACGGACTGCGCACGGCGCGGCGAGTCAGCCACGTCTTCGCCATCGACGCACCGCACTACCCGCGCCTGCTGTTCATCACGGACGCAGCGGTCAACATCTATCCGACGCTCGAGGACAAGCGCGACATCGTGCAGAACGCGATCGATCTTGCCCAGGCGCTCGGCGTACGAACGCCCCGGGTCGCGATTCTGTCGGCCGTGGAGCTGGTGACGCCGAAGATCAAATCCACGCTGGATGCCGCGGCGCTGTGCAAGATGGCCGACCGCGGCCAGATCACCGGCGGCATGCTCGACGGACCGCTTGCCTTCGACAATGCGGTATCACGCGCTGCGGCGGCGACGAAATCCATCGCTTCGAGCGTCGCGGGGCGCGCCGACATCTTCGTCGTACCGGATCTGGAGGCCGGCAACATGCTGGCCAAACAGCTGGAATACCTCGCCGGCGCCGAGCTGGCCGGCATCGTGATCGGCGCGCGCGTGCCGATCATGCTGACCAGCCGTGCGGACGATGCGCGCTCACGCCTCGCTTCCTGTGCGATCGCCGCGCTGTACGCAGCGCATCTCACGGCGCCGCGGCGTGCAGCGCACGCGCGAGGTGCGCACTGACCGGCAGCACGTCCGAGCGGACCCGGCCCGCCGGTCCGTTCGGCCTGCCAACGGTCAGGCGACAGGGCGCCGCCGGCCGAACTCATCACTTGGATTGAGTCTGAATCACGCCCGGACGGGATCGAACGCCGCGCGCTCGCCATGACGAGTCGAGGCGAAGCCCCGGGCGCCCCGGCACGCTCCTCGATGGGAGGACCATCAGATGTCGAGTTATTTTACAGCTCGCCATAGCCCCGCGCAGCGAGCTGGCGGAGAGAACCAACTGGAGGCATCTCAAGCTACTGATATTGAAGGATTCATCCAGCCTGCACCGCTGGCCACCCCGTAGCGTGCCGCCGGCGGCATGAAATTTGCAGCTTGCGACACGCCATTGCGCGAGCAAACGCGACCCCACACCGAGTCGGTGTTGGTGATCGCCGGCGCCCTGCTGAGACAACATAGGGACCGGTCGCTTTCAGTCGAATGGATGTCAGACGATGGACGCCCGAGGAATTGGCAGTCAGAAGCAGCAATCAAACGGGGAGATTGACGATGAAAATAACAGCCTTTTGCGTGGCGGGCGCTCTTCTCGCGCTCTCAACGGCGGCGGCGAGCGCCACCGACATCATGCCGAATTTTGCGACGGCACCGACCGGATGGACGGTTGACCGCTACGCACCCGACAGCTTCGGCAATGTCGGCACCTACCAGGGCCAGTCGAACGTCCTGGGTATCGGCATCGGCCCCAACGGCTCGTTCGACAGCCGCCCGTCCGCCTACCAGTACGGCTTCTACAGCACCCAGGGCGAGGGCTACAGCATCAGCGGCGGCGCCGGCGATTCCCTCGCGGCAGCGCTGTACATCCCCACGAGCTGGTCGAACCCGACCTCGGGCGCGCGGCGCACGGACATGTGGGGAGTCATGACGGACGGCACGACCAACGTCACGGACTACCCCATCATCGGGTTTACCAACTACGGCACCGGCACCGCGGACCTCAACAGCAACAACGCGACCGACAGCTTCATCGGCTTTCGGGTATGGAGCGACTCCGCCAACAACAACAATGGCGGCTGGTACGACCTGAGCAGCGCGCCCGTCAATTACGGGGCCTGGAACACTCTCGGCATCGTCTTCACCGGGAGCGACTACCAGTACTACGTCAACGGCACGGACGTCCTCAACCTCGGCGCGGCGTCCGGAACCACCAGCTTCTCCTCGGTCTTGATGGAGGCGTTCAACTTCACCGGCGATCCGAACAGTCCGGGCGCGGTCGGCAACTCCTACACGGCGCACTGGGCGAACGTGCCGGAGCCGGGGTCGCTGGCCCTGTTCGCTGCGGCCCTCGGGATGCTCGGCCTCGTGGTCGGTCTGCGCAAGCGACGTGGAGCGGCCGACTGATATCCCCAGGGGGCGCGCGCCACGCCCCTTGCGATGCCAAGCCATCGGCTCGATACCGGCGCGCGCTGACGGGTGGCCCCGCTGAGACAGCGGGGCCGCTCGACAGCGGCCAGCTGGAAAGCCCTTGCCGGGCGCGCCGCCCCGGCGACAGACGGCGAGCGGGCACGCCGGCCACCGAATGGTGCGCAACCGATCTGGAATGGCGCGCCCGGAGGGATTCGAACCCCCGACCACCTGGTTCGAAGCCAGGTACTCTATCCAACTGAGCTACGGGCGCAGCGCGGACCTCAAGCCCTCGCCGGTCAGTTTATCAGGTCACGACCCGGACGCAGCGGCACACGCACGGTCGCTGGGCCGGGCACAGCCGCGCAGAGCTCCCCCTCCCGCTCGACACCCCGCGGGGGCACGATTGGGTCGCAACGCACACCCGGCCCGTGCGCAATGCCCCCGTGCATGAGCGCCTGCACCGCCCTGCGCCTCGCCACAGCCCGATCCAACCGCAGCCGCGTACGAAATCCGGCCCGCCCCGCCGGGCCAGGTCGCGCCGGATGCGCTCAGCGGCCCTCGAGCCGCGTGCCGGGGTGCCGCCTGAAGAAGCGTAAACGCCAGTGGCCCCGATCAAGGCCCACCTTTAAGATGTGCATTCGTTCACCCAGAGGGTCTCTCATGAAATCACTGCTTGCCGCGGCGGCTCTCGCGTCGCTCGCCCTGGCTCCCGCTTACGCTGATTGCGCTTTTCCGGCCGCGCCGACGAATCTGCCGGACGGTAACGTCGCCACGCTCGCCCAGATGCTGACCGCGCAGAAGACCGTTCAGGCGTACAACCACAGCATGATGGCCTACCTGGCGTGCATTAAGAAGCAGAACGACCAGGAGATCGCCAAACAGGCGATGAAGCTCACCAAGAAGCAGGTGGCGTCGCTGGAGGCGATGGAAGTCAAGCGCCACAATGCGGCCGTCGACCAGCTGCAGAATGTCGCCAATGAGTTCAATGCCCAGGTGCGTGCGTACCAGCAGAAGCACGCCAAGTCGGGCAATTAGCACCGCAGCGGCGCGCGGGTCATGATCAGCCCCGCCGAGGCGGACGATCTGATCGGACGGCACCTGACGTGCCTGCCGACCGTCTCGCTGCCGCTGCTGCAGTGCGCGGGCGCGGTGCTGCGCGAGGACATTCATGCCGAGCGCGACCAACCGCCCTTCGACCGGGTGACCATGGACGGCATCGCGCTCGCCAGCAGCGCGGTGAGCCGGGGCGCCCGCCGCTTCACGATCGAGGCGAGCCAGGCGGCGGGCGATGTGCCCTTGCGGCTTGGCGCCGAGGACGGCTGCATCGAGGTCATGACCGGAACAGCGCTGCCCGCGGGATGCGACAGCGTGGTGCCGGTCGAGCAGATCAGCACCGAGGGCGCAGTCGCCACGCTGCGTGAGGGCGTCACGGTGCGCAGCGGTCAGAATGTGCACCGGCGTGGCACGGATGCCCACGAGGGCGAGCGGTTGCTCGGCGCCGGGACGCGGCTCGGACCGCCACAGATCGCCGTCGCCGCAGCGGCGGGCAAGGCCCGGATTCAAGTCGCCAGCCAGCCGATGCTGGCGGTGATCTCGACCGGTAACGAGCTGGTCGAGCCCGGCGAGCCGATGCTGGCGCACCAGGTCCGCCGCTCGAACGCTTACGGGATCGCCGCGGCGCTGCAACTGCACGGTCACCCACGCGTCGCGACCGAGCACATCCGCGATGACGCGGCGGAGCTGCGGACCCGGCTGAAGTTCCACCTGGAAACCCACGACGTGCTGGTGCTGAGCGGTGGGGTGTCCATGGGGCGGCTCGACCTCGTGCCACAGGTGCTCGAGTCGCTCGGCGTGCACTGCGTATTTCACAAGGTCGCGCAGCGGCCCGGCAAGCCGCTGTGGTTCGGCATGTCCGCCACCGGCACCGCTGTGCTCGCCCTGCCCGGCAATCCCGTTTCCACCGCGATTTGTGTCTCCCGCTACGTGCTTCCGGCGCTGGCGGCCGCCCAGGGTCTCGGCGCAGCGCCCCCGCAACGGATCGCGCTCGCCGAGCCATTCACCGTGGCGCCCGCGTTGACGTTTTTCCTGCCGGTGCGGCTCGCCACCGACGGGGACGGCTGCTGCCGCGCGATTCCCAGCCCCACGCACGGCAGCGGGGACTTCACGGCACTCGCCGGCACGGACGGTTTCATCGAACTGCCGCCGGGACCGCATACCTACCCGGCCGGATTCGTCGCCCCCCTGTACCGCTGGTAGCCGATCCGGAGGATGGCATTCCGTCCCGGGCAATGGTAAACGTGCCCTCGTGACTCAAAGCGACGCCCCCACCGCGAGCGCGTCGGTCGGACTGCGCGACCGTCGCGGCCGCCTGCTGCGCGACCTGCGGATCTCGGTCATGGACCGGTGCAATTTCCGCTGTCCGTATTGCATGCCGCGCGAGACTTTCCACGAGTCCTACCGCTTCCTGGGCTCGCATGAGCGGCTCTCGTTCGATGAAATCGTCCGCGTCACTCGCCTGCTGGTCCGACTCGGGGTACGCAAGCTGCGACTGACCGGGGGCGAGCCGCTGCTCAGGCCCAATCTCACCGATCTGATCGGCGATCTGAGCGCGATCGATGGGGTCGAGGACGTGGCGCTCACCACCAATGGCACCCTCCTCGCCAAGTATGCGGTCGAGCTGCGCGCGGCCGGCCTGCAGCGCGTCACGGTGAGCCTCGACAGCCTCGATCCGCAGGTATTCATGCGCATGAGCGGTGGATTCGGTGGCGTTGAAGAAGCGCTCGAGGGCATCGAGCAGGCGCGCCGCGCGGGCCTCGGTCCGATCAAGGTCAATGCGGTCGTGCAGCGCGGGGTCAACGACCATACTGTGCTCGAGCTGGTGGAGCGGTTCCGCGGCACCGGCGTGATCGTGCGCTTCATCGAATACATGGATGTCGGCAACCGCAACCACTGGCAGCGCGATGCCGTGGTGCCCTCGCGGGAGCTGCTGCAGC
>JAKBBE010000112.1 GCA_021826035.1 Pseudomonadota bacterium | reverse complement strand
CACCATCGTTCATCCGGGTGCGCACCAGATTGAGCAACTCCCGATCGCCAAGTGCCTCGAGCATGGCTTCCATGAGCGCCGGGTCCACCATATAAAACGCCGGCCTATTGTGGTTGAGTACCGCCACCGGGCGGCTTCCCGCCTCACGAAGTACCGCTGCGGGGTTCTTCTTGAACTCCGACATGCTGATCGCCGTATCGGCAAAGATGGCGTGCATAATTAAGCTCCTAATTCGGTGCTAATTATAGATATGAATATCGCGCTTTTCAAGGGTCTTATCGGATGCGACAACCCCTTGAAAGCGCACGAGATGCGCGTACCCGTCCCCGAGCGTGCCCCTCGATGCGGGGTTCTGGGAACCGTTCCGCCACGCGCAGTCCAGCCCGCCGTGCGGAGCTGAAATCCTTGCTTCTTCAGCAGGGCCCGCCACGATTGTTCTCGAGGTCCATCGGTCCCTGCAGGCGGCGCCCCGTCCTGCGCCCGGCGCGCGGCTTGGCACGTCCGCTGAACCCAAGGAACCAAGCCAGGAAGGACGGCTCGTGAATCAGCAACTCTCCGCATGGAGAGTCGAAGACAGCGGCCGCGAGCCCGTTCACGGCGCCGCATCGCAGCGCCCAAGTGACACCATTCACGCTGAGCAAGTACGGGTGAGTGCGGCGTGCCAGTGCGCGTCGAAGTGCTCATAGGGCGCATCGAGGTGCGGCTTGCCGGTCTTGGGATCGAGTACCACGGTCGGCGAGGGAGACAGGTACTCACTGCGCGCCGAGTGCTGAAGTTTGAGCTGCCGTAACGCTTCCAGCGCCTTGCCTGCGAGCGGTAGCGTTCGCTGTTCTCCATTCTGCGTGTCGTGAAGCGTCGCGCGGCCGGCATTGAGGTCCACATCGACCCATTGAGGGACAGCAGTTCGCCGCGACGCGCGCCGGTCGTGATCGCGAGCAGTACGAGGGCGTGAAGCGGCACCCATTCAGAGTTGGCGCACGCATGCAGCAGCGCAGCGCGCTCTGCGTCCGAGAGGAACCCAGTGCAGCCCCTCGGCGGTCGGCTCACTACAGATCAGCCAAGGGGCGCGCGGTTTCGGCGTCACGGCCATGCCTTTCAATGTCTCGGTGTAGTCTTTGCCGGTTTCCGTATCTTTTCGCCTTTTGGACCGATTTAATTTGTTGGCTTCCTGTTCGCACCCCCAGGCCAACATACCTTCAGCGTCGCCCACCTCCATCGTGTGCGGCAGCCGATGCGCACGGGGCGCACGGGTACCACTGCATCGATGAGTATGAACAGCATCGTGCCGCCAGGATCGAACTCGGTGGCGAAGCAACGCTCATTGAAGATGTTCCACGCGCGGCCAATGTCGGCTTGATCCGACCGGGCGAGTATGGCGAGCAAGTCGGCTTGGGGTGCGGCGCCGTTCAAGGGATAGTCAGCACCCAGCATGTTCAATGTCGTCGGGAAAGGCTAGTGCGTCAAATACGCCTCCCCAATGCTGGGCCAGCTCTCGGGCGGATCGCCGCGCAATTGCGCCAGTGCGCGGCGCAGCAGAAGCGGCATGGGTTCGGTTGCTTTGCGGTATGCCCGCGATGTGCCGCCGTTCGCTTCGCCATGCGCGCCTCCTGTAGACGCTTCCTGATGGAGCCGCCGCGCCAGAGCCGTCAGGATGCGGCCCTTTCGGGAGCTACCCTAGGCGCGACAGGTTCGTCTGTTAGGTCAGACCGTTGCTTCGCGGATCGGTGCAATCTTAGGGCGCCGTTTCTTTTCGGCGTGCCACAGGTCATAGGCGGTCTGCATATTGAGCCACGATTCCGCTGAGCCGCCGAGTGCGGCAGCAAGCCGGATTGCAAGCTCTGCGCTCACCGCAGCGCGTCCGTTGACCACGCGCGAGAGCGCAACGCGCGATACACGCAGCCGCTTGGCGAACTCCGTCACGGTGATACCGCCATTCTTGCGCAATACGGTATCCGCCAGGACCGCGCCGGGATGCGGTGGGTTGTTCATGCGAGTCATAGGTGTCTCCGTCAGTGATAGTCCTGATAATCGACCAGCACGGCATCCTTGCCCTCGAACTTGAACGTGAGCCGCCAATTGCCGCTCACCGAAACCGCGTAGTGCCCGGCAAGGTTTCCGTGCAGGCCTTGGAAGCGCCAGCCGGGCATGTTCATATCGTCCGAGCAGGTCGCGCCGTCCAGGCGGCCAAGTTGCACAGCGAGCCGCTTGGCGGGCTCGGGCCGGAATGTCCCCCAGCTTCGGGGTCCACTGCGCGAGTAGATACCGCTCCCGCTTCTCGGTCCCGGGTGCCCAGGCTTGCTTAGTCGCCCAGGCGGCGGCCAATGCCCCCAACGTCTCGCCTTCCATGCCCCCTTGCCGGGTCGGTCCCGTCCCACAGCATGGCGCGGACACCGGCGGCCTTCGCGCGGGCAGTCTGGCACATCGCAAGTGCTTGATTTACGGAAATATAGTGAAGCGCCGAGGAGCGGCAGGAAGGGTGCCGACGAGTCTCGAAGAGTACCTCAGTGCACTGAATTTGCACTGAGCCATCGGCGCTCGGTCGTACCGATGAGACGCCGCGTTAGATCTCAGCGAGACGCCGTACGGTATCGGGATAGCGCTGCACGAGGCGAATGAGCAGCGCCGCTTGCGCGTTGGGCTTGGCCCGTCCCTGCTCCCAATTTTCCAGCGTGCGGACGTTGGTGCGCAGGTATTGCGCGAAAAGGCTGCGGGAGAGCTTCATGTCCTCCCGGACTTTCGTGAGTTCATCAGCGCGGATCTCCGGCACCGGCTTCGGTTTCACAGCATGCGTCCGAAGCGTTCGTTTGCCGGCACGCTGATCAGCCAGGGCGTCAAACCCCTCCATCAGCTCATCGAATAGATTGCGCTTCTTTCTCATGTCTTGCGCCTCGCTTTCAGCTCGTCCTTGATTCGCTCCTTCAACGTCTCTCGTTGTTTGGGCGTCAAATCCGCCATCGCGTCTTTGTTGTACAGTGTGAACAGCCAGAACTCCGGGCCACCCGTCCAGTAGTAATAGATCACCCGCAGACCGCCGCGCTTGCCCTTGGAACGGCGCGCGTCGCTGAATCGCACCTTACGCAAGCCGCCCGTCCCTGGGATCACCTCGCCCGCCTCTGGGTTCGCCATCAAGGTTTCCTGAAGGCGGCCGAGGCCACCGTCATCCAGGTAACTCTCTCGGCTTCGCTCAAAAGCCGGCAATTCAACGAAGACCGCCTGCATGACAGTGAGCATTATACGCAAGTTGCGTATAGTCGCAAGCTGCAGTCTGGAGCGGAGATCCTGGCTTCTTCAGCAGGGCCCACCACGATTGTTCTCGATTACCATCGGCCCCCGCAGCCGCCGCCCCGCCCTGCGCCCGGCGCGCGGCTCGGCACGGCCGCTGAGGCCAAGGAACCAAGCAAAGAAGGACGGCTCGTGAATCAGCACCTCTCCGCGTGGAGAGTCGAAGACAGCGGCCAATGATCCGTTTACCGCGCGGCATCGGAGCGCCCACGTGACACGATTGACGCTGAGCAAATGCGGGTGTCGTGCAACGAGCTGAGCTTTGGTGGCGAGTGAGACGCGCCACGCTATTTGATGGACTGGCTTTCACGATCGGTGATGGAGGTGCGGTGTGAGTGATCGTGGCGGCGACGGGCTAGCGACGTGAGCGGGTCAGCACGGGGGGTCGGCGAAGGGAAGCGGATGCTGCGCTTGGAGGAGGACCCGTTCCCGGTAGAGCCGCTCGCGGTCGCGCTCGTCGGCCCGGTATGGACCTGACCCGCCTATGCAGAGATCTGCATAGGCGGGTCAACTCCAGTTCGGGAATGTCGCCGATTCGGACGAGCGGCCCCTTACTCGGACCTGCGCATGATAGGAAACGTCCTTCGTGAGCGGCGAGACGATGCGCTGGATGGAAGCCCTGTGCGCCTCGGTGCACTGCGTGCAGCGGCGAGTAAGTCGCTGCACGGCGTCTGCACAAAAACAGCGCATACAGTGAACCTTGCGAGCCGCGCATGCTCGCAAGCCGCTGGTATTTGAGACGAATTGGTGGGCCGTGTAGGGATCGAACCTACGACCAAGAGATTAAGAGTCTCCTGCTCTACCAGCTGAGCTAACGGCCCAATTTTTTATCGCGACAGCCGCCCGATGCGGCTGTCGCAGAATCTGGGGTGGACGATGGGACTCGAACCCACGACAACCGGGATCACAACCCGGGACTCTACCAGCTGAGCTACGTCCACCGTCGTCACAACCATCCCCCCGCGCAGCCCGCTCACCCGCGTGCTGCGGCTGGCGTGCCCGGCAGGACTCGAACCTGCGACCACCGGCTTAGAAGGCCGGTGCTCTATCCAACTGAGCTACGGGCACGCGAAACGGCATCGCCCAATCGCCCGCAAGCCAGACCTGCCGCACGGGGGCGCGAATCATACGTAACCACGGGCGCCAGCGTCAATTTGGATTTTACCCCCCGGGCCGCCCACTGCGGCGAGTACAGCCGGCCGGACGGACCGGGCTATGATGGGGCCGCCACCCTCCCTCAGAAGCCCGCACGCCTGCCCATGGCCGCCGAGCACCCTGCACAGACGCCCCCGCCGCGGCCGTCCCGAGACGCCCTGGAAATCGAGTGGCAGCTGGCCACCGAGGATCTGGCCGCGGTCCGCCGCTGGCTCGGCACCCCTGCGGCTGCGCTCGGGGTGAGGGTCGAGCCGCGGGCGCCCCAGGTGCTGCACGACACCTACCTCGATACGCTGGATTGGCAGGTCCTGCGCGCCGGGTTCGCCCTGCGGGTGCGCCGGGACGGATCGCGCGCCGAGGCGACGCTGAAGAGCCTGCGTTCGGCCCGGACGGACCGGGCTGAGCGCCGCGAGATCACCGAGACCCTCGCCGACGGCGCCACGGGCCCCGACGGCGGGGACGGCCCGGTCGGATCCTGGCTCAGGCGCACGCTCGGCCGCACGGCGCTGCACCCTCTGTTCAGCGCGCACACCCGCCGGGAACGCTTTGCGGTGCACCCGGAAGCGTCCCCGGGGCAGATCGGGGAAATCGCGCTGGATGACACCCAGCTGCTCGACGCCACGCAGCGGCCGCTCGAGCGGCTGCGCCGGGTCGAGGTGGAGCTGACCGAGGGCGCCCCCGAGGCGCTGCTGCCCCTGGTGGATGCCCTGCGCGGCGCCTGCGGCCTCGAGCCGGCGCGGGAGAACAAATTCGCCGCCGGGATCCGTGCCGCCGCACTGCACCCGCCGCGCCCCTGAAGGGACTCAGTGCGCGCCGGCGGAGACCTCGGCCGACATCGCAGTCTTGGTCGGTCGGGCGAACCAGATCAGCACCACCATGGCCACGAACAGATACCCCGAGACGTAGAAGATGTCGTCGGCCGAGAGCATGTACGCCTGCTGGGTCACCATCTGATTGAGCATCAGGCCGCCCTGCTGGCGCGACAACCCCATCGCACGCGCATGAGCCATGAACTGCTGGGCCTGGGGATTGGAGGTGAGCCGCTCGACCAGCTGTGCATGGTGCAGCGTCGCGCGCTGCCACCACAGCGTGGTCGTGATCGAGGTCGCAAATGAGCTCGCCGTGATGCGCGAGAAATTGATCAGGCCGGACGCCGAGGCGATGCGATCCGGTTCGAGTCCTGAGAACGCCAAGGCCAGCAGCGGGATGAAGAACGTGGCCATCGCCGCGCCCTGGATCACCGTCGGCAGCAGCAGCGTCTGGAAATTCGCCTGGGTCGTGAAGTGCGAGCGCATGAACATGACCAGGGCGAACACCAGGAAGGACACCGTGACGAACCAGCGCGGGTCGAGCCGATCGACCAGACGGCCGACCATCGGTGTCATCAGGATCGCCAACAGCCCGACCGGAGCGAGGACCAGGCCGGCGAGCGTCGCGGTGTACCCCATGTATTGCTGCAGCCAGAGCGGCAGCAGTACCACGTTGCCGAAGAACAGCCCGTAGCCGATCGACATGGCCACTGAGCTGACCAAGAAGTTGCGCCGGCGGAAGAGGCTCAAGTCGACCACCGGATGCCGATCCGTGAGCTCCCAGATGAGGAACACGACGAACGCGATCACCGCGATGATGGACAGCGAGACGATGAGCGGGGAGTTGAACCAGTCGAGGTTCTTACCCTTGTCGAGCATGACCTGCAGCGCGCCGACCCACACGATGAGCAGCCCGAGCCCGACCATGTCGATCGGTAGCTTCACGGTCGGGGTTTCGCGCTGGCGATAGATGCTCCAGGTGAGCAGCGCGGCGACGATGCCGACCGGCACGTTGATGTAGAAGATCCACGGCCAGGAGATGTTGTCCGTGATCCAGCCACCGAGCACCGGCCCGACGACCGGGGCCACCAGAGTGGTCATGGACCAGACCCCGAGCGCCGCGCCGGCCTTGGCTTTCGGATAGCTCGAGAGCAGCAGCGCCTGCGACAGCGGGATCATCGGGCCGGCGACCAGACCCTGCAGCGCCCGAAACGCCACCAGCAGCGAGAAGGTCGGCGCCAGGCCGCACAATGCCGAGGAGAGCACGAACAGAATGGTCGAGGCGGTGAACAGACGCACCTGCCCCACGCGGCGCGTCAGCCAGCCCGTGAGCGGCATCGAGATGGCATTGGCCACCGCAAACGACGTGATCACCCAGGTGCCCTGATCGGGCGAGACCCCGAGATCCCCTGCGATCGCCGGAATCGACACGTTGGCAATCGACGTGTCGAGCACGTTCATGAACGTCGCCAGCGACAGCGCGATCGTGCCGAGCACGACGGCCATTCCCTGCAGCGGCGGCAGTGCGCCCGGTGCCGCCACCGGCGGCGGTGCCGGTGTGCTCGGCACGAGAGATTCGCTCATGGGACCGGCACTCCCTCAGTACAGCCAGTGCCCGGAACGCAGCAGCCGGGTCGAGCGCGTGCCCGCTCGGCCGTCCGCGGCCACCCGCTCTGCATCGCGCCCGGCGTGCCCCTTGGCGACGCCCCGCAGGCCGTTCAACCGCGCATCCTCGGCTCGGACTCGCCCGGCCGTGCGATCGACGCGGGTCGGGGTCGGATCGTTCGCGGCGATGATCTGTCGAATGGCGCGATTCGCCTGCGCATCGACGGAGCTGAACACATCGGTCGAGGCTGCCGGAGCCGTACTGGCCACCTCCGGCAGTCGTGGCGAGCGATCGTGCCGAACGTCGACGTACGCGTCCATGGACAGACCGATCTGCAACGGATGCTGCGCGAGTTCCTTCGGATCGAGCGCGATGCGCACCGGTACGCGCTGCACGATCTTGATCCAGTTGCCGGTGGCGTTCTGCGGCGGCAGCAGCGAGAAGGCCGAGCCGGTGCCGGCGCCGAAGCCGATCACGTGTCCGTGAAAGACCACGTTGCTGCCGTAGAGGTCGGACACCAGCCGCACCGGCTGACCGATGCGCATGTCGGCCAGTTGGGACTCTTTGAAGTTGGCATCCACCCAGACCTGATTCAGCGGCACCACGGACATCAGGGACATGCCCGGACCCACGTGCTGGCCGAGCTGCACGTCGCGCTTGGCGACGAACCCCGACACGGGCGCCGGGAGCACTGTGCGCGCGTACGTCAGGTAGGCCGCGTGCACTGCGGCTGCGGTGGCCTGCACGGCCGGATTGCTGGCGATGGTGGTGTGATCAACCCATGCCCGGTTGGCCGCCAGCCGCTGTTCGGCAGCCGCGAGCGCTGCACGTGCGGCATTGACGGCGTCGAGCGCATGCTGCAGATCCTCGCCCGAGATCGCGCCCGTGCGCGCCAGGCGCGCACGGCGCGCGTAGTCGGATTTCGCCTGGGTCAGCGCCGTGCGGCTCACCTGCACGTCGGCGCGCAGTTCATCGGTCGTGGCGAACAGGTTGCGCACCTGGCGTACCGTGCTTGCAAGCTGCGCCTCGGCCTTCTGCAGCGTCACTTGCGCGTTGGCCTGATCGAGCTGCACCAGCGGCTCGCCCGATTTCACGAATTGCGTGTTGTTGGCATCGATGGCGACCACCGTGCCGGAGATCCGCGGTGTGATCTGCACCACGTTGCCGCTCACATAGGCGTCATCCGTGTACTCGACGAACCGGGCGTAGCTGTACCAATACGCCCCGTAGCCGATGCCGGCGAGGACGACGACCACGCCGACTGCCGTGAGCCATCGCGCCCGGGGGCTGCCCCAGAGTGAATTCGTCCTGTCTTTGGCACTCGTCATGATGCGTTTGCTCCCGGCGGTGTCCGCCGAATCCTCTTCTTGCTGCCGCGGCGATGTATGCCTAGGCAACCGTCTGTCGCAAAAAACTCGGCGATTCAACCCGCGTTGTGCAGCATGCGGGTCAGGTAATCTCTCAATCTGCGTGCGTCTGGTAGCTCCATCCCGCGCAGAAAGCGGTTCTGCACCGCCACGGAAATCTCCAGCATGCGCGGATACGCCGCGCGCCCTGCCTCGGTGGCCTCGAGATAAATCAGACGGCGGTCCTTCACGCAGCGCATCCGGCGCACCAGTCCCTTCTTCTCGAGCCGATCAATCATCCGAGTCATCGCGCCGGCGTCATAGGACAGGTCCTTGCAGAGGTCGGATGCCGACTTGCGATCTGCCGTCCCCACCAGCCGCACCATCACCACGAACTGCGCCGAAGTCACTCCCAGTGCGGACAGGTGAGCGTCCGCCGCGAGTTCTCGATCGAGCGCCGCGAGCATCTCGACCTTCACTCGGGTCATGAGATACCCGATGCTCTCGCTCGGCTCGTACGTTTCAATGTCGTAGATGTTCGCCAACACCCGTCTCCACGCCTATCTCTCGTAAGAGATATCTGAACATATATCTGCCTAGGCCGCTATTGTAGAGGCAGTTACTGTTCATTTCAAGCGGCCGCGTCAGACCCGACGGAGCGCGCTACTTAAGCTGGAGCGTGACTGTAATAAAGCTGTGAACGGGCTGTCCCGGGACTGTCACACGGGGTGGCGATGATGCGCGCACTGCAGGAGTAGGACAGATGAGACTCGACACACACAGCCGGTGGAAGGCGGCCCTCTCGGCCGCGGCACGTCAGACGCTCGCGGAACGCTGGCGCAATACCCTTCACGCCCTGCGCGTCGCCGAACTCGAATACCGCGCCCTGTACGCGGCGCACGAGGTCGATATCCAGGCGCTGCGCAAGACCGCCCAGCGCATCCACGATCTGACGCAGCTGCGCGCGGTGCTCGCCGGAGAAATCGGCGGCAAGCCGGCCTGAACGGCCGGCTCGCCGCC
>JAKBBE010000111.1 GCA_021826035.1 Pseudomonadota bacterium | reverse complement strand
ACATCATGTCCAAATGATGACGGTCGGACCGCTCGGCGCGCAGCCCCTGGTCACCCCAACCCTCGCGCGCTGTCACATTGCAGGCCTCGACGGAATTAATTATTATTTTTTTCAATAGGTTACGGGCGTGTGACATTCGAGTGACCGTACTGTCACATTACTTTCACATTTCTGTCATCTAATCATCACCCGCGGAAGCGCGGCGCGGCGCTCCGGTCTCGATCCGAACCGCGCACCGGATGACCGATCGTCACACCATCGTCATGCGGATGTCACGGTTCGGGGAACAACACGCGCCGTTTCGAGAACGACGATTCAGAGGAGTCCCACGGTGATCTGTTGGCGCATCCGTTGCGCACTCTACCCGCGAGCACCCGATCCCCCAGGTCGGGTGTACCGCTGCGAGCGGCGTGTCGACGCCGCGCGGCACTGTGCGTGCCTCCTCCGCGGGCACCCCGGGAGAGTCGATGCGCCATCGCGGCATCCCACGACTTCCATCGTCGCACACGTGCGCGACACTGCGCGCGTGTTCGGACTGAGGTCATGGGTGCACGCGCTCGCCGGATGCCCGGCACCCCTGCACGGTTAATCCATCGCCCACCCCTTCACGAGTGAACCCACGAGCATGAGCACCTCAATGACTGTCACGACACCCTCCCGCCGATGCGCCTCGAAGCGCGTCCTCGTGAGCCTAGGCGCCCTCGCTGCCGCCGCTGCCGGCGCACCAGCGTTCGCTCACGCCCCAAGCGCCCCGTCCATCCAGACCGGACCGCTGACGTTGACCTTCGGCGGCTTCGCCGAGCTCGCCACCGTCTACCGCAACCGCAACCAGTCGGCGGACGTCGGCTCGGACTTCAATACCGGCATCCCCTTCACCAACAATCCGAACAGCTCGATCTCCGAGTTTCGCCAGAGCGCCCGCCAGAGCCGATTCACCCTGCTTGCCCAGGGGGCGAAGTTCGACGGCGTCCGCGCCGAGGCGTACATGGAGACGGACTTCCTCAGCTCCGGGGTCACCTCGAACTCGCGCGAGAGCAACAGCTACACGCTGCGCATGCGGGTGTTCTACGCCCGCTTCACCACCGACTACGGGCTGGACGTCCTCGCCGGTCAGAACTGGAGCCTCGCGACGCTCTACAAGGATGGCTTATACCCGCGCGATGAGGACGTCCCGATGGGCATCGATTCGTCCTACATCGTCGGGTTCAACTGGGCGCGCACCCCGCAGATCCGCGTCGTCGAGCACTTCAGCAAGAAGTTCTCCCTCGGGGCGTCTCTGGAGAGCCCGCAGACCGTCACCGGCAACGGCATCAACGCCGTCGGTGCCCCGGCCGGCTCGTTCCCGCCGTCGGGCGTGGTGTATCAGAACCCCGGCGATGCCGCCGGCCTGATGAACCCCACGACCACCTACTCCACGGACATCGCCCCGGACGTCATCGTCAAGGCGGCATTCGATCCGGGCTGGGGTCACTACGAGATCTACGGCCTGAGCCGCTGGTTCCGCTCGAGCATCGATCGGCAGAGCAATACCGTCGCCGGCGGTGGCATCGGCGCAGGCGTGATCCTGCCGCTGATCGCCCAGCGCCTGTCCTTCCAGGCGAGCGGACTGATCGGCAAGGGGATCGGCCGCTACGGCGCGGCGCAGCTGCCGGATGTCACCATGACCCCGGCCGGGGCGCTCGCACCGATTTCCGAGTACGAGGTGCTGCTCGGCCTCACCTACACCCCGAACCCGTTCTGGACGATCTACGGGTACGCCGGACGCGAGCAGGAGAGCTCCAAGTACTACACCGTCGGCACGGCGACCTACGGCTACGGCGCTCCGCAGTTCAACAACAGCGGCTGTGAGGCCCTGAGCGGCACCTGCGTCGGCAACACCCGCTCGGTGAGCGAGCTGAGCGGCGGATTCTGGTGGAAGTTCTACCAGAGCAGGCTCGGCAACATGCAGTTCGGTCTGCAGGGCGAGTATCTGCAGCGCGATGCGTTTGCCGGCATCGGCGGGGCGCCGAGCGCGAACATGTTCGTCGGTCTCGCCTCGTTCCGCTACTACCCGTACCAGCGCTGAGCTCCCCGAGGCGCGCACGGAAGCGCCCGCGGCGAGACGCTCGCACCCTCTGCGCCGTGGCGCAGAGGGTGCGAGTCCCGCCGGTGCTAGTGGCCGAGCCGTCCGATCGCCGCGGCGAGCGCGTACTGCGCCTTGGCATAGTTCGAGAGCGCCTCGGCATCGCTGCTGCGCGCGTGGGCGAAGTCCTGCTGCGCCTGGATCACCTCGGTCACGGCATACACTCCGAAGTTCTTCCGCTGCATACTGAGCTGCAGACTGCGCTCGGCGAGCGCGACCCCGCGCTGCGCCATCTGCATCTGATCCTGTGCGCTCTGGGCCTGGGTGAGCGCGCTCACCACCTGCTCGATGATGCCCTGGCGCAGTTGCTCGGCGAGGATCTGCCGGCGCTCGAGTTGGGCATCGGCCGCTTCGGTGCGACTGAAATCCAACAGTCCGCCGGGCCCGAACCGCCAGCTGAGTCCGACGGCATAATCGTGCACCGCACGGTAGGGACTGAGCGCCCCACCCGCCGCGCCGCGCGCCTGGCCGTAGAGCGCGACCGCGCCGATCGAAGGAATGAGCGGACCGTACTTCGCCCCCGAGCGCTGTTGCTCGGCTGCCGCCAGCGCCGCGGCGCTCGCCTTCAGCTCCGGGCGCTCACGCAGCGCCGTGTGGATCAGCTGCGTGAGCGGCGTATCGAGCCGCACGAGCCGCGGCGTGGCCGCCAGGTGCTCGGCGGGCCTGAGCACCACGGCCGGATCGATCCGCAGCACCACGGCGAGTCGCGCCCCGCAGATTCGCACGTGCGCCTCGGCGCCGCGCAGCGCGACCCTCGCCTGCTGAGTCTGCACGGCCAGACGCAACGCCTCGCTGCGGTTGGTCAGGCCGATGGCCGCGGCGCGCTCGAGCTGCGATTGATAGTCCTGCGAGATCTGCACCGACTGCACGGCGATGTCCCGCTCGGCCACCGCGCTGACCAGATCGAAGTAGGCATTGGCGGTGGCGAGCAGCGCGGCGGCGCGCTCGGCGTCGACGTCCTCGCCGGCGGCACGCTGCAGTTGCAGGGCCGCGAGCTTGCTGAAGATCGCATCGCCGAGCTCGACGGACAGCGCCACCGTCGCGGCGCGTCGATACAGCTGCTTGTCCACCTCGAGCATCGCCCCGCTGGTCTGCTGATCCGCACCGGTGCGCTGCGCAAGGCTCTCCCCGACGGTCAGGCTCGGCACGAACCGCAGCGTCGCGGCATCGTTGGCGGCCTGCGCCTGATGCTGCGCGGCGCGCACCCGCGCCAGATCCAGGTTGTTCACCCCCGCCAGGCGTAGCGCGGTCGCCAGATCGATGCGCTGCACGGTCGCGGGCACCTCGGGGGCCGACGCACCGGCGTACGCCGGACCCGCACCGAGCAGCGCGAGGCCGAGCGCGAGTGCCCCGCGCAGCGGCGCGGCGGGCGAGCCCATCAGTGCACACCCCGGTGCGCGCCCGCGAGGACCGGCACCGGGTGCGTCGTCAGTTGCACCGAGACGTACATCCCAGGCAGCAGGTCATGGCCAGGGTTCACCGTGTCGATCTCCGCGAGCATGGTCTGACTGTCCCTCGCCAGTGCGTAGCTGACGCGGGTGACGCTCGCGCGGATGCGCTGCCCGGGAAGCGACGGACTGCGGATCACCGCGGCGGTGCCCGGGCGCACTTGCGCGGCCACATTCTCCGGCACCGGGATCTGCACTCTCACCCGGCTCAAACTCATCAGAGTCACGATCGCCGCACCGCGCGGCGTGCCCGCGGTCGGCACCGACACGAAGGCGCCCGGATCGACGTAGCGCGCCGTGATCGTGCCGGAGAACGGTGCCGTGACCCGCGCGTAGCGCAGCAGCGCCTCAATGCGGGTGAATTCCGCCCGCGCCACTTCGAGCCGTCCGCGCTCCAGATCCACCTGCTGCGGCGTCACCAGATCGGGGGCCGCCTTGGCCGCCTCCTGCACGCGGGTGAAGTTGCGCTCGGCCACCTGGAGCTGCGCGCGGTACTTCACCCGGTCCGCCTCGAGCTCCGGGACCTCGAGCACCGCGATGAGCTGGCCGGCCTTGACCCGATCCCCCGTGTCGACCGGAATGCGTTTGACGAAACCGGCCACCTTCGCCGTGATGAGCGCGGCCTGATACGCGACCACGTGAGCCGGCAGCACCAGCGTCGTGACGTGCACCGCGCGCGCCTCACCGGCCGCGGCGAGTCCCGCCGCACCCGTCACGCCGATCGCCCCGGCCCACATCATCGCCCTCCACCGCGTGTGCCCGGCGCTCACGCGCCGCCGACGGAACAATGCATTGCAGATCATCCTCGGACCTCCTCATGGTGCAGCCGCGCCAGTTCATCAGGATCCAACGAAGGCGAGCGGCGCGGCGCCTGCGCACGAATCAGGGCAAATACCGCCGGCAGGACCCACAGCGTCGCGAGCGTCGCCAGGGCCAGCCCGCCGATCACGGCCCGGCCGAGCGGCGCGGCCTGTTGACCGCCCTCGCCCCAGCCGGCCGCCATCGGCAGCATCCCGGCCATCATCGCCAGCGTGGTCATGACGATCGGGCGCAGGCGGCTCACCGCCCCGCTCACGCCGGCCTCGGCGGCGCTCTGTCCCGCAAGGCGCGCCCGCTCGGCGAAGGTGACGAACAGAATCGCGTTGGCGATCGCCACCCCGATGGCCATGATCGCCCCGATGAAGGATTCGAGATTGAGCGTCGTGCCGGTTGCGAGCAGCATCACCACCACTCCGACCAACACCGCCGGGACGCTCGCAATCGTCACCAGCGCGAGCTCCCAGGACTGGAAGTTGGCCACCAGCAGCAGCGCGATGACGAACACCGCCAGCAGCAGCCCGCCGCTGAGTGCGCCCATCAGCTCGCCCATCGTCTGTACTTCCCCGCGCACCGCCACGCTGACGCCGGCCGGCGGCTCCCCGGCGGCGGCGATCGCGCGCCGCACGGCGGTGGCGGCCTGCCCGAGGCTGGTGCCCTCGAAGTTGGCCGTCACCGAGGCGTAATGCTGGTTGTCGTGATCGTCGTACTCCCCGACCACGGTGCCGGGCTCGATGCTGCCGAGGTTGCGCAGCAGTTGCGGGGTGCCGTCGCGGCTGGCGATCGGCACGTCGCGCAGGTCCTCGAGCGAGCTCAGCCGATGCTGCGGGATCTGCACCTGCACCGCGTAGGCGATGCCGCTCGGGCCTGCCCAGAAGATCCGCTGCGTGTAGCGGCTGGAGGCGGTCGCGGGCGTCAGCGACTGGATCACATCGTGCTGCGTCACGCCGAGGAGCCCGGCGCGCTCGCGGTCCACCTCGACCCGCACCGCCGGGTACTGCAGCGGCTGACCGAACTGCACGTCGCGCAGCATGCCGAGCGCTGCAAGTTGCTGGCGGATCCGCTGCGCGTAGGCGCGATCGGTGCGCAGATCCGCACCGATGGCATCGACCTCGATCGGGGTCGAGGCCCCGAAGCTCATCACCCGGCTGACGATGTCGGCCGGTTCGAACGACACGCGCACCTGCGGCAGCTGACGGGCGATGTCGCGCCGCAGCCGATCGCGAAACGCCGCCAGATCCAGATGCACCGACGGACGAAATTGCACCTGCAGCACCGCCTCGTGCGGTCCGCTGTTCCAGAGATAGATGAAGTTGCTCGGAAACGGCGAGCCGTGCACCCCGGCGAGCGCGAGGGAGACCTGGATCGAATGCGCCCCGGCGTCATGCTTGATCAGCCCGAGCACGCGCTGCACCGCCTGTACGGTCAGCTCGAGGCGCGTACCGGGGGGCAGTCCGAGACGCATCTGCACCTGGGCCTGACCGGACTCGGCCCGCGGGAAGATGTCGGTCCCGAGCCGTGGCGCGAGCAGCCCCAGCAGCGCGGCGCAGACGAGCAGGTACCCCAGGAGCACGCGCGCGCGGCGGTGCACCAGCGGCTGAAGATAGCGGCCATAGGCCCCCTGCAACCGCACGATCAGACCCGGATCGTGCTCGGCGGCCTCCCCGGAATGATGCCAGCGCCGGAACGCCCATACCGACAGCACCGGCACCAGCGTGTTGGCGAGCAGGTAGGAGGCGATCATCGAGAAGCCGACCGCGAGCGACAGCGGCACGAACAGCGCGCGCGCCGCGCCCTGCATGGCGAAGGACGGCAGGAACACTGCCACGACGCACAGCATCGCGATCAGCAGCGGGATCACCACCTCGTGCGAGGCATCGAGCACCGCACGCTCGACGCTCTCCTGATGTACGAGGTGGGTGTGGATGTTCTCGATCACCACCGTGGATTGATCGACCAGGATGCCGACGGCGAGCAGCAGACCCCCGAGCGTCATGAGGTTGATGCTCTGCCCGGTGAGCCACAACGCGAGCACGGCGGCGAGCAACGCCAGCGGAATATTCAGCACGACGATGAAGGCGCTGCGCCAGTCGCGCAGAAACAGCAGCACCATCGCCCCGGCGAGCAGCGCCCCGAGCGCCCCTTCCAGAGTCAGACTGCCGATGGCGCGGGTCACGAACGGGGATTGATCGAGCACGTAGTGGATGTGCACGTCGGGCGGCAGCGCCGCCTGGAAGCGCCCGAGGTTTGCCTTGACCTCATTGACCACCGTGAGCGTCGAGGCATCCGCCCGCTTGGTGACCGGCAGATAGACGGTCGGATGCCCATCGACCAGCGCGATGCTGGTGGTGATGTCGGCACCATCGGCCACCGAGCCGACGTCGCGCACGAACACCGCCGGAAAGGTGCCGGTGCGGATCGGCACGGCGGCCAGATCCGCGATGTTGTGCGCAATGGAGTTCAGTTCCACGACCGGATTGCGCGTGCCCAGATCGATGTTGCCCGCCGGGCTGATGGTCTCGGACTTCGCGATCGCGCTCACCACCTGATCGGGCGAGAGGCGGTAGGCCTGCAGCTTCGCCGGGTCGAGCGAGACGATCACGGTGCGCGCGCTGCCACCGAACGGCGCCTCGGCGGACACCCCGGGGAGCGTGGCGAACATCGGACGGACGGTGTTCAGCGCCAGATCCTGCATCTGCGCCACGGTGCGCGTCGGACTGGAGAAGGCCAGATAGCCGACCGGCACGCTGCCGGCGTCAAAGCGCACGATGAACGGCGGCACCGTTCCGGGCGGCATGTAGGCGTGCGCTCGGTTCACGTACTGCACGGTCTCGGACATCGCCTGCGCCATGTTGGTGCCGGGCTGGAAGGTGATCTTCAGCAGCGCCGCACCCTCGATCGAGCGCGCCTCGACCTCGCGGATGCCGGTGATGTAGAGAAAGTTGTACTCGTAGTAATAGGTGAGAAATCCCTCCATCTGCGCCGCGGTCATTCCCGGGTAGGGCTGGGCGACGTAGATGGTCGGAACGCCGAGCGGCGGGAAGACGTCCGCGGACATCTTGTTGATGGCGAGCAAGGCCCCGGCGATCACACCGACCACCAGGACGAATATCGTGTAGGGGCGCCGCAGCGCGAGCCGCACCAGACTCATCAGCGCATCCGCCTTTCGCTTCACACGGCCGTGCGGCCGCACGGGGCGAACGATAGCGAGGCGATCCTGACGGCAGCATGACCTGAAGATGACCAAACGGTCATCTGGCCGCGATGCCCCGCCGGATCAGTGCGCGGGGGGCTCGGCCGGCGGAAAGTAAAGACGCACCGCGGTCCCGGCGCCGAGTTCGCTGTCGACCTCGAGCGTCCCGCCGTGCAGGCCCATGATGGACTTCACGATGGCCAGCCCGAGGCCCGCGCCACCCTGCGCCGCGCCGCGCGATGAATCGACGCGGTAGAAGCGATCGGTGAGTTTCGGCAGGTGTTGCGCGCCGATGCCGCGGCCGGAGTCGAGCACGCTCAGCCGGCAGCCGCCCTCGGGCGTGGCGTCAGCCTCGAGGCGCACGCTGCCGCCGCGCGGGGTGTGCTTCAGGGCGTTCGCGACCAGGTTGCTCAGCGCCCGGCGCAGCAGCTGCGGATCGGCAAACAGGTCGGCCGAGCCGCCGCACTGCACGCGCACGCCGGACTCCTCGGCGAGCGGCTGGTAGAACTCGGCCACCGTCTGCATCTCGTGCAGCGCATCGAGCACGGTGCGCTCGGCGGCGCGGCGGGTGTGATCGGCGTAGGCGAGAAACAGCATGCTGTCGATCATGCGCGCCAGCCGGCCGTACTCCTCGAGCGCCGAGTGCAGCACCTCCAGATACTCCGCGGCGCTGCGCTCATGGGCGAGCGCGACCTGCGCCTCGCCGATCAGCGTGTTGATGGGCGTGCGCAGCTCGTGGGCGATATCGGCCGAGAACTGCTCGAGCCGCTCGAAGGACTGCTGCAGCCGCTCGAGCATGCCGTCGAAGGCGGCGGCGAGCGCGGTCAGCTCCGCCGGCCAGCCGGCCGCCCCGATCCGCTCGTGCAGCCGCTCGGCGCCGACCCGCTCGGTCGCTCGGGCGATGTCCCCGATCGGACGCAGGCCGCGCCGGGCAACGGCCCGGCCGATGAGCGCGGCGAGCACCACCCCGCCGGCGAGCACCAGCAGCATCTGGCGCAGGTACGCCGCGAGCAACTGCTGCACGGGACTCATGTCGAGGGCGGCCTGCAGACGCCACGGCACGCCCCCGGCGCGCCCCGCCGGGAGCGCCGCGGAGATCAGCAGGTAACGGCGGTGATCGCGCCGGAATTCCCCGCGCGCCTCGCTCTGGCCGGGGCGCACCCACGGGAAGCGCGCATCGGGCAACTGCGCACTCATGCCCGGGGTCTCGATGAGCACGTGGCGGCGCGCATCGAGCACGCGCAGCAGAAAGCGCGAACGGAAGTTGCCCGAGATCTGCGCCTCCTGCGCCACCTCCGGCGGCACCCCGGTGCGCCCGGCGGGCATGTGCTCGAGCAGCTGGGTGACCACGCCCGTCTTCTCCTCGAGCGAATCCCAGCTGGAGTCATCGAGACTATGCTGGAGCCTAAAATAAAAGAGTGCGCAAGCCGCGCCCAGCAGGACTGCCGAGGCTGCCGTGTAGTACAGCGTCAGCCACGTCGTCATCGCCGCGCGCCGCGCGCGGCCCACTCCGGCGTCAGCCGCGTGCTTCCAGAACATATCCCATGCCCCGTACGGTGTAGATGAGCTTCACCGGGAAGGGATCGTCCACCTTGCGCCGCAGCCGGCGCACCGCGACATCCACGACGTTGCTGTCGCTGTCGAAGTTCATGTCCCAGACCTGCTCGGCGATGACGAACCGCGAGAGCACCTCGCCCTGGCGGCGCGCCAGCAGCGACAGCAGCGCGAACTCCTTCGGCGCCAGAT
>JAKBBE010000110.1:3881-9371 GCA_021826035.1 Pseudomonadota bacterium | reverse complement strand
GACTGGTACATGGACAAGAAGATCAACATCGACGAGCTGATCACGCACGTGATGCCGATCGAGCGCATCAACGAGGCGTTCGATCTGATGCATCGCGGCGAATCCATCCGCACCGTCGTGACCTTCTGAAACGCAGAATTCAAACCAAGCAAGAGGAACATCACATGGCAATTTCGATTCATCCGGCAGTCGACCACGGAGTCAAGGCGGGCAGAGCGGACTTCGCGGGCGGCACGCTCGTGTGCCGTTGCAGCTCCGATCCGGTCAAGGTGCGCATCGGCGCCAACGTGGCCTTCGACCACGTCTGCGGCTGCACGAAGTGCTGGAAGCCAAAGGGTGCGCTGTTTTCGCTAGTGGCGGTCGTGCCGCGCGACAAACTGAGCGTCGTGGCAAATGCGCAGAAGCTCAAGATCGTCGACCCGAGCGCGGTCATCCAGCGCTATGCCTGCACCGGCTGTGGCGTGCACCTGTACGGGCGTATCGAGAACAAGGATCACGCGTTCTACGGCTTTGATTTCGTCCACCCGGAGCTGCTGCAGGAAAACGGCTGGGCGGCCCCGGAATTCGCCGCGTTCGTTTCCTCCATCATCGAGTCTGGTTTCCCTCCGGCGCGTATGGGCGAGGTGCGCGCGCGGCTGAAGGAGCTGGGTCTGGAGCCCTATGACAGCCTCTCACCGGCGCTGATGGACGCGATCGCCACTCACACGGCCAAGCAGAAGGGCACGCTCGCTTCCTGAGGCCGGCGACGCCGCGCAGGAGCGCGCGCATTCGCTGCTGAGTAAAGTCCGCTCGGGCGCCTGCACGGCGCCCGAGCGGCGCTTCCCGTGCCCCGCCCGGCTGATTGCTCTGCGTGCTGAGGGCGCGCGAGCAGCCTGCACCGAACCGACATCGCGCCTGCGTGCGCGTTCTCCGTCCTGCAATCCGCAGCAGTCCGGCTCAAGCGAGCCGCACGAGGCAGTCGCCATTCACCGAGCGCGAGACGACCTGATCCCGGCGCAGCCTGGGGTCAAAGGGGGCTCTGCGCCCGGCACGCTCATCCCAACGCCGGCGCGTCGGTTCATCCGCGCGGATCGTACGGCGCCGCGGGGAGATGTTAGGCCGTACCGCGCCGACGGCCGCCGGCCAGGGCGCCGGGCGGCGGTCCCCGGCCGGACCCGACCCGGACACAATGCGTTCCATTGTTGGCACACTCTAGGGACGCTGGCGGCGCGGTGCCAAAAAGCGACGAGTTCGTTCACGGTTAGCGTTGCAGGGCGATGGCCACGGGTGTATTCATAGCGCCCGGCAATGCAACCGTGCCCGACATGCAGTGCAAGCCATGTCAGCCCCGGATGCGGTAGAGGATCGTGGGGAATCGACCGCACTTGCGAACAACCAAGAATGTGGGAGGGAACAATGGGCGATCAGTTCCGATCCTTGGCCGTCTGGGCGACCGTATTTGGCGGGGCGGCAGCGAGCTCGACATTCTCATCAAAGGGGGATCTATGAAATTAGTGAAATGGCGCAGACTTGTAGCGCCGACAGTCATCCTCTTGGCGGCGGGAATCGCCTGCGGAGCGGGTTCGGTTGCCCGAGCCGGAACTGACTCCGAAATCACGGCAGCCAGCGCCAATCCCAACCTGTGGCCAGCGATGGGCCAGAACTTCGCGCTCGATCGGCATAGTGATCTTTCGCAGATTAATACCCACAATGCGCAGCATCTGGAGATGGCCTGGGCCCAGTCGCTCGGCACGCTGCGCGGCCAGGAAGGCCAACCGATCGTGGTCAACGTCGACGGCACGCCGATGATGTACTTCGTCAGCGGCTGGCCGAACATTGTTCAGGCGCTGAACCTGTCGCATCCGGATCATCCGGTCGAGGTCTGGAACTATGTGAAGAAGACGGGCCGTGATCTGTCGGCCGTGCCGCGCGCCTGCTGCGACACCGTCAATCGCGGTCTGAACTACGCCGAGGGCAAGGTCCTGTTCAACACCCTCGACGGCTATCTCATCGCGCTCGACGCCAAGACCGGCAAGGTCGACTGGGAAGTCAAGCACGCCTGGCCAGACCGGGGTCAGACCGTGACCAACGCGCCGCTGATCGCCGATGGCAAGGTGATCGTCGGCTTCGGTGGTGACGAGTTCGGCGCCCGCGGTGAGATCAAGGCCTTCGATCTGCAGACCGGCAAGCTCCTGTGGAAGTACTGGAGCAACGGCACCGATGCGCAGGTCGGCTTCACGTCCGAGACCAACAAGTGGAATCCCCAGTACGGCACCGCCGGGCACGACCTCGGGATGACCTATCCGGGCGATGAGTGGAAGCGCGGCGGCGGAGCGGCGTGGGCCTGGTACAGCTACGACCCGCAGCTGAAGCTCTTCTACTACGGCACCGGCAACCCGGGTCTGTGGAGCCCCTCATACCGCTGCGGTGCGCATCCGAAGACGCAGGAATCCTGCAACGACGGCAAGTGGGACAACAAGTGGTCGATGACCATGTTTGCCCGCAGTGTCGTGACGGGCAAGGTCGTGTGGGCCATGCAGATGACCCCGTTCGATCAGTGGGACTATGACGGCGTCAACGAGCCGATCCTGGTCAACATGCCCATCGACGGTCGGATGCAGAGGACGCTCGTGCAGTTCGATCGCAACGGCTTCGCCTACGTCTGGAATCGCCGGACCGGCACGCTGCTCGCGGCCCACAAGTTCGTCTATGTGAACTGGGCCGAGAAGGTCAATCTGCACACGGGTCGCCCGGTGAAGGTGTATGAGCACTCACCGCTGCTCGTCAACCAGATGGCCCAGGCCTGTCCCTCGGCCATGGGTGGCAAGGATCAGCAGCCGGCGTCGGTCAACCCGGCGGATCCGCAGGTATTCTTCGTGCCGACCAACAACTGGTGCATGCAGGATACGCCGCAGCCGCGGACCGACATCCAGCAGGGCCTGGTCTACGTGTTCGCCAACGTCTACATGTACGAGCACAAGCCGGGAGTTGCGGGCCGTCTGAAGGCCTTCAACGTCGCGACCGGCAAGACGCTGTGGAACATCCCGGACAAGTATCCGAACTGGAGCGGCACGCTGAACACCAACGGGGGAGTCGTGTTCTACGGCGATCTCGGCGGGTACTTCCGCGCGGTCGATGCCAAGACGGGTAAGATCCTCTGGGAGCGTAAGCTCGGGTCGGGCATCATCGGCAACCCGATCACCTGGTCGGTTGATGGACGTCAGTACGTGTCGATCTTCGCCGGCATCGGCGGTTGGATCGGACTGCCGGTGACGGCCGGCCTCGATCTGAACGACAAGTACGGGGCGATCGGTGCGACCGCCATGGCCAAGGCCACGAAACTGAACCTCATTCCGCAGGGCGGCACGCTCTACACGTTCCGTCTGCCGAAGGCGTACGACGAGGGAATGTGACGACGGGATTGTGCTAGATTGACCTTGGGCACCCTGCGGGGGCACGGGCCTCCGCGGGGTGCCGAACTTCCCTCTCCTCCGGCGTTGCCGGAGGCCTGCGGGAACCGGATGGTCGACGAGGACGGGGACACGCGATGTCTTTAATGCCGCGATCGGGCCGCTGGGTATTGCCGGCGGCCGCTGTACTGCTCACGGCCGTGCTGATGTCACCTGCGTTTGCTGATGCCGCCGCGGCCGGCTCAGCGGGCCAGTCCGAGGGACTGGTCGGCCCGTGGGCGGGCAAGGACTTCAATCAGCTCGACCGCGCTGAGAAGGACGCGGCGAAGCAAGCTGCTCTCACGACGCATTTTCGGGTGCTGCGGGTCTGTGCCGATCCGGGCGACATGCCGCTGTCCAACCACAAGCGACAGGGCTACCAGAACAAGATTCTCGAGGTGCTTGCCAAGTCGATGGGCGCGCGGATCCAGTATTACTGGCGCGCCTACACGGGCAGCCTCGTCGGGGAGGCATTCGGAACCGCCGACGAATGCGATCTGCTGATGGACATGCCCGTGCATGCGAAGGGGATCCTGGCGACGGTCCCGATCTATCGCACGACCTACGTGCTCGTCTGGCGCAACGATGAGCATCTCGACATCAAGAGCCTGGACGATCCGCATCTGAAGACCCTGCGGCTCGGGGTGTTCCAGATCTCGGCACTGCGTCAGGCGCTGCAGGATCACGACGTCTACCAGCACGTGCAGGTCTGGCCGGTGCACAACGACACGGAGTGGAATCCGGCGCACCAGCCCTGGAACCAGGTCCAGGAGGTGGCCGACGGCAAACTGGATATCGCCGGCGCCTGGGGTCCCATGGCCGGGTGGCTGAAGACCATGAAGGGCGAGCCGCTCACCCTGCAGCCGACCAACCTCATGGATGACTCGGTGCCGATGGAGTTCAGCCTCGCCATCGGCGTGCAGCCGAGCGACGTTGTGCTCCGCTATGCGCTCAACAACGCCCTGAAGGCGAACCGGGCGGCCATCGAGAAGATTCTGCATGACTATGGTGTGCCGCTGGTGCAGTGCGCCGACTGTCTCATCGCCGGCACCCTGCCGGCCCACGGCAGCTACATGGTGTCGCACTCCGTCTCGGACACCGGCGCGAAGCCAACGCACTGGACGATCTCGCGCGCCCGGCTCGAGCGGTGGCTGGCCGCAGGGTCCAGTCCCACCAAGGAGCTCGACGATGCAGTGATCGCCAACGACGTCTCCCGGGCAGCGTATCTGATCGGCAAGGGCGCGGACGTCAACGCATTGACCAATCTCGGCAATTCGCCGCTGATGATGGCGGCCCGTGCCGGCTGCGTACCGATGATCCGGCTGCTGCTCGAGCACGGCGCGAAGGTCAATCGACGCGACAGCGGGGGTGCGACGCCGCTCATGGGCGCGGTGCTGCGTAATCGCGCACCGGCGATCGAATTCCTTCTTGCGCATGGCGCGAATCCCAACGAGGGAGCGCCGCGCGGCTACACGCTGCTCGGCATGGCGATCGAGGAGCAGCAGTTCGATTCGGCCTATGCGCTCATCCAGGCGGGCGCCGACGTCAATGCTCCGGCCAGCACGTACCGCCTGACGCCGCTCATGATCGTGGCCAGCGATCGTCCGCCGTCGGCCGACAGCCGGCTGCGGCTCACCCAGATCCACAGTCCGATGAGCATCGCGCGCGCCTTGCTCGCCCACAAGGCGAATGTCAATGCCGCCGATGCCCAAGGGGTCACCGCCCTGATGATCGCGGCCGCGCACGACAACTCCCCGATGATCGGCCTGCTCATCCAGGCGGGCGCGAATGCGCAGATGAAATCCGCGGCCGGCCAGACCGCGCACGACATCGCGGTTGCCAACGACAATCTCGGCGCCACCCGGACCCTTGAGCTGCTTGCTCATCCGTAGGCCGCGGCGTCACGAATCACACAGTAACCGGAGAACACGATGAGGACACGCTTTGCGGGTTTGGCGATTCTGACTTTCACGCTGGTGGCGGCCGGCTGCTGGATCGCCATGCCGTCGCGCGCCGGCACCGCGCCGCCTTCGTTCGTCCAGACGCCGGCGGAATTGAATGC
>JAKBBE010000110.1:0-3781 GCA_021826035.1 Pseudomonadota bacterium | reverse complement strand
GGACACGCTTTGCGGGTTTGGCGATTCTGACTTTCACGCTGGTGGCGGCCGGCTGCTGGATCGCCATGCCGTCGCGCGCCGGCACCGCGCCGCCTTCGTTCGTCCAGACGCCGGCGGAATTGAATGCACCGCCCCTGCAGATGGTCGCCAAGGCACCCAAAGGAACGCTGCACAATCCGTACGACGGCAATGCCAAGATGGCCAAGGAAGGGCACAAGCTGTTCATGAGCTACGGCTGCAGCGGCTGTCACGGCGGGGGCGGGGGCGGGGGCATGTGCCCGCCGCTGATCAACGGGGTGTGGATCTACGGTGGCAGTGACGACACGCTGTTCCGCCTCATCTCGTACGGATCGGACAAGCTGCAGCAGCACGGCTACCAGCGCGAGGGTCTGGAGAACGTCATCGGACCGATGCCGGAAATGGGAGTGGTGATCAAACACGCCAGTGACGTCTGGAAGATCATCACGTGGATCCGCTCGGCCTACAACGGACCGCCGGGCCACAAGTACCATTGAGCGGCACGCGGACGTGCGAGGCAGCCTGCGACAAATCGGACGGCTCGCGCTGACCCTGGTGGTCGGCGCGAGCCTGTTGATCGGCAGCGCGACGCCGGTGCGGGCGGCCGGCGTCAGGACGTTTTCGATCAACTTCCTGCGCAAGAAGTACCACTTCAATCCCGAGATCCTGCCCTCGTTACTCGAGACCCATCCTGCGGATCTCGGCCTGGCCGGCTCCGAGGAGGCAACCTACGAGCTCAATACCGCCGGCAAGTTCATCGGCTGGCATTTCAAGTTGAACGTCGTGACCGTGCCGGACGGCGGCAACCTCATCGCCGCAGCGCAGCAGCTGCTCGCGCACGGACCGACGGTGATCATCGCCGACCTGAAGGCGAATGATCTGATGACGGTGGCGAATCTGCCGGCGGCCCGCAATGCCGTGATTCTCGACATGCGCACCATCGACGACAGTCTGCGTCAGCAGGACTGCCGGGCGAACACCTTCCATCTGCTGCCGAGCCAGGCGATGCGCACCGATGCGCTGGCGCAGTACCTGGTTCTCAAGCGCTGGACCCGCTGGTTCATCATCCAGGGGCCGACGCCCGGGGATGCGGTGTACGCGGCGGACATCCGCCGCTCGGCGATGCGCTACGGCGCGCGCGTCGCGGCGGACAAGCTCTATAATTACAACCCCGGATCGCGCCGCAGTGACACCGGTTACCAGCAGATCCAGACGCAGATGCCGCTCGCGACCGAGGTCAACGCGGATTACGACGTGATCTTCGTGGCCGACGAGACGGATTTGTTCGGCGACTATCTGCCGTATAACACCTTCGCCGCTCGCCCGGTGGTCGGCACGCAGGGGCTGGTCGCGACCGCTTGGACGCCCGCCTATCAGTCCTACGCCGCCCTGCAGATGCAGCAGCGGTTCAACCTGTTTGCGCACCGCAACATGACCGAGCGCGATTACGGCGGGTGGCTGGCGGTGCGGATCATCGGCAATGCCGTCATGCGCGCCGGCATCACCACGGCGGTCCCGATGCGCAAGTACCTGCGCTCGAAGGATTTCCTGGTTGCGGGCTACAAGGGACAGGGGCTGACGTTCCGCCGCTGGGACCAGCAACTGCGCCAGCCCGTGTTGCTCGCGACGCCCTTGATGGTCGTATCCATGTCGCCGCAGCACGGCTTTCTGCACCCGGGGTACACGACCGACACGCTGGGCTTCGATAAGCCGGAGACAAAATGCGACCTGCACTGACCGGACGCTGCGCGGTGCTCATCGCTTCGCTTGTCGTGCTCGGCGTCTGCGCGGCACGGGCGCGGGCGACGGAGCTGTTCGTCACCAATGAAGTCGACGATACGGTCACGGTGCTCAACGGCGAGACCTACAAGGTGATCGCCACGATCCCCACCGACCAGCGACCGCGGGGAATCGTCGCGACACCGGACCACAAGTACGTGCTGGTATGCGATGGGGACTCCGGCAACATCGACGTCATCGATACGCACACGCTGAAGGTCGTGCGCCGGATCAAGACGGGGCCGGATCCGGAGACCCTGGCGATGTCCCCTTCGGGTGACAAAGTCTACGTGTCCAATGAGAACAACGCCCTGGTCACGGTGATCAATTTCGCCACGGGCAAGTGGATCCGGCAGATTCCGGTGGGCATCGAGCCGGAGGGTCTGGCCGTCAGCCGGCACGGGCGCACGGTGGTGGTGGTTTCCGAGACCACCAGCATGGCGCATTTCATCGATACTCAGGACTGGAAGGTGGTGGCCAACATCCTGGTCGACACCCGGCCGAGGATCGCCGAGTACACACCGGATCAGCAGCTGCTGTGGGTGTCTTCCGAGGTCGGCGGCACCGTCTCGGTGATCAATCCGCACACCCACCAGATCATCCACATCATCAATTTTCACATTCCTGGGGTCGATCGCGAATACATCGGGCCGGTCGGCATTCGCTTCACGACCGACGGACGCCTGGCATTCGTGGCGCTCGGACGCGCCAACCGGGTGGCCGTCGTCAATGCGAAGACCTACAAGGTCGAGAAATACATCCTGGTCGGGCAGCGGCCCTGGCAGATCATGTTCAGTCCGCATCGCCGCCGGCTGTTCGTAGTCAATGGCCTGACGAACGACGTGACGATCATCGATACGTCTTCGCTCGAGGCGGTGCGCTCCGTACCGGTCGGGCGGCTGCCGTGGGGCATCGCCGTGATCCCCTGAGGGACCGGCCGATGCAGTCAGTCACTTCGGGGGTGCGTCACGGGATGCCAGCGCACCGGGACGGATACCGGTGGGACGAGTGCGCCAGTGGAGGACGCGGTCGGTGAGAGGCATACGCCTGTCTGTCGTGACGCTGCTGCTCGCGATCGCCGCTGCCCCGGCCCTCGCGCGCGCGCAGCCGACCGTGCGCATCGCCGTGCTGAAATTCGGCACCGTGAGCTGGGTGATGGACGTGATCCGTCATCACGACCTCGATCGGGCCAACGGCATCCGCATCGACACGCTGGGGCTGGCCGGCACGCAGGCGACCCTGGTGGCCCTGCAGGCCGGGCGCGTCGATTGCGCGGTGTCCGACTGGTTGTGGGTGTCGCGGCAGCGCGCCGCCGGGGCGCATTGGACGTTCTTTCCGTTCTCGACGGACCTCGGTGCACTGGTGGCGGCGCGCGGGGCACCGATTCGTGATCTGGCCGACCTGCGCCGACGCCGCCTCGGCATCGCCGGCGGCCCGCTCGATAAGAGCTGGGTGCTCCTGCAGGCGCTCGCCGCCGAGCAGCACGTCGATCTGGCGCGCGAGGCCCGGCTGTCCTTCGGCGCGCCGCCGCTGCTCAACCAGGAGCTGCTCAACGGACATCTCGACGCGGTGCTCACGTTCTGGAACTTTGCCGCGCCGCTGAAGAGCCGGGGACTGCCGGTCGTGCTGTCGCTGCGCAGTGCCCTGCGCCAGCTCGGCTTCAAGCGACCGATCCCGCTGGTCGGCTATGTTGTTTCGGGGCCCTGGGCGCGAGCCCATCCGCGTGCGCTCGCCGGTTTCGTACGCGCCACGCGCGAGGCCGAGGCCATCCTCGCCACCTCGAACGCGGAATGGCAGTGGCTCGGGCGCCGGACCGGCGCGCGCACACCGGGGGAACTGATCGCGCTGCGCCACGGGTTTCGCGCCGGCATTCCGCATCACTGGGGTCCGGCCGAGCAGCGCGAGGCCGAGGCGCTGTATCGCCTGTTCGCCCGGGTCGGCGGCCGGCAGCTCGTCGGCACGAGCGCGACGCTGCAACCGGGCA